>CALKQS010000015.1 GCA_937990725.1 uncultured Candidatus Saccharibacteria bacterium | reverse complement strand
CACACCACCGTGCTCTTCAGGAAATGGTTATGCATCCGCTCCCGCTCGCCACTGCTATGGGAGCCCAGCACAGCCTGCACCGCCTTGTGTTGATCCTACTTCCATACACTCAATCAATCCTCCTTTCGGTTATTTATTTGTCTAGACATGCTAGTAGACATGACCAGGTCGATATAGTTGCCACTGGTGGAGTTTTTGGACGACTGAACGTTCTTGAAGATGCTTTATCGTATGCCATCATAAAGCGAGATGAGGCGACGTATGAACTTTCTCATGCGACCACGCTCGAGCAGAAGCAGAAAACCAAGAACGACACTATTTCCCAGGGACTTCGTTTGGCACGAGACTCTGGATCAGCAGCCATAGAATACGCGCTCTATCGGCTTAAATTCATCTACAACATAGAAGATGCTGACGACTTACGAGCGATGGGCATGGCAGCAGAAACTGTCGAGGTATATGACACATGCAAAGATAGTCTCACTCCGTATTACACACCGCTTGCATTGCTCGAACGTTTGTTAAATGGCCACCCTTAATGCTATATTTATACCATGGAGCATGCTCCAAAATTTGACATAGCAACACTATGGGAGACAAAACGACAAAACGATCTATTTTGGCGTTCCGTACTTGCTTATGGCAACTACGAAGATAAGATTGCGTTGGCCATTGCTGATTCATTGAGCAAAAGTGAGCAAGAACAGATATCCTCACTGCTTGGACACATTGAATCGGTCATTCCTCAAAACTACCTGTACGATTCCGCAAGGCAGGAGCATTATCCGTTCTACGAGCTATCTTATCGCGAGATAGACCGGCAATCATACAACTCAATTCTGATACACTATCCTGGCACAAATATCGACGACCCCGAATATATTGTCGTTGCAACAGATCTAAAGCAAGTAAAGATTCCTTTTCTAGAGAATATCGTGCAGTATTACGTCCCCCAGGCGGGAACGCTCTATACGATCAATGACTTCAAGCCAGGAAAGAACGAAGCTTTGGCCTACGAGTTTGATGAATGCTGTGGATATGGCACAACCATTACGCTGTATCATGGCGATGAGCGCAAAGCCACCTTTTTCTCACAACTGGATTGCACATTGCCCAGAGTAGTTGACCACTACTTATATCGAGGGGCGCCAGGTATCGGAGCATTGCCACCGGAGGATTTCGCTGAGTATCATAATGATATGCTGTTAATCTACAGATGAATGAGGTGCAGTGATGTACGGTGCACACTTAACTTATACATACACTTCTGAGGACTTAGCAGGATACGGAATATAGAGCTTATGCGTGATATTAATGTATAACATCTTGTGCTGTATATAACAATTTGCTATCTTAGAGAGTATATGACAGAACAGCCACCTATAGATAAGCCTTCTGATGAAGAAAAGAGATGGTATGAGCACAGCCCTGGAGAGATGATTGCCAGAGCACTAGGTAGGGTATCGGTTAAGACGTCGGAAGAACCAAAGATACCAATCTCTGCGAAGTTAGAAAAATTGTTCTATGGAGAAGAAAGCGACGAGTGGAGTAAGGAACGCCTCAAGCCGTACGCATGGCGTCTTATGCCACCTGGTATGCGGAGCGCTAAAGGACTATTGAATGAAGTTGCTTATCAAACAGTAGAGCCGGGGCCGGTGATTTTGCTTAAGCAAGACGACGCCAAAGCTCGGATTTTAGCAAAGCGGAAGGCGCAAATCCAAGAAGAGTCTACTCAAGCAGTACAGCAGGAAAATGATGATGCAGACAAGAGTGCACGGTAGATGCTTATCGATAATTAGTACAGTGTCGGTTATGTTATGATATATCGTGGCCGTAAGACTTGACTACAAAACTACAAACATCAAGAAATATAGAACAAGGTGAAGAAGACATTGTTTATACCGGGAAACATCAATCAATTTCTCAAAATCCTGAGTTTATCGCAAGATAAAGTTGAGGCACAACTTAACAAAGTACTGGCAAATAGTTCACGCCAGCCCAAAATTAGCGCAGCTGACGATGAACTAAATGAATTCTCAGATTACTGGCAGTACTTTGATGATGGGGTAGAACTGCTGTGGGGACTAGGTAGGCTACGTTCTGTCGCAGTATATACCCAGCAGTCAGACAAAGAAGGGTATCTACCCTACACTGACCAACTATTCTCAACTTTCTCTAACATGGCGCATAAGAATACTGTAGAAGAATACCTTGGTAGTCCCAGCAAAACCGGAAATTGGTTCAATAATACCTGGATTCGTTACGATAATGTCAACATCGCAGACATTGCTATGCGCTTTGAATTCGACACAACCGAACGGATTACTCGTATTGGTATAACTGAGAAGTCTGCTATGCGGAGATAGCGTTTATCCGTACTTCCATATAACACCTAGAAACGACCATATTATAACGATGATATAATTAACCCATACGACTACCCAATAGCCGACTAAAGAGGAGTGAGTGTGTATGTCTAATAACAAGTACTGCATGATAACAGTTGCAGTCGCAACCAAGGAGCAAGCATCAACTATTTCCAAGCACCTCGTTGCGAACCGACTTGCAGCCTGCGTTCAGATAACAAAAATACATTCCGTTTATGTCTGGGACGGAGAATGCCAAGAGGACGACGAGTTTCTCTTGCTGATAAAAACTGAAAAGAGCAAGTTTCCAGAGATCGAAGAGGCAGTGCAGCGCCTCCATGACTACGATGTTCCTGAAATAATATGTTTAGATATTACAGATGGATCACATGACTACCTCGCATGGATAACAGAAGCTGTGGCGTAAGGATGTCTATGACATTATTTCACCACCATAGACCTAACGCTATATTTAGTAATATTTTTATCCAACGAGGTACGTATAGTGAAGTTGAAACTGCGTAAAACTGGATTTTCTTGCGTAATTTATTGCGCTACTTAGATAATTCAGCAGGTAGCAGTTACTACCTATTAGTTAAGCAGTAAACAACCTCCAAAATTGGTCCTATCAATAATGTACAATAAGGGCATACGTATGAAATCTACGGCATGCAACGAAAGCAACAACGCTCATGGAATACAGATATAAAATTGCCTACAATGTGTGCTTACTTGCAGCGCTACTGTTGATCTATAATTCCATCAATACTACATTTGGTGATGGTATTTCTGGTAAGACACCAGACGTTGCGGTTCATATCGTCATATTCTTTATAGTAATGGCACTTATACTGGCGGCTATATACTGCCGTTATAAGGATATGGGCTTGAAGAAGTGATGTGGCGTGAGAGGTGACTGCGGCTTACGTTACAGCGTAGTGCTAAGTGTAGGTATCTGCTGTGTATCGAGAGACTACATCTCCGTATATCAGATGCGTTGTATAAGCTTTCGTTAATAAAAATAGTTTAGCTTTATCCTATCTATCCGCCACAGTAATCCAGCTAGCGCTCACTCACCACCTCGTCTTAGCAATCACCTCCTGATATCGCTCGACATAATTTTGCGCCATGATAGTGGCGGAGAATTTTTGCTCAATGCTGGCGCGGCAGGCGGCTGGGTCGATCTCGTCCACGCGGTTGGCATAGGCAAAGAACTCATCTTGGTTGCTCGCAAGGAAGCCATTGACGCCGTGGGTGATAATCTCGGGCATGGCACCGCGCTTCATTGCCACAACGGGTGTGCCGCAGGCCAGCGCCTCGATAACTGCCATACCAAAGGGTTCATCCCACTCGATAGGAAAGAGTAGCGCCTTGGCGTTGGCCACGAAGTCGAGTTTTTTCTTACCACTGAGATTACCTGCATAGGTGATGCGCCGATACTTGAGAACAGCCGGGAGGATGTGGTCGCTGTAGTAGCGAAATTCTTCGTTGCGTCGGTAGTTGGTGAGTGGGTTGGAGAGCTCGAGGAGTAGCTTGCGGTTGCTGCCGATCCCCGCCACGGTGCCCGCCATGCGGAGGCGCTTCTTATACTGAGCAGCATAGGCTACAGCAGTAGCTTGGCCTTTGTCTTGGGTGAAGCGGGCGAGGGTGATGTAGTAATTTTGCTTGTGCGAGACGAACGGGAAGGCACCGCAATCAATAGCGTTGTGTACGGCTGGTAGCAGATGGGGGCGGATCTCACGTGGGGCTTTGCGCGCCATTGCCTCCGAGATGCACGTCATGTAGAGGCGGCCAGGATTCATATACTTGAGCTGTGGGCGATTATCCATCTGCCCTGCCTCGATAGTCTGCGGCGTCGAAAATGGTGGCCCATGGAACGTATGCAACACTGGTGGCAGCCCCGGTATGCGGCTCACTGGTGAGAAAAAGGCCGGCCCAATGTAGGGGTTGTGGTCGTGAATGATATCAAAATGACCATCGGCTTCGATGGCGTGGAGAGCAAAATTGAGATGAGTCTGGAGGGCTTGGAGTGGTGCGTCGTAGTAGGGGTCGTCGATGGTATCGAAGAGTTCGCGCTTGTAGTACGAGTGGGTTGGTGTGCCGTTGCGCATCCGCCGTGCGCCATTGGCAAAGAGCTCTACCTCGACATCATCGCGCTGTTGCAGTGCACGCACCAAACCTTCGACGACGAGCTCGATACCGCCATAGCCTTTGATGGGCAGGGCCAGCCAGGGTGGGGCAACAACTGCCACTCGTAGTGGCCGTGGGGATACCGTGGGGCGATCACTTGACGAACATTGTGTATCATTTTGTAGCATCATATAGCTAGTATAGCATAATCAAGCAAAATGTGGAGTAGTAGGGTATAATACAGATATGGAGTCATTTCATCTCTTCAAGCCGTGCGGCGATCATCTCGTGGCACACCTGTATGAGCATTTGGTGATGCAAACGCTGCATCGACAGCTGTTTGAGGCAGGGTTATTTCAGGCGATTGACTACCAAGCCTATGGAATCGTCTATTCTGACGCTGGGGTGATGGGGATCGATGTGACACTCTACACCATGCAGGCCGAGCGCTTTGTAGCGCAGCTGCGCCAGCCAGTGGCGGAGTATGATGATGCGATGATCGACTGTGCGCTGCGGCAGATCATTGCCGAGAAGGGCTATCCGCTCACCTATCACGACCGGCTCGCTCTTCACGAGGCGCTGCACCAGCTTGATACCGAGCCATGGTATGATGCTCAGGATATCGACGTATTGCAATGCTTGGGTGAGACAGCACCACGTGGCATTATTACTCAGCGCGAGGAGTGGGAGGCAGATGTGATGGAGTATACGATTGATATATCGATCGATCTCGAGCCAGGCGACCCGCGAGCGGCCGTCTTCATTGAGCTCACGCATGCGATCCAGGCCAATACCGCTGCGCTACTGCAGCGAACGTATGGGTATTATAACCACGGATATGATAGGGAGTGCACGGCTGGGCGCCATACCGAGCGGCAATATTTGCTCGTAACTGGCCGGGAGGATCATTCGGCCCAGGTCTACAACTTGTATGAGCTTATGATCCGAATGATTCGAGCCCAGGGTGGGTGGCAGCGCCTTTTGGAGCGCTTGCAGACGGTTGATTATCGAGAACAGTCTGCACCCGCCATCGTCAGTATGATCGATGACCTACGGATGGTCGTCGGGGCGCGTGGCTGGCGTCGAATTGCCACGGTAGAAACGTTGGATGATTTGCTTGATCGCCTGACTATAACAGTGGTCGCACAGTGATGAGGTACGACGCGGCGAGGCTCTACACTATGCACCGCGATTATGCACATTACCCTAGGCAAACCAGCTGCTAGTGTGATACTATAAGCAGTAAGGAAGGTCTGATATAATTCGGGCCGTTATTTTATGTTATGACAGATCCACAGTATATTCGTAATATTGCAATTATTGCCCACGTCGACCACGGCAAAACAACGCTGCTTGATGGCTTGCTCAAGCAGAGCAATACATTCCGCAGCAACCAAGCCGAAATGGCTCAGACGCTCATCATGGACAGCGGCGACCAAGAGCGCGAGCGTGGCATTACCATCACTGCCAAGCAAACGACGGTCTACTACCAGCCTGCCGATGCTGAGCCAGCAGTCGACTACAAGATCAACATCATCGACACGCCTGGCCACGCTGATTTTAGTGGCGAGGTGGAGCGCACGCTCAATATGGCCGATGGCGTACTCCTCGTGGTGGATGCGCAGGAAGGCCCGATGCCACAGACGAAGTTTGTTCTGAGTAAAGCGCTTGAGCTTGGTCTAACACCGGTGGTGATTATCAACAAGATCGACAAGCCTGCGCGGCGCATTGCCGAGGTGGAGGACGAGCTGGCCGATCTCTTCCTTGAGCTTGCCACCGACGAAGCGCAGCTCAAATACCCGGTGTACTACGCCGTAGCGCGCGAAGGCAAAGCCTGGGCGGCACTGCCAAGTGATGCCAGTGAGCCAGCCAGCCTGGCACCGATCTTCCAAGCGATTATCTCGCACATCCCAGCGCCACAAGTCGCAGACGGGCCTTTCCAGATGCTCGTGACGGCTCTCCAGTACGATACCTTCCTTGGCAAATATGCGATTGGCCGAATCCATCGCGGGGTGGCTCAGCGTGGCCAGGCGCTCACCCTCATCAAGACAGATGGTACAACTACCAATGCCAAGATTGATAAGCTCTTCATTAGCCGCGGCCTCGCCAAAGAAGAGGTGAGCGAGGCAGGCGCGGGCGATATTGTCTACATCGTTGGTGCGGCCGACGCACACATTGGGGAGACGCTCGCTAGCCGTGACCTGCCAGAGGCACTGCCCGTTATGGCAGTTGAAGCCCCTACCATTAGCATGTACCTTGGGCCCAATACCAGCCCGATGAAGGGTCGCGAGGGTGAATTCACTACCAGCCGGCAGATTGGTGATCGTCTCCAGCGTGAGCTCGAGACCAATGTAGCACTGCGGGTGGCAGAGTCTGGTATTGGCTTTGTGGTGTCGGGGCGAGGTGAGCTCCACCTCAGTGTACTGATCGAGACGATGCGCCGCGAAGGCTACGAATTTGAGGTTGGCCGGCCAGAGGTTGTGACGATCACCAAGGATGGCAGTGAGCAAGAGCCAGTTGAGGAGCTGCTGGTTGAGATTGGCCCTGAGTTCGTTGGTGTTGTTAGCCAAGAGCTTGGCAAGCGCAAAGCCGAGCTCCGCAAACAAGAGCAAACCACCAGCGGCGCAGCGCGGATGACCTATACTATTACGACCCGAGCGTTGATTGGCCTGCGCAACCGCCTCCTGACAGATACAAAGGGGACAGTCATTATGTATAGCCTGCCACACGGCTATCAGCCTGTTAGTGGTGCATTGCCGCGGACGCGCAACGGTGTGTTGATCGCCTTTGAGCCAGGCACGACCACGCCATATGCCTTACAAGCGGCCGAAGCGCGCGGTGAACTCTTCGTTGGGGCGGGAACTGATGTCTATGCTGGGATGATCGTTGGCCTCAATAACCGCCCGGATGACCTCGAGATCAATGTATGTAAGGCTAAGCACCTTACCAATATGCGCAGCAAATCAAGCGACGGCACCGTCCAACTGACGCCACACACCCAGCTGAGCCTTGAGCAATCGATCGACTTTATTGAAGATGACGAACTCCTTGAGGTTACGCCGCACGCCCTTCGCCTCCGCAAGAAATACCTCGACGCCAACGAGCGCAAACGCGCCGCCAAACATCAACCATAACACCATAGGGAGAACCCGCCTATCATGCACAACGTCCGCCGCGCTTTTGCTGCGAAAATCATTGCTCTTACCAAAGATACCAAAGAGAATGCCAAAGCCGCTGCGGTGCAGACGGTAGAGCTGGTGCGCCCGACGCCAAGCTCGCCCGACGAGACGCTCAGCGAGCTCTTTGATGAGGTGCAAACGCAGCAGATTTATGGTGATGGTAAGGCGTTTGTCGATATGACACCCACCAAGCCAGCTCGGACGATTATGGCGCGGTATCGTCGGCAGCGTCGGCAGCCCGGCTTCGATCTCGCGACCTTCGTTGGGCAGCATTTTTCTACTACAGTATACCCGGCCTCGAGTTACCAACCGACCGACACCACTACTGCACGTCAACATGTGAGTCAGCTCTGGCAACAGCTCGAGCGCCGCAATCGCAAGAATCGGGGTTCGCTCCTTGCGCTGCCATATCCATATATGACGCCAGGTGGACGCTTTGATGAGTTATTTTATTGGGATACGTATTTCATTATGCTTGGCCTAGCGGCGGATGGGCGCTGGCGCTCCATTGAGTATATGATGCGCAACTATACCTACATGCTGCGCAAGTTTGGAATGATCCCCACGGCTAACCGGACATACTTCTTGAGCCGGTCGCAGCCACCCCTGTTTGCGGCGATGGTGCAGCTATTGGCACGTCACCGGGGCAAACGGGTCTATGCAGAGTTTTTGCCAAGCCTTCTTGCTGAGTATCGCTTTTGGATGAAGGGCCGTCGCCAGATTGCGAAAGCCAAGGCCGTTGAGTACCCAGCGTATCTCCGCGTCGCTGTTATGCCTGATGGCACGCCACTCAATCGTTACTATGACAACCGTACCACACCACGCCCCGAGTCGCATCGCGAAGATGTCCATACGGCACATCACGCAGCCTCGGCGCATACGACGCGGACATTCCTTGATCTGCGGGCGGCAGCCGAGAGCGGGTGGGACTTTAGCAGCCGGTGGTTTGCCGACCCCTGTCAGATCCAGACCATCGAGACGACAAAGTATGTGCCGGTCGACCTCAATTGCTTCCTCTACCAGCTCGAAATGACGATCGCCGAGGCTTATCGGCTCATCAAGCAACGTCGCTTGGCGCGGCGTTTTGAGGCAGCGGCCGAGCGCCGAGCTCGGGCAATTCGCCGCTACTGCTGGCAACCTACCACGCAATTCTTTGAGGATTATGCCATCACCACGGGCCAGACCACCGGGCGACTAACACTTGCCGCGGTGACGCCACTATATGTGGGGATTGCGACTGATGAGCAAGCTGCAGCGGTGGCGCAACGCCTCGAGCAAGACTTTTTGCAGCCAGGTGGGCTCCTTTCAACCCTCATCACTAATGGCCAGCAGTGGGATGCCCCCAATGGCTGGGCACCACTGCAGTGGTTTGCCATTGTGGGGCTGCGCAATTACGGCTATGACACACTGGCGGCAACCATTCGCGATCGCTGGCTTGCCACTAATGAAGCTGTCTTTGCCAAGAAGCGCAAAATGGTCGAGAAGTATGATGTTGTCACCGCCAGTGCAGGCGGCGGTGGGGAGTACCCCCTGCAAGATGGCTTTGGCTGGACGAATGGAGTGTATGCAGCACTCAAAGATGAGCAGCTTGGAGTGGCGCAGCAGTAGCTGATACCCCGGGGAGATAGATAATACGACGAATAGTTAGGTCGGTCTATGACTAGACTGCCTAGGCTTTTTGCTTGGCAAAATGAGCCAGCGATAGCGACCTTTTGCAGTAAACCAGACAGTATACATAAGAGAGGAGAATACCAGATGATCGTGATGTCGTGGTTAACATTCGGCGATTACTTCTCATTCTTAGTTAGCAGCTGCGACAAGAGGTGTGAAAGGAGACTAATGCGTCAGGAGCGGATAAAGATTATCTTATAGTTTCTTATGTGTTATCCTTTGACACGTGCTGAGCTACCTCATCTGGCAAAAAACCTTTCTTGTGCTGGAAGTTTGCTTGCCACTGATAGCCTTTGCCATAGCCGAGCTCCTTCATGAGTTTGGTGGGAGCATTGCGCAGGTGGAGTGGCACTGGTGTATCGGCATAGCGCGTGGCGAGGGCCTCTGCCTCGTGCATGAGGTCGGTGATCTCGCGCGATTTAGCCGAGCGGGCAAGTGCTGTGGCGCAGTGGTAGAGGTTGTAGCGGGCCTCAGGCAAGCCAACCCGCTCCACCGCTTGGAAGGTCGCCACCGCTAGAGATAACGCACCATTACCCGCCAGCCCGATATCCTCACTGGCGAATACCACCATGCGCCTGGCAATGAACTTTGGGTCTTCGCCGGCGTCGATCATTCGGCTTAGATAATAAAGAGTGGCGCGCACATCGCTGCCCCGCATCGACTTGATGAAGGCCGAGATCACATCATAGTGCATCTCACCCTGCTTGTCGTAGCCCGGGAGCTTCTTTTGGGCAGCAGCTGTAACGGTATCAGGCGTCACTGTCTCAGCGAGACTCAGGGCAAGCTCAAGGTTACCGAGCGCCACTCGGGCATCGCCGCCTGATAGCTCGGCAAGATAATCGAGCGCCTCTGGCGTGACGTGCTCTGTCTTGCCCAAAGTAGTGATGGCGCGCTGGAGAATAGCGTGAATTTCGTCTTTGCTCAGTGGTTGCAAGACGAGTACGCGCATCCGGCTCAGCAGTGGTGTGATAACCTCAAAGCTTGGATTTTCAGTGGTGGCACCGATCAACGTAATCAGCCCCGACTCGACATGAGGCAAAAATGCGTCTTGCTGCGCCTTATTAAAGCGGTGGATCTCATCGACAAAGAGTATGGTGCGCAGGCCAAGATTCCAATTTTGCCGGGCATGCTGGATGACTCGCTCGACGTCCTTCTTGCCACTAGTAACGGCACTGAGCTCGATAAACTCAGCCTCCACCTCGCGAGCAATAATCCGCGCCAGCGTCGTCTTGCCCGTACCTGGTGGCCCCCAGAAGATGAGGCTCACGGGTTGCTTCTTGGCGACAATCTGGCGCAAAATCTCGGCATCGCCCAGTAAGTGTGTCTGGCCTATCACGGCATCGAGCGACTGTGGGCGCAGCCGCTCGGCTAGCGGTTGGCGTGATGACGATGACGAATCTGGCTCTGGCATGGCTACGTCTAGTATACCGGAAATAGGCTAATGCGTCGAAGGGACTCTAATAATGCTGTAAGATGCCAAGACTGTTGCTGTCTCGCTATTTTGCCACAATGTGGTATGATAAAAGCAATAAGCTAGTCCAAAGGAGGAATATGGAATATATCATTATCGGCATCATCGTGGCGACGATTGTCTTCATGCTGAGCGGGATTCGGGTGGTGAATCAATACCAGCGTGGTGTGGTGCTAACGCTTGGGCGCTTCTCAGGTCAGCGCGCGCCAGGTCTGCGTGTGGTGGTGCCAATCTTTCAGACGATTATGATGGTCGATGTCCGCTCGACGCCGATCGATGTGCCGAAGCAAGAGGTTATTACGAAAGACAACGTGACAGTTGGTGTGGACGCCGTGGTGTACTTTCGTGTCATTAATGCGCCAAAGGCCGTCCTCGAGACGACGAACTATATCTATGCCACCAGTCAGTTTGCTCAGGCAGCGCTACGTGATGTGACGGGTAACATTGACATGGACGACCTACTTGCCAAGCGAGAGGAGCTTAGCCAGCAAATCAAAGAGATTGTCGATGCTGAGACTGACAAGTGGGGGATTGACGTCGAGAACGTGAAGATTCAGAACATCGAGTTGCCAGGCGATATGAAGCGCGCTATGGCTAAGCAAGCCGAAGCCGAGCGTGAGCGCCGGGCTAACATCATCAATGCCGATGGTGAAAAAGCCGCTGCAGAGACCCTCGCAGAGGCCGCTCAGATTCTTGCTAACACCCCGGGCGCAATCAACCTGCGTACGCTCACGACACTTGAACGCATTAGTGCCGAGCCAAGCCAGAAGACGATGATCCTCTTCCCAGCAGAATTGACAGAGGTACTGCGAGGTATCAAGCGGTCATGATCGACTTTCGTCAGAATCGAGCGCGTTGCATTGATGCGCTTGCGGGTGGGCTGGCAGTATTGACTGCGTATGACGAAGTGCAGGGCAGTGGCGATGAGCCGGCACCATTTCAGCAGGAGTCAAACTTTTGGTGGCTTAGTGGGATTGAGCGGCCAGGTTGGAAGCTGATTATTGATGGACTACGTGGCCGCACAACACTCGTACGGCCTCATCTCGATGCGGTGCAGCAGACCTTCGTTGGTGAACTCAGCAGTGAGGAAGCCAAGCGGATCAGTGGCGCTGATGCAGTGATTGACGCCCACGATTTTGAGGCAGAGCTACGCCAGCTTGCCAAGCGCCATACGGTTGTATACGAAGTAAACGACCGCACCGACTACGGCTTTATGCTCAACCCCGCCTCGCGCGACCTGAGCAAAGTACTGCAGCGGATCTTTCCTTCGGTACAATCGTGTCTCCGCCAGCTGCGTGAATTGCGGGCTATCAAGCAGCCGGAGGAGATTGCTGCGCTGCGCCAGGCAATTGCGCTGACGATCGAGGCGTTTGAAGTAGCCAAGCAGCGCTTGCCGGACTGCCGGCATGAGTACGAGTGTGAAGCGGAGTTTGACTATCTATTCCGGCGTCACAATGCCCGCCATGCCTATAGTCCAATTGTCGCTGGTGGTGCTAACGCCTGTACTTTGCACTACAGCCATAATGCAGGGCCGCTTACTGCTGAGAATATGGTGCTGATCGACGTTGGGGCGCGGGTCAACGGATATTGTGCGGATATCACTCGCACCTATGGTATCAAACCGACGCAGCGCCAGCAGGATGTCCATGCTGCGGTGGTGCAGGCGCAGCAACACATCATTGAGTTGCTCGAGCCAAATCTCCCTGTGGCTGACTACATCCAGCAGAGCGACGACATTATGCGCGATGCCTTGCAGCAGCTTGGTCTCCTACGCGATCGTCACGACCAAGCCACCTTCCGGCGCTACTATCCACATGCTACCAGCCACGGGCTTGGCGTCGATACACACGACAGCCTGGGTGCACCGCGGGTACTGCGCGCCGGTATGGTGCTTACCGTCGAGCCAGGGATTTACATTCCAGAGGAGGGTATTGGTGTCCGGATTGAAGATGATATCCTCATTACGCCAAGCGGCCACGATAATCTCAGCGCCAGCTTATCGACAAAATGGTAAAAAACCGCTATACTAGAGCAAATGAAACGACAATTTTTTGCCTTTATTATCCGCTGGGTGCTAAATTCACTTGGGCTGTGGATTGCCGTGCGCATCTTTGGTACGGGTTATATCGGTGTCCAACCCGATATGAGCATTGCGGTGTTTTTGCTGGCTGGGCTCATCTTCTCAGTCGTCAATGCAGTCTTTAAGCCGATCGCCATCATCCTATCGCTTCCCGCTATTCTCGTCACACTCGGTCTCTTTACCGTCGTTGTCAACGGCTTTATGGTCTATATTTCACTGATACTGGCGCCAGGTCTCAAGATGACGTTTCTTCACTCCATCTTGACAGGCCTGATTATGAGTCTGGTAAACTATATAGTAAGCAGCGCGCTTGAGCTAAATTATGGGCGCACGCAGGAGGAACAACATGAATCTTGATAGTATTCTACAAACAATAATGATTGGCTCGGCCATCTTGATGATCCTGGCTATTTTGCTCCAGCAGCGCGGGGCGACGCTTGGTGCAGGTTTTGGCGCCTCGGGTGAGCTCTATACCACGCGGCGCGGCCTCGACAAGAACCTCTTTGAGGCGACGATCTTCTTGGCGGTTACTTTTGTTGGGTCTATTTTGGCGGCACTCTTGTTGCCGTCTGTGGGGTAGAGCATGGCGAATCGGCAGGAGAAGCACCTCCAGCGCCGTGAGACCTCGTCGGCAGTTGTGCCTCAGGAGGATGAATCGCTGCGGGCAGCTAAAGCAGCGAAATCGGTGCCATCTCGCCGCAAGAAGCCACGCCGTGACCTCAAGCAGCTCGAAGATAGCGCGACGCGCCACGTTGGCAAGTTCTTAGGGAGCCGCTTCGAGAGTTTGCGTCGAGCCCGGCGGCGGGTTGTGTTGTGGCTTGTCCTCATTGCAGTGATTTTGCTTGGTATTATTGCTCAGATATTTATCCGCCGTGACGCGACGACAGCAACTGGCGGGACTGGCGGGACGTATATCGAGGGGGCGCTTGGCCCGATTGAGACGCTTAATCCACTCTTTGCAACCAGCAGTGCCGAGCTTTCGGCCAGCCAACTCATGTTTTCCTCGCTCTATCGTTATGACGCCAAGGGTTCGCTCCACACAGATGTTGCAACCAATCTTGCCTATAACGAAGCGAGCAAAACCTACACTGCTCAATTGCGTGATGATGTCCGCTGGCACGATGGGCACAAGCTTACCGCCAAGGATGTTGTCTTCACGATCAACCTCATCAAGAACCCGGCGGTGCGCTCGCCCTTGCGCGTCAACTGGGTCGACGTCCAGGCCAAGGCAGTCAACGATACCACTGTGCAGTTTGTGCTACCTGCCACATATGCCGCCTTCCCACATGCGTTGACCTTCCCGATTTTGCCCGAGCATATGCTAGGCTCGGCAACGCCAAGCTCAATGCGCCAGGCACCGTTTAATCATTCGCCAGTTGGTAGTGGGCCATTTAAGTTCCAGATTTTGCAATCGACTAACAATGCTCGCCGGCCAAAGACGGTACATGTTGTTGCCTTCGATGGCTACTTTGGTGGCCGACCCAAGCTTGATCGCTTCGAACTCCAAGCGTATAGCACGCAGCAAGATATCGTCTCGGCTTTGCAAGCTGGTGAGCTGAGTGGCGCAACCGACCTCTCCGTTGTGATGCGCAAAGATATCCCACGCAACCAATACACTACAACCACTGTACCAACCGACCGCGGGGTGTATTTGCTCATGAACAATACCAACCCCATCCTCAAAGATCGCGCGGTTCGCAAAGCCCTCCAATTAGGCACCAACACCGCTGCGATTCGCACCTCGCTGGGTGAGGGGGTGCAGCGCCTCGATGGGCCATTTATCCCCAGTCAGCTTGGCGGTATCAATACACCATCTGCAGATAAGCATGACAAAACAAAGGCTGCTGCAATGCTGGATGAAGCAGGTTGGAAGCTCGCCGATGGCAGCAAAGTCCGCAGTAAAGATGGCCAAAAGCTGGAAATTATGATTACTACCACGAAGGGTGCGGAGTACGAAGCAGTCCTCGCCAAGGTAATGGAGCAGTGGCAGCAGCTTGGTGTCGCGGTGATGCAGCAAGTGATCGACCGCTCGGCAACGTCATCCACCTTTGTCCAAGGGACGTTGCAGGGGCGAAGCTACGATGTTTTGCTCTATGAGCTGGCAATTGGTGCCGACCCCGATGTCTACGCTTATTGGCACTCCTCTCAGACTGGCTACCAGGGGTATAACTTTGTCAATTACACGAGCCGCACCGCAGATGCCGCGCTGGCCAGTGCCCGGACGCGTCTCGAGCCCAAGCTGCGTGCTGCCAAGTACAAAGCGTTTGCCGAACAGTGGTATAGCGATGTGCCGGCGATTGGTCTCTATCGGTCGGCTAGTGTGTATGCGACAGGCCCCGGCGTACAGGCTATTCAGCAGGGCGATACACTCGTCTCCGGTGCAGATCGCTACGCAGACGTCCTCCGTTGGACAGTGACAACGCGAGATGTTTACAAAACCCCCTAACATGCGGTATAATCAACAGTGTCGCGAGATATGCGGACGTGGCGGAATTGGTAGACGCGTCAGCTTGAGGGGCTGGTGAGCATTGCGCTCGTGGAAGTTCAAGTCTTCTCGTCCGCACCAGATATGATGCCTCGCGACACATCAGCACCACCAAGACGGTGGTGTTTTGCTTTTGTAAATAACAATAGGGGAGATCTTATATTAAGATACTTATACGAGCACCTTGCTTGGATGCTTGTATTAACTGGACATTTCTCCAGATGAAGTATAAGAGCCATAGAGTGCCTGAACCATAAAAGTATGATAATTAATCGGCGAACTGCTTGTGTTTTGCAAAGCGGTGGTGCATAATAAAGACAAGCTGGTACGCAAAAAGGGGTACCGTTGCGTCCAAACACAAACATCGTGCCAAAACAAACATTGTGCCCCAGGGTGGGCGCGTAGCAGCTACCGGTAAATCACCTCTAGTCAAAGAGGTGATTTTTTGCTATAGTCTATACCAGACGGGGCATTAGCTCATTTGGCTAGAGCGCTTCGCTGGCAGCGAAGAGGTGACCAGTTCGAATCTGGTATGCTCCACCATGGATCTTTAGCTCAGTTGGCTAGAGCGCACGATTCACATTCGTGAGGTCGCAGGTTCGAATCCTGCAAGATCCACCATTTTGAGATTATTCCCCTTCTGGTGTTGATCAGTAATCAGCATTAGTTAAGGCCTGAGGTAAGCGAGGATATATCTCGCTTATTTTTTATTAAAAATAATAAAGCAAAGGGCTATCATGTCAAAACTATCAGATCTATGGAAAAATGATCCAAACGTAACACCAGACTCTCAATGGTGGAATCGTTTGGTGGATCAGTCGCTGCAAATAGCGACAGACGACGCATACCATCGGTGTGTAACAGAACTGAACGATGCTTTCATCTATTCGGCCATATCGGCTGAAGAGCATAAAGTAGAATATCGCTTAGCGGGTCCTCATTATCTTGAAGCGCTCATTTATGCAGAGATGACGATTGAAACGTTTGAGCAAGTGAAACCTAATCGTGTCCCCAGAAGCCCCAATGTATTCGACTACGACTCACTCCGCGATGCTATAGAAAACGTCACGGTGACACTTGAGGCTAGGATTGAATCGCAATTTGCTCAAAATGAGATCTGCAAACGTATGGATTATACGTTTGATGATTGGTTGAAAAAGCTAACTGACAATGTCTCGAAGTACTCAGCCGACTGGTTTGATGAGGATTACGAATGGGAGCACAATGACAACTATGCGACTTATTTCGATGAGGGGCAAAGTATTCTCATGTTTCTCACACGATCAATAAAATGCGGTGTCGTCCACGATAAAGAGTTCATGAGCAAGATCTCGATATATCGCGACAGAATGTCGACATTTGAAGAACACCTTCGCTCACTCTTACCGAAATTACGGGATCTTGAATTCGATAGTTTTCAACAAGATAATTTGGCTCCGGAGTGGCGGTGGTGGAGGCAGTAGGAACTGCTGACTAGCTTTATTTACGGTTGTCTTGTGCTATGAACTATAAAAATAGCGACGGGAATATTGCTCGTCGCTATAATAACTCCTGGTGGAGATAGAGGGATTCAAACCCTCGACCTCAGCAATGCGAATGCTGCGCTCTATCAACTGAGCTATATCCCCACGGCTTCTTCTATTCAAGCACAAACGAGCGGGAGAATCAACCGGTAGCATTCCCGCTTGTTTCTGATAAAATAAGGATATGTTCAAAAAGTTTATCCAAAAGCGGCTCGAGACGTATGTGAGCCGGTATTTTCAAGCCCATCCAGAGGTTAAGTTGATCGTCGTGGTGGGGAGCGTGGGCAAGACGAGCACCAAGCGAGCGGTGGCTACCTTGCTATCGCAGCGCTACCGTGTGCGCATGCTTGATAATAACCACAATACCAATCTCTCGGCGCCGTGTGGTATTCTCGGCGTAACATACCCCAGTAAGGTGCACAGTATTGGTGCTTGGCTTAAAGTGTTTGCAGCGGCTCGGCGGCGGGTTGCTCAGCCAGCTGATGTCGATGTGATTGTCCAGGAGCTTGGTACTGATCGGCCAGGGGAGATTGCCGACTTTGGCCGCTACCTCCGGCCCGACCTTGCCTTAGTGACGGCAGTAACACCAGAGCATATGGAGTTCTTTGGCTCAATTGAAGCAGTCGCACAAGAGGAGCTCTCCGTGACGCAGTATGCACGCCGAGTGCTGATTAACCGTGATGATATTGAGGGTCGCTTTGCTGACCTGATCGCTACTCCACACTTTAGTACGTATGGCACAACTGGCCTTGCTGAGTATCGCTTTGAACAGCAGAACTTTGATGCTGAGGTAGGCTATCGCGGGGGGATTATTGCTCCACCAAATATCGCTCAGCCATTTGCGGCGGCCATTAATGTGGTGGGCGAGCACAGCCTGAGGCCGATCGTTGGTGCCGTCGCAGCAGCCCTGCTCTATGGCTGCACACCAGATGAAGTAGTGAAGGGCCTTGCGCTCATCAAGCCTGTCCCTGGGCGGATGAACCCGCTGCTGGGTCTTGGTGATACAACGATTATCGACGACACATACAACTCCAGCCCGGCCGCTGCGCTGGCTGCCTTGCAGACGCTCTATAGCTTTGCGCAGGCACCGCAGCGGATCGCTATCCTTGGTGACATGAATGAGCTCGGTGCCTCGAGCCAGGCCGAGCACGAGAAGCTGGGCATGGCGTGCGACTCGCATTTGCTTGATTGGGTGGTGACGGTTGGTGGTGAGACAGAGAAATATCTTGCGCCCGCTGCCCGTCGGCGTGGCTGCCAGGTGAAGGTATGCCGCAATGCGATCGAGGCAGGGCAGTTCGTCCGTTCGGTGGCACGGCCTGGGGCAGTGATTCTTGCCAAGGGATCGCAAGGTGGGATATTCCTTGAGGAAGCCGTTAAGATCCTCTGTGTCTTGAGCGAAGATACGGAGCTGGTGCGTCAATCACTCGCTTGGCAGGCCATCAAAGCGCCGTATTTTTCGGAGTACGAGAACTTCTTTGACGGGCCAAGCCAGTAGCGTTAATACGCGATTTATGGTATATTCGTACGTGTGAGACTAGTGCATTAAGCGGAGAACTATCTATGCCAACAGAGAAAAAACCAAAGGCAACCAAGCGCAGCACAACGCGCAAGACGTCGCCAAAAAATGAGCCAGTGCAAACCCCGGCTGAGGCTAACGAGCCAGCAACCCCAGCTGCACAGCCAGCCCCAGCAGCTGAGCCTGCTAGCCAGCCTGCACCAGAGCAGCCAGCTGCTCCGGCCATGCAGCCAGCTCAGCCCCAGCCTCAATATCAACCACACATGACTCCAGGAGCTTTGCGTGCTCAGCCAGCCAAGAAGTCTCGGCTTGGGCTGATTCTTGGCCTTGTCGGTGGCGGTATCGCTTTGCTCACGCTTATTGCTGGTGTGCTATTGTACTTCTTCTGGTATCAGAACCCACACAAGGTGGTGACGGATGGCGTGGCAAATCTGGTGAGCGCACGGCACGCGTCATATAGCATGGGCGGTGATATTACACCAAGCAGCACCAGCACTTCGGGCCCATCAAAGGTCACCTACAGAGTAAATCTGCAGCACACCAACCAAGCCGCAGGCGGTAATGGTGAGGTAACGATGGACATCCCTCAGGTTGGTGAGATGACCGTCAAGGCTGATATCTACATGGATCGCGAGGCAACCTATTTCCGCGTCAATGGTATCAAAAAAATATACGAAAAGTATGTTGATGCCATGATCGACCAGGCAATGAAGCGCTATAGTACTTCTAGCATGACCGATGAGGAGAAAGATACTGCGCGGAGTAAGATGCGCGAGCAGTATACCAAGCAAGCACTGCCTATTATCGAAAAAATCGATGGCAAATGGGTCAAGATGACGCAAGATGATATGCGCAAAATGAGCCCAAATCGTACGACGACTCAGCAATGTACGGACGCAATTAACGCTATGTACGACACTAAGGCGCGCAATGAGATCGCTGCAGTACTTCGCAAGCATGGCGATGTCTTTACAGTAGAGAAGATGAATAAGCCAGCGCTCGATAACGGTGCAGTGGGCTACAAGGTGACGGTAGCGAGCCCGTCGAGCCACGAAGCTCGTTCGCTGAGCCGCGACCTTGGCAACACCCGTGTTGGGGAGCTGCTCCGCCGCTGCAGTGATGCGACATCAACTCGTGTAACAACACGCCAAAACGGCCAGACCATCAAGACCGAGCGGCGTTCTGCTATCTCAGGGCCAGACTTGAGCCAGACGGATCTTGAGCTCTGGGTGTCGCCATTCTCGCACGATGTGAAGCGCATTGTCATGAAGCCAACTAGCCAGTCGTCTCAGCAGCCAGTGACGATCAACGTTAATGACACGAAGGTTGATTTACGTAAGCCAAGTGACAGTATTCCGTATAGTGAGCTCATGCGAGGTAGTAGCACCAGTAAAGATAACGACAGCGATACGTCATCAACAGCTACTGGTGAAGCGTAGGCAAAACGCCGCACACAAATCCAGCCCCGCTTTCGAGAAAAGAAGCGGGGTTGTCTTTGCCCTCGCCCACTATGGTAGAATATGAAAGACATGAAACGATACAATCCTGCAGAAATCGAGCCAAAATGGCAACAGCACTGGGCAGACGACCAGCGCTATCGGGCGGATGACGCCTCTCCCAAACCAAAGTATTATGTGACCGGCATGTTCCCGTACCCAAGTGGAGCAGGGATGCACGCAGGGCACTTTATGGAGCACTCCATTGTCGATGCAGTGGCGCGCTTCCGCCGTAGCCTTGGTCACGAAGTGCTCTACCCGATGGGCTGGGATAGCTTTGGCCTCCCTGCGGAGAATTACGCTATCAAGACGGGCAAAACGCCACAAGAGACGACCGCGACCAATATTGCTAACTTTACTACTCAGCTTCGCCGCGTTGGTGCGAGTATCGATTGGAGTCGCGAGATCAACACGAGCGATCCAGAGTATTATCGCTGGACGCAGTGGATCTTTACGCAGCTCTTTGAGCAGGGCTTGGCATACCAAAAGGACTCACTCCAGTGGTGGTGCCCCAAGGATAAGACCGTGCTGGCAAATGAGCAGGTGATCAATGGCCGGTGCTGGCGCTGTGAAGAGGTGGTGGTGAAGAAGCCAATGAAGCAATGGTTCTTCAAGATCACTGAGTACGCCGACCAGCTCCTGGCCGACATCCCTGCGCTCGACTGGCCAGACAAGATTAAGCAAGCTCAGACCAACTGGATTGGCCGCAGTGAGGGAGCAGAGATTCGCTTCGCCCTTGATAAGCCCGTGGCAGCTACGGAAAGTGATGCCGCCAATATTACCGTCTTTTCGACGCGCCCCGATACGCTCTTTGGTGCGACCTTCTTGGTGCTGGCACCCGAACATCCTCTCGCGCAGCATCTCGCGCGCGGTGATGCCCAAGAGACAGTCTTGGCCTATATTGCCGAGGCAGTCAAGAAATCGGAGATTGAGCGCACTAATGACACGAAGGATAAGACAGGGGTCTTTACTGGAAGTTATGCCATAAATCCAGCGATGGGCGAGCGAATACCCATCTGGGTGGCTGATTATGTCCTTGGTGGCTATGGCACTGGTGCAGTGATGGCTGTCCCGGCTCATGATGAGCGCGATGCCGCCTTTGCCGAGAAATACGAGCTGCCTATCGTCACCGTCATTGAGCGGCCCGACGACGACCCAGACACTGACCAGTGCTACCATGGTGAAGGCGTGCTCGTTAATTCTGGTGCATTTGATGGTATGCGCAGCGAGGATGCCCGTGAGCAGATCGTGGCCTGGCTCGAACAGGAAGGCCGTGGCCACGCCAAGGTAACCTACAAGATGCGTGACTGGTTGATCAGCCGCCAACGCTACTGGGGCGCTCCCATCCCGATCATCCACTGCCCCGAGCATGGCGCTGTACCTGTGCCAGCGGCAGATCTGCCGGTAGTTTTGCCAGCAGTGCAAGACTTCCAGCCGCGCGGTGATGGCAAATCCGTCCTTGCTGCCCAAGAAGAGTGGGTGGCGACAACCTGCCCGACCTGTGGCGGCCCAGCTCAGCGCGAAACCGACACGATGGATGGCTATGCCTGCAGTAGCTGGTATCTTCTGCGCTACACCGATCCACACAATGCTATGCAGGCCTGGGATCCAGCGCTGGCTAACCACTGGGTACCGCTTGATATGTATGTTGGTGGTGACCACGCGACGGCCCACTTGCTCTATGTGCGCTTCTGGACGCACGTCTTCCGCGATCTTGGTCTCACAAGCTTTGCCGAACCGGTGCGGAAGCTCGTCTACCATGGCCTCATCCAAGCCGAGGATGGCCGCAAGATGAGCAAGAGTCTTGGCAATGTCGTCGACCCGCTGGAGGTGATCGATGCGGGGTATGGGGCAGATGCACTGCGTACCTTTGAGCTCTTCCTTGGGCCGATCGATGAAAACTCAAGCTGGAGTAGCCGAGGAATTGCTGGCGTCTATCGCTTCTTGAATCGCCTCTGGACATTGGTGCAAGAGTTTGATGATTGGCAGCAGCAGGGTGGAGCGCCTGGGCAGGTCGACGTCGCACAGCTTGAGTCGATCATCCACGCTACAACGAAAAAGGTCACAAGCGATATCTACCGCCTGAGCTTCAACACGGCCATTGCTGGGCTCATGGAGTGCGTCAACGACCTCTACAAGCTCAAGACAACTGGCTTTACTGAGCAATGGCAGCCAGCGCTCAAGACGCTGATCCAGTTGGTGCAGCCCTTTGCGCCGCACATGGCCGCTGAGCTATGGCAGCAGCTTGGCTATGGCGACCAGCTCGATTTTGCAGCCTGGCCAGAGTGGGACGAAGCAAAGATCGTCCGCGATACGATGACTATCGTCGTGCAAGTCAATGGCAAAGTCCGCGCCAAGCTCACCACCACGCCAGACGCCAGCGAAGCCAATATCACTGCCCAAGCCCTGGCAGATGACCGCGTCGCAAAGTACCTCACTGGGCCACCCAAGAAGGTTATCTACGTCAAGCGCAAGCTTGTCAGTATCGTTGTCTAGAAATAGCCACCTTCACTAATCGTGCCGTAAAAAACAGGGCACCTCATGGCGCGCCCTGTTTTGGGTTGCGCGGTCACAGTCTCGTACTATGTAGGTATGTATCTACAAGTCTGTCAAAGCAGCGATGTAATTGTGCTGGTGGATCAGTTTTCTTACGGTTAAACTACAGGGGTGCAAATCGTTACGATCTTCAGATGAAGGTCATCGTCAAACTGCAAGTGTATCCAGTTGCCACTCTCGTGATTATAACGAACCCAAGCTGAGCGCACCCACGTTGCGTTTTGATCTGCTTCATTATCAGGAGTTCCAAGATGGCGAATAATCTCATCACGCGTTGCTGTATTGGAGAAGTCCGCAAATAGTGGAGTGGCATACGGTTTGTATTCTGAGACGGATGACCGTCCCTTTTGGGAATATAGAGTGACTGCTTCGAGCGTATTGTTGTTCCAGCGAAATTCCACCCCAGCATCGTGCAGTAACCAGAACGATTCACTTGAGTCGTAGCCAGTGAACTCTTTGTCGACCTCTCGGATTACAGGAGTGCAATCCAACTCGTCGATGACGTGTTGCACTTCAGTCTTAACTGATTCGTCGCTTCTGCCGACCAGTTTGATATATTGATTAATATCTCCATCTATTTTTATCGCCATAGGTGCTCCTTACTGAGATTAATAGTATGTACAACATCATACAATATATTCCATATATCTGTCATATCAAAGCCATAACCTAGACGTCTTAGCGAGTGTGTTCTTGATGGGGCAACAAGGCGTAATAGCTCGCTTGGCAATTGGCCATAAATATATTTTTCTATACAAAACAGCGCAAACACTAGAGAATTTTGCGCTTTTAGCGTATAATAGCTACAAGTTTTACGTCAGCCTAAAGAGAAGGAGATTTTTACTATGGCTCAACCAAAAAAACAGAGTAGCCCACGCAAAACTGGCCTGCGCCGCAGCCACCTGCGCCTCAAGCTTGCTCGCATGGTCAATAAAACCTCACCAGTCAAGGTCAAGACGACCAAGCGCGAGACTGGCGCTGCCAAAGCAGCTCGCTAGCTTTTCGTCGATAGCAAAGAATTTTAACAAAAGAAAGAACCAACCAAATGGCTTCGAACCGTCATCTTGGGCGTATAGTTGCACTCCAAACATTGTACGAATATGAATTCCGCCAGCAGGCGAATGATCCGCAGGCCGTGCCACAAGAGATTCTGGCGCGCAATCTTGAGCGTTATGAGTCGATCATTGGCGATCGAGCCTTTGTCGATACGCTCGTTGCTGGGGTGATCGAGACGCAGGCCGCGCTTGACGCCCACTTGCAGCCGATTGCGCCAGAGTGGCCGCTTGATCAGATTGCTCGTGTCGACCGCAATATCTTGCGACTTGGCCTCTACGAGTTGCTGCACTGCCGCGCAACCGTCCCCCCCAAGGTGGCGATTAACGAAGCAGTGGAGCTTGCCAAAGCGTTTGGTTCGGATAATTCAAGCAAGTTTATCAACGGTGTACTCGGCACCGCCTATCGCAACTTGCCTGGGGAGACACCAGACGATGCCAACACCGTCACACTTTGACCGACACTTCAATCGGTTTAAAAAATATTTTGGCCGTCGCAAGCCGTCTATTCAGGAAATTGTTCGTGAACCGACGGCTGGCGGCATTGTATTCCGCTACAATAGCGACAACAAACTCGAAATCCTCCTAATTCAGGATGCTAAGGATCGCTGGACGATCCCCAAAGGGCACATCGAGAAAGGGGAGACTGCAGTGCAAACGGCTCGCCGTGAGATCGGCGAAGAGGCTGGGCTGCACGACCTTGATATGCTGGGCTGGCTGGGCAAAATTCACTTTCGCTACCGCCGAATGGATAAGCTTGTCCTGATGACGACGCAGATCTATCTTGCCCGCGTTCGCACCAGCGGCAATGAGATTCAAAAAGAAGAATGGATGAATGGTATTAAGTGGTTTCCCTTTAGTAAGGCACTTGACCTCATCGAGTACGAAGATATTGCCAAGCTTATGCTCAAAGCCAAGAAACGCATCCGAGAGGAGCGTCTATAACGACAGAAACGAAAGGAGTTACTATGTCTGGCATGCCAACTGGCCCGTACCAAGCGTGGGCGCAGCAAGTGCTCGGGTTTGAATATCACGATATTCAGCTCTTAGTCACTGCGCTCACCCACCGCAGCTATGTTAATGAGCACAAAAAATCTGTTACTGAGCACAATGAGCGCCTCGAGTTCTTGGGCGATGCTGTCCTGGAGCTTGCGGTAACCGACTATCTCTATCAACACTACACCGAGCCAGAGGGCATCCTGACGAGCTGGCGCGCAGCGCTGGTCAATACAGAGAGCAATGCCGACTCGGGCGAGGCACTGGGTTATGGCCCGCTCATCCGGATGAGCAGAGGTGAGAAGCATGGCAGTAAGCGGGCGCACCGCCAGATTTTGGCTAATGCGTATGAAGCGGTGATTGGCTCGATTTATCTAGAGCGAGGCTACGAGGCGGCAGCTGAGTTTATTGCCAAGCATACCATTAGTAAGCTCGATGCCATCCTAGCTGACGGCTCGTGGCGCGACCCGAAGAGCCATCTGCAAGAGGTGAGCCAACGGATTGATAGTGCTACGCCGGTGTACTGTGTCTTGGCAGAAGATGGCCCCGACCACGACAAAACCTTTACGCTTGGCGTCTTTGTCAATGATCGGCTGATGGGCCGCGGCACTGGCCCCAGCAAGCAAACTGCCCAGCAAAAGGCCGCTCGCGCCGCCCTGGCAGCGTATCAGCAGCAAGAGGTCCAGACAGACGGAGAAGGCAGAAGAGCCAGCCAAGGGCTAGGCTAAGTTTTGAGATTTCGGCACGCAACAAATTGACATCGCTAGCCAAACAGTGTAGACTTGTACAGAACGAACTAACGCAAATATAAGTCAAGAAAAGGAAGTTTTATTTATGCTCGCAATTCGTTTGCAACGTCTTGGCCGCAAAGCCTACCCAGTGTACCGGCTCGCCGTACAAGAGGCTCAGCGCCACCCATCAAGCGGCCGTGTAGTGGCCTATGTCGGCAACTACAACCCGCACACCAAAGAAGCTCACATCAACACCGAGCTTGCCCAAAAGTATCTTGATAATGGTGCCCAGCCGACACCACGTGTAGTCAAGCTATTGGCTGCTGCTGGTGTATCGCTGCCAAAGTGGGTCAAGCAACCTGCTGGCGACAAGCACAAGGCAGTCCGCAACCCAGAGAAGCTCCGCAAGCATCAACCTCAGGAAGAAGCAGAAGCCTAAAGCAACTCTCTTGTGACACGCACACCAACTGCTCCGCGTATTGTGGAGCAGTTTTGTACTTAATTAGTATTGTTATAATCTGAATTGCAAAAATATCGATTTGCTTGGTCTCTACCTACTGCTGCTTTTCTCAAGAATATTGCAAAGGCTGATATCACCCTCCCAACCAGAGCCAGCAATCAGTTATCTCAATCAATATATTACTCTATCTGAATGTAGCCCTGAGAAGGGGTGGCGTAAGAAGAGAAGGCTCTGATCTATCAGATATTAAAGAGCAGTCTTATATTAACTCGTTCACTAGGAGAGGATTTGCAGAGATCTCAGATGACTCAACGCATAGCCGTACGCGCTGTATGTTGGTAGAATCCAGCCGGTATGCTACAATGAAAGCACAATCACAATAAATCTGAATGACAGCATAAGGAGGGAAAGAAGAAAGCTATGGCGACAATTGATCAACAGTTTGTCGAATATGTCGTAAAGTCGCTGGTGGAACATCCAGACGACGTGGTGGTCGATCGGGTGATCGACGAGAAGGGTGTGCTACTGACACTCACCGTCAATCCGGATGATCTCGGCCGTGTGATTGGCCGGCGGGGCAGTACGGCGCAGAGTTTGCGCACCTTGCTGCGCGCGCTTGGCACGAAGAACAGTGCTCGCTACAACCTCAAGGTGGTGAATAATGATGAGCCACATACCACAGCATCCCAATCTGTGGATAACTTAACCACTGATACGGTGGATAACGATGATGAGAGCGAATCGGATTTTGCAAAAAAGTCTCGCCAAGAGCTTGCAGAACTCGACGACCTTGATATATAATACAACCAGTTCAGAAACGAACTGCGAGAAAAAATAAAAGCTCTTTGCGAGCAAACCAACAAGGTTTGAGAGCCTTATTTGTGCAAGAAAACTGCTGTGGAGGCAGTTTTTTTGTTGGGTGTATTGAGTAATCTATTCATAATACTACCTTACTTCAGTTGTCGTAATAGTTGTATCTCAAAATAGCGGAATATTACTTCACAATTGAAGTGAGCAAATACACCAACCAGAGTGTATACGAAGCAGTGTCACGGTTAACCAAAGGCAGTATACATTTGTATAAATGTAGTTTCGTGCTACAATGCCCTATACTATGAAAGACATCGTTACTACTCAACAAGCTCAGCCATTCCGGCTCGTCGGCGTTCGCTTGGTCGCTATGGCAATCTTAGCAGCTATCACGTATGCTGTACTCAAATTTACCGGTATCAGCAGTGATTTTCCACCACTTGATATGATTTATTTTCCATTTGTTAATATTATCTGTGGTATTGTTATTTGGCGTGAATTCCGGCGGTGTCATGTCTCGGTGTGGGAGTATCTTGGGTTTGAAAAGCGGCGCCTTGGGAAAGACATTGCTTGGGGTGTACTATGGCTCTTTGTTACTTATATTCCGATGATAATTATGCTTATGGCAGCGATGTATCTCATGTTTGGTGCGGAAATGTTTTCGCATTTCGAGCAGGTATTTACCAAGTCTGCTCCACAGCTGCCGTCAAGTTTTTTGTCGGTCATAAGTATCTTTAGTGCAGTTGTATTTCTTGTTAATGCGCCAATTGAGGAGATCATTTATCGAGGTTGGTTGCAGCGCGGTCTAGCGAAGCGCTTTGGTGCTGTAATCGCCATTCTTATTCAGGGTGTGCTCTTTGGCTTGCAACACATGATGTTTGCTGGGGACGTTCGCGGTATGATTTCGTACGCCTTTATGTTCTTGGCATGGGGTGTAACAGCAGGTATTATTGTTCATCGGCAGCGGCGTTTAGCGCCAATGGTAATTGCTCACTGGATTGTCAATATTGCACTTGGCGTGGGTCCAATGATTGCAATTGCATTCTAAGCCGAATATCCTGTAAAAATACGTACTTCATTGAGTTGTCATAATAACGGATTGGCCTATTTCGTGAAAGCGAACAAGCCAAAGAGACATTATCGCAACCGGCTCAAAATATTCGTCAAGCCAGCAATACCGGCAATAAGCAAAAGTAAAACGCCGATGATTACAATCAGCAAACCATAGTGAGGCTGGTATCTCGGTGGATTATAGCTCTGAGTACGGTGCGGATCGTGGCGGGTGGCTTCGGTATCAATCGAGATATTGGCAATCGCCGGCTCCACAAGGTGTCGAGACACCGCTGCCTCACCGTCGAACTGCTCGAGTGTAATATTCTCGTTGAGCGGCGTGATGGTTGTACGTCGGCTCGATAGTTCGAGGCGCTGCGCGGTAGTATTGCCTGTCTCTGATCCAAAGTCCATAGCATAACCAGTATAACAAATAAAAAACATAAGCGTAAAGACCTGAAAATTTCTCTCGCAATATGTTAGACGGTCTTGCAGTAATTTGCTACACTGGGAAAGATGAAAAAATTCCAAGTGATTAGCCTGTTTCCGGAGATGTTTTCTGGGGTGTTTGAAGCTTCAATGCTGTGGAAGGCGCAGCAGCGAGGCCTGGTGGAGCTGACGACGATTGATCTGCGCCAATTTGGGCTTGGCTCACGCCGCACGGTCGACGACACACCGTATGGCGGTGGCGATGGCATGCTACTACGCGTTGAGCCGCTCTGGGAAGCAGTGCGCTATGCCAAAGAGCGCGACCCGACTGCTAAAGTGCTCATCATGACGCCGCGGGGCCAACGGTGGAATCAGGCGCTTGCGCAGCAGTATAGCCAGACCGACCATGGTTACATCTTCATCTGTGGGCGCTACGAGGGGTACGACGAGCGAATTATGCAGGTGGTTGACCAAGCGCTTCGGGTGGGTGACTATGTTTTGACTGGTGGTGAGCTGCCCGCCATGACGATTATCGACTCGATTGTGCGACTGATTCCTGGTGTCCTTGGTGGCGAGATGAGCGCGGCGATTGAGAGCTTTAGCGATGGCCAGACACTGGAGTTCCCGCAATATACACGCCCAGAGGTGTGGCAGGGGATGGCAGTGCCCGAGGTATTGCTCAGTGGCCACCACGGCAACATTGCGGCTTGGCGGGCAGAGCATTCGCTCCCAGTAGATGACTAGCCATTGTCTATACAAAAGAAACACCCGAGCATGCCATAAGCACTCGGGCGTTCTGTTGTGGTGGATATATCGGAGAGCGACTGATACAAGTATGTATAAAAATGTTTATGTTTGTAACGTTCGCTTCCTCTATAGTAGCGAACATGTGGCACAAGTGCAAGGAAATGCGTGTAAAACAGGGTAATATCTGATATGATAAGGCTATGAAGCAGCGTATGATTAGATTTTGGCTTGGGTTATTTCAGGCGATTTTTCCAGAGCATGTGCGGCGCGATCCTGCGTATTGGCGACGTCTTACACTTGGTATCGTCGTGACGTTTTTGGTCATCACGCAGCTCTTTACTTTTGAGAAGTTTGCTGATATCACGAGCGGGTGGCGTGTGGCTGGTGGGGGAGTGGTGGCTGCTCTCTTGGCTGGCTTGTTGCCGCTGCTTGAGCTGGGCGGCTTGCCATTTTTGCTCTCGATGGATATGTCGCGGGGTTCACGCTGGGTTTCGCAGGTATGCCTACTTGCAGTCAGTGTAGCGTGGTTTGGTGTGGCGCTGTGGTGCTTTCTCGCTGTGCCGATGAGCGAATCGGGCCTCTTTGGGGCGACCTTGCCACTGCTTAATGGTTGGTGGACGGTAGCGTTCACGGGCTTACTTGGCGTGGCAGTGGTGCTTGTGGTGCGCGAAGCAAATAGCTCAAAATCCACTCGTGATTAATAAACGATCAGCCTAGGGTGCCTAAATAGTAAAAAATCGCTATTAATTATCACATCTCCTCTACACCCCCGAGGAGCACCACTGTAGTCGGTGCTTTTCGAGAGTATTAGATTTCAGCGCTGGGTCGAAATATCGCAGTCCGATCAACTTTGATCTGTCAGAAAAATAAAAAACTGAAGAGCTAATGCTCAAAATAGGCAAAACCCGAGTGAGGGCGTGATCGAACAGATATCCCAAATAAAGTCGCGATAAAAAATTACCAGCCGACAAAAGGCTGGTAACAATGATAACTTGGCTGGGCCGGAGGGATTCGAACCCCCGAATGCCAGGACCAAAACCTGGTGCCTTACCACTTGGCGACGGCCCATCACTGCGTGGCGCCTCCGTATTGTACCATGCTTGCGAGAGTGGATCAATAGTGCGTAGTTTGTCAGGGCTGCGCTTTATATTGAATATAGAGACTCTGCGATTGATCGACTTTTGGTGGGTTGCGGTGTTGCTGAATAAAAATAACAACAAATTGCTCCGACCACAGTCACATGCTTCATATAACAGAGGTCGTGCCAGCGTATCGGTTGTGAATATTACGCTTGACCCACAGTATATAGAGTAGTATAGTGCATAGTAAGCGCTATATATGGTGTCTATGACACTAGTAACCGATGCTTGCACAATCATAAAAAACGAGGATAAACACTCATGCCGTGGCGCACGTGCTGCTACGGCAGGTAAGGGAGGGATATGTATCACACAATTACCAAACGCGATGGGCGCATCGTGGCATTTGACGACACAAAAATTATGGCAGCAATCGAACGAGCTGGCCTGGAGACGGGTGAGTTTGCTGAGGAAGAGGCCTATCAGTTAGCTCAGGCGGCGATTGCCCAGGCGCAGCAGACTATAGCGGATGATACACTCACGGTGGAGCAGATGCAGGATGCGGTGGAGGATACCTTGCTTCGCTCGCCATATAAAAAGACCGCTAAGGCGTATATTATTTATCGCGATCAGCATCAAAAGCTGCGCGAGATTGCTGCGAGTGCACATGTTGACCTGATTGACCAATATTTACTCAAGCTTGACTGGCGGGTTAATGAGAATTCCAACATGGGTTACAGCCTCCAAGGGCTGAATAATTACATCTCAAGTGAGGTGAGCAAAACCTACTGGCTAAACAAAATCTACAGCCCAGAGATTGGTCGTCTTCATCGGTCGGGCGATCTTCATATTCACGATCTTAACCTTGTAAGTGTGTATTGTGTGGGCTGGGACTTAATGGATCTGCTCCGGCAGGGTTTCACTGGTGTGCCAAACAAGATTTCGTGTAAGCCAGCCCGACATTTTCGCACGGCGCTGGGCCAGGTCGTGAACTACTTCTACACACTGCAGGGCGAGGCAGCTGGTGCTCAAGCCTTTAGCAATTTCGACACCTTGCTCGCACCGTTTATTCGAGCAGATGGACTAGCGTACGATGAGGTGAAGCAGGTGCTGCAAGAATTCATCTTTAATGTCAATGTGCCAACGCGTGTTGGCTTCCAAACACCATTTACGAACATCACGCTTGACCTCGAATGTCCTAAGCATATGGCAGGCACACCGGTGATCATTGGCGGAGAGATGCAAGAAAGCAACTACGGCGACTACCAGGATGAGATGAATATCTTCAATCGGGCACTGCTTGAGGTGATGACGGAGGGTGATGCCAACGGACGGGTCTTTACTTTTCCGATTCCGACGTATAACATCACGGCTGATTTCGACTGGGATAATCCTGTGATTGACAACCTGTGGGAAGCCAGCGCAAAATACGGCATTCCATACTTTAGCAACTTTGTGAATAGTGATATGAGCCCAGAAGACGCGCGCAGTATGTGTTGCCGCCTGAGGATTGACAATCGTCAACTGGAGTATCGTGGTGGTGGCCTGTTTGGGAGTAACCCAATGACGGGGTCAGTTGGTGTGGTGACGATTAACCTGCCTCGCTTGGCACTGAAGTCGAGTGACGAAGCAGCGTTTCGGGCTGGTCTCGTCCACCTTATGGAGCAAGCGCGCGATAGTCTCGAAGTTAAGCGCAAAACACTCGAGCGCCTGACCGATGCCAACCTCTACCCCTATACCAAGTTTTATCTGCGCGATATCAAGCGGCGCTTTGGTGAATACTGGAAGAATCATTTCTCAACAATTGGCTTGATTGGCATGAACGAGGCAGCGCTTAATCTCCTTGGCGCGGATATTGGCCAGGCTGCAGGGCGGGAATTCGCCGAGCGGACGCTCGATCTAATGCGTGAGACGCTCGTGCAATTCCAAGAAGAAACTGGCAATAACTACAATCTTGAGGCAACGCCAGCCGAAGGCACGACCTACCGCCTGGCGCAGATCGACCAGCGCGACTACCCAGAAACAGCGCATTTTGCCAACGGTATTGGCAAGGCGGTGCCAGCGCCGTTCTACACCAACAGTACTCATTTGCCAGTTAATTATACCGACGATCTCTTCGAGCTACTTGACCTCCAAGACGAACTGCAGACCAAATATACTGGCGGCACCGTTATCCACTTCTTCCTTGGTGAGCGAATGGATGACCCTACGACGCTCAAAGGGCTGGTGCGAACGATCTGCCACAATTATCGCTTGCCATACTTTACGATCAGTCCGAGCTTTAGTGTCTGCAAGAATCATGGCTACCTGCGTGGTGAACATGAGGCGTGCCCGCAGTGCCAGGAGCCGTGTGAGATATATTCGCGGGTGGTGGGTTATTTGCGGCCGGTGCAGCAGTGGAATAAGGGCAAGCAAGCAGAGTTTGCGCTGCGCTACCACTACGACAAAGCAGCCGATACAATCGATGCTTAAATAATTAGGAAGAAGGGAGGATGGTGATGGTTCAGATCGGTGGTATCCAAAAATTTAGCACAGTCGACTACCCAGGCCACACCTGTGCGGCAGTCTTCTTGATTGGCTGCAATATGCGCTGCGGCTACTGCCATAATCCAGAGCTCGTCTTGCCTGAGCAGTATATTGGCTGCATCCCTGAGGCGGAGATTCTTGATTTTCTTGCGCGGCGGGTTGGCTTGCTCGATGGCGTCGCGATCAGTGGTGGAGAACCGACGATGAGCGAGGATTTACCTGACTTCATTCGGGCTATCAAGCAGCTCGGTTTCCTCGTCAAGCTCGATACTAACGGGACTCACCCGGCGATGCTGCGCCAGATGCTGGATGAGCAACTGCTCGACTTTGTAGCAATGGATATTAAGGGGCCACTGGAGAAGTACGTAGAAATTGCCGCGCGGCCAATTGACACTGATGCGATTATGGAAAGTATCGACCTCATCCGAAGCCGAGTCGATCACGAGTTTCGCACGACGATTGTGCGGGGGCAGCTTGAGCCGGCAGACTTCGATGCGGTCGGGCAGATGGTGCACGGCGCACAGCGTTTTGCCCTGCAGCATTTTATTGCAAGCGATACGCTGGTGAGTAGTCGCTTTTGTGATGAAGCGAGCTTTACCGACGAGGAGATGACCCAGGCTCAGCACATTATGCAGCGCTATGTAGCAGAATGCGTGGTGCACTGATGCAGTACTATACAGGGATAATCCAGCAAGTGATTACGCACACACGCGATGTGACGACGCTGGTGTTTGATACCAAAGGCGACGCACCATTTCGCTATACGGCAGGGCAATACATTACCGTTATCAAGCCAGAGTCGCGCACGCCTGAGGGTAAGGCATATAGCCTATCGAGTTGGCCCGGCGAAACACATCTGAGCATTACCGTGAAGGATATTGGCGGTGAGTATTCCCACTACCTATGCAGCCGGCAGATGGGCGACCAATTAACTTTTTCAGCGGCGTATGGGTACTTTAACCCATTGACAGATCGCCCACTCGTGGGAATTGCAGCAGGAGTCGGTATTAGTCCGGTGTGGAGTATTATCAAGAGCGAATACGCGCGTGATCCGCATCGGAATATTCAGCTCATGTATAGCAATCGGACTGTCGACGATATTGTCTTTGCGGCCGACCTTGCTGCATACGAGGTGCGCTACCCGCAGCTGTCGCTTCACCACTTCGTGACACGCCAGGCAACAGTCCCGCCCAAGATACACCAGGGGCGAATTGACCTCGATGCGTGTATCAACCCAGCGGCACACTACCTAGTGTGTGGTTCAGTTGTATTTACGCGAGCGATGTGGCAGGGGCTCACTGCGCGGGGTATTGCGAGTAAATGTATTGCTACAGAGGTGTTTTTCGAATGAGTGAGCAGCTTGCCAAAACACCAACCAAGCGCTCGCCGGAGGAAATTGCGGCATGGCAAGAAAATGCGCGGCGGATTGCGCAGGAGCGGATTGGCCAAGCGGCCTGCAATGCGTGCCCGCTTGCTCGCATCTGCAGTGTTAAAAATCCCGAAGCCTGCAATCCTAACCAAATTGCCCAGCAAGCTGGCGGAGAATACACTGGTGGCGACAGCGCAGAAGTGTCATACAAGAAAGTCCTCGACGACGACCGTATCAATGTTGTGATTGCCAATGTCAAGAAGAAGGAGCAACCCAAGCCAAAAGCACAGCGAGCTCCTGAAGTACAAAGACCTCCAGCTCATACGATCAACATGCCGCCAGTTGACGTCGTCAAAGCTTCACCAGCGCGTCCGAAGATGGAACAATCGACCAAACCAACAGTTATCCAGCAGATCATCAATGCAGTTGGGAAGCTGCTCGATACCCCAAAGACAAAGCAGCAGCCTGCTCGACAGATGCAGAAGTAATCTCTTATGCAGGCAATCACTAGCCTTTGCGCCAGATCAACTACGCAGAAACTTCTGAACAGTGCTATAATAGGGGTATGAATACTGTTGTTCGCCTCGCTGCCGATGGGCTCATGATCCCGATTGTCGTTATGGCTCTTTTTGCGTTGTTTTTCTGTGCGCCTCAAGCCCAACGCTACCAACGTTACACGCGCGTATTTATGGCAGGCCTGACGTCCTATTGGTGCGCGAAGGTTATTGGTGCGCTGTGGCAGCCCGAGACGCTCCGGCCATTTGAAAAGCTCGGCACCGACCCAGGTGCGCTCTACCTCAATAACCCCGGCTTTCCGTCCGATCATGCACTCTTTGCGATGTTTCTTACTCTGGCAGTGTGGTATGTGACGCGCCAGCGACTGCTCACCGTGGCGCTATTTGTCATGACGGTGTTGGTGTGCCTTGGCCGCGTGGCAGCACTGGTGCATACACCGCTCGATGTTGCTGGTGGGGTGGCCGTTGCACTGCTGGGTGCTGTATGGTACGTGCCACATCACAAAAAATTCTGGCGCAGACTAGCAAAATCGGCAAAAACATAATATAATAGCTCCCAGTAAGGAATTGGAGCTAGACATATGGACGAACAGATATACGCACGCACCGCCGACCCAGATGAGGTGGCCGAAGCGGCGCGCCAAGCTAAAAAAGCAAAAACTGCCAAAACGGCGACCATCACCAAGACGGTGCTTGACGATGGGCTCGACCACAGCCGAGCAATCGACAACCCCTTTGCTCAGGGTGGTGTGCTCGATACATCCGAAGACACCGAGCATTTTGTGAACTTATCGTGGCCAGATATGGGACAGATTATGATAGGTGCGGCCATTACTGGCGTGGTGACGAGTGCAGTGCTGCTGCTCGTTGCCAACCTCGGGGTGTTTGGTGCGGTTTGCGGCCTTGGTAGTGCTAATCCAGCAAGCTGTGGCACGCCTACATTCTATACAGTCTTGAGCGCAATGGTTGTGGCAGTGATCGTCGGGCTTATATTTTTGGTGCAGCGCCGTGTGTATCGGCCCGCTCTCGTTATGCTTGCGACGGCAGTGGGTCTCTGGCCAGTGCTCACGTGGCTAGCAGCATCGTCATGGTATGTGGTGGTGCCGGTTATTACGATTTTGATGGCACTGAGCATTGGCGTATTTTCGTGGATCTCGCGCCTGCGCAACCTAGCAGTCACACTTGGTGCAATGGTGGCGATCATTGTATTGATATATCTTGCGTCACTGTAAGTATCTCCAAACTCCACAGTAATTTGCTTGATGATTATTTGCCATGCTCAAATGAAGTGATTTCCATTCTCCCTCTTTTACGCAGCTCCCTTGTCTGAATTTCAAGTTCTAGCCAACTCTCACGTCGCTTCCTTTGACGAAACACGATAAAGGTCAATTCCTTCTGAGAATATTAGTCTTCTAGTACTAAAGCTGAAACCCATTACGACACTGGTTTTTATACGTGAACCGAACAACAGGCGAGAGCGGCTTAGATTATACAAGCATCATACGCGCACTTCTTATTGTGCGGTATAAGTGTCAAAATTCTCGAAAATAGCAATATTTCCTTGTACGCTAAAAAGACACATCCACGAGATCAGCTGACACGCCACGCTCAATAAAACAACATGAGTGGCTGCTCCCTAGGAAATGTTATACTAGAAACATGGAACTTTCTCTTGTGCTTGGAATCATTCTTATTGTTGTCCTCGTTGGCTGCGGGGCAGTGCTGAGTCTGCTGCTGGCAAAGCTTAATGAACTCAAAGATCAGCAATCGGTCGCGCTCCTCAAGAGCGATGTAACGGAGCTATCGCGGACGATTGCCGCTATGCAGCAGTCGGTTGGGGATAAGCTCGAGCGCTCGGGTGCTGCTATGCAAACGTCAGTCCAGAAGCAGCTCTCTGAGAGTGCCAAGCTGGTGGCCGATGTGACGCAGCGCCTCACCAAGCTAGATGAGACTAATCGACGCGTCGTCGACGTCGCAGATGAGCTCAAGACACTGCAAAACGTTCTGCAAAACCCCAAGCAGCGCGGTGTCTTTGGTGAATATTATCTGCAGAGTGTGCTTGAGAATGTGTTGCCACCAGCCCAGTATCAGATGCAATATCGCTTTGCCGATGGCGAAGCGGTCGATGCGGTGATCTTTCTTGATAAAGGGCGCGTGCTGCCGATCGATAGCAAGTTTAGCCTTGAGAACTACAACCGGATGATCAATGCCACGAGCAAAGATGAGCGCCAGCAGCTGCTGAGCCGCGTTAAGCTCGACCTCAAGCAGCGTATCGACGAAACGAGCAAATATATTCGCCCAAATGAAGACACAATGGACTTTGCCTTTATGTTTATCCCCAGTGAGTCACTGTATTATGATCTGCTTATCAACAATGTTGGGCAGGGTGGCTCAAGCCGCGATCTTATTGAGTATGCCTTTCGCGATCGGCGGGTGATTATCGTCAGCCCAACCAGTTTCTTGGCATATTTGCAGACAGTGCTGCAGGGGCTGCGTAGCCTCCAGATTGAAGAGCAAGCCAAGGATATTCAGCTACGGGTTGGCCAGCTTGCGACGCACATCAAGAAGTTTGATGAATTGCTGGGCAAAATGGGCAAGAGCCTCGCCACAACAGTTGGTCACTACAACACAACCTATCGCGAACTCGGCAAGATGGACAAAGATGTCGTGCGCATTGCTGGCGGCGAACGCCAAAGCGAGCCACAGTTGCTTGAACGGCCTCAGCGTGGGGATGAGTAGCTGCTAGATCAATCTGACGAGCCTTGGCCCGGCGCAAGCATGGTATGCTCGGTAAAATTAATCCCTACGGAGATACCTCACGTGTAATTTGTCAAACAGAGGTAGCGATAATCGTAGCAAAAGCCACAACATATTTTGAAATATAATAATTGCACCATGCATTGCTATTTTATGCAAAAAATGACCTCTGGCAGATCGATGTATATGATCAAAATAGACTATCTTGCTTGCAAAAAATATGGATAAAGTTATTGTCTTGTGTTTGGCAAAGCAGACGAGCTGTGATTAAATAAGAACAGCTAACGAACACAAGGAGGGAATATGTTGGCAACACGAGCAACAAAACAAGCAAAAGCTGGCTTGGTGCTTGGGCTTACCATGGCGTGCGCTGTGATGGGTACAAGCTTTGCCATGGTGCAGCCAGCATCGGCAGTCGATCATCTGCCGCGTGATGTACAGGCGCATTATAAAAAAGTGTGGGGTGATGAATTTGATGGTAATAAACTCGACACAACCAAATGGGCTGTACCGACCGGTTGCTTTGACCTTGCGTCGGGTATGGAAGGGCGCTTTCGGACAGATATGGTGCGTCAGTACGATGGCAAACTCCATCTTCTCGCGCAGTATGATAAAAATGCCAAACCATGCCAGACTGGCCATGCTGCCTTCTCGACGGGGATGGTAAACTCGCACTACCTCAGCGACTGGAAGGACAAAAGTGTCGCCCATGCATGGGGCCCCGGCACCTACTATGAGGCGTCTATCAAACTGCCAGAGGGTTCGCCGCAGGGTGGTGCTCGAGCAAGCTGGGCGTCATTTTGGCTCACCAGCACAACATTCAACTGGCCAACCAGTGGTGAGCTTGATGTCTTTGAGTCGCGTGGCTACGATCCAAGCTGGCTGCAAGCCAATGTCCATACGCAGCCACGCCAGGGGAATAAAGAGCGTTCACGCCAGCACCAGCACGTTCTCGATCGGAATATTGTCGGCAATACACAAACTGCCTTCCATACCTACGGCGTCTTGAATAAGAAGGATGGGACGATCGAATTCTACTATGATGGGCACATAGTACACCGCGTAGCGCCAGATGATGCAAACTGGCCCTTTGCCAAGGCAGCTAATAAACTCTTCATTCGCTTGAATCACCAGGTTGGCGGCCTCAATGAGCCATACAAGAAGGCTAGCCCTAAGGATTACGAAGTCGCGAAAGATATGCAGGTCGACTATGTGCGGGTCTACCAAGAAAAGACTGCTGCTGATAAGCCACAGGATGCGGTGGTGAGTGTGCCCGATTGGCGTCTCCGCAACAAGCTCAACCAAGCTATCGCCCAAGTGACCCATACAAAGCGCGGCGATGCCCAGCCCATGCTTGCCTCAGATCTCGAAAAACTAACCACCCTCGACCTCAGCATCCGCGATGGCGCAGAGTCGTGGGAGAAGATAAAGAACCTCGAAGGCATTCAACATGCAAAGAATCTCACCTTTGTTTCTCTCAAAAACACCGAGGTGAAGGATCTCACACCACTCAACAGCCTGAAGAAGCTGAAGAGTGTCGAGCTGAGCTGGCCGTTGACGATTAATCGATAGATTAGTGTACTCCATAGAAAATACAGGGCTATGCCTTGTATTTTTCTATAGAGAAAGGTCTATCTCTTGAATGTAATTTTTTTGCGGGTATCAATATAATAACCATCGGTCGAATCTTCGCTGTTTGTCTAAGCTTCGGTGATAGATATATTACCGCTTGATAGCTCGTTGAATTTTTGTACGTTGGTGAATATAAGCATGAGGGAGGATATGCTCGATTGTCTGCGGGCCGTTTGTAGTCAAGACAGTAATACTTGGCGCATAATCGTGAAAGATCTGACGGCATTTGCCACACATGTCGACAATTTCGATCTTTCCTGTGTCATCATTTTTACGTACAGCGACGATCGAATCGAAATCATAGATACCTCGATTAATAGCGATTGCCAGTGCAGCTGTCTCGGCGCAGACGAAGCCAAGAAAATGGTCGATGTTGACTGCAGAGATCACCTCACCCGATTGGCAACGCAAAGCTGCTGCCACAGTGTGAACTGGTGGTGTGTGTCGCTGCTCGAGAATCGTCTGGGCGATGGTAAAAAGCTCATTATCGTTATGCATATGGTGAACCTTGATAATAAAACGAATAGACGAGGCTAAAACTGCCGCAAGAAATCCAATTTGCCGCTCTCGAAATGCCGCACGTCTTCGATGCCGTATTTCATCATCACGAGGCGGTCGATGCCGCAGCCAAAGGCGAAGCCGGTGTAGGTATCAGGGTCGATGTTGGCTGCCCGCAGCACATTGGGGTGGATCAAGCCGCAGCCAATCAGCTCAACCCAGCCTTCACCGCTGCATACCTTACAGCTGGGGTCTTTGCCTTCGCAGAAGGGGCAGCTCAGGGCAAACTCAAAGCTTGGCTCGGTGAAAGGGAAATAGAAGGGATTGACTCGCACATCAAGTTGTTTACCGTAGTAGCTTTGCAAAAATTCCTGCAAGGTCGCAATCAAATTGCCGACGTTGACCCCCTTAGCTACATAGACACCCTCCACCTGGTAGAAGGTGTGCTCGTGCCGAGCGTCTAAGTCCTCATTACGGAAGACACGGTCGGGTACGATGGCGGCGATTGCTTCGCCCGCATCTAAATTGTGGCGATAGGTGGTCAGGACGCGGTTTTGCATGGTGCTGGTGTGAGCTGGCGCGATCAGGCGGTCGCCCTGCGCGTCTGTCTCGACGGTCATGAAGGTATCGTAATCGTCGCGGGCGGGGTGGCCTTTGGGGAAGTTGAGGCTCTCGAACATATGGAACTGATCATCAATCTCGCGCGACTCCTCCACCACAAACCCCATGCGGTAGAAGATATCAGCAATCCGCTCGATCTCTTGCATTAATGGATGCGTTGACCCCTGGTTTGTTGGTAGTAATGGGGGAATAGCGGTGTTGATATCCATCGGCGCCGTGACGTCGATCGGTGTGCGCTCGACGGTCTCGAGCTCCTCGAGGCGGTGCTCGATGGCAGTTTGCACGGCTTGCTTGAGCTCATTAACACGCTTGCCAAATGGCCCACGCTCCGCTGGGGGGAGTGATGTGATATGCCCATACAGTGCGCGCAATTCCTCGTGGCGCAGTACTTCTCGCGGGGTGGTCGATTGGCTCACGGCCAGAAGTAGCTTTTGCTGGATAGCGTCAAGGTCTGTCATACTGCCACTCCGTTATTGTTGTCCATTGATAGTTAATGCAACAAAAAAGCCAAAGGTAAGCAGTGCAAGAAAACCAACGACCAGCCACACCCCAGCTAGTGTCGTTGTTTGCTTGGTGCCTTTGAGGTATTCGGATTGCTCGACGCCGGTGTTGCCGCCCGCTGGTGCGGCACCATCGCCAGTATGACTGCTGGCAGCTGCTTTGGCGCGGAGATCAGCCGCGATACGCTCTTGCAGCTCGCTGCGCGTTTGGTCTTGTTTCATATATTGTCCCATGTCTTTAGTATAGCATTATTTGGCACAATCGACATCTGATATCGCCGATGAATAGAGTGATGTGATATACTAAAGGCGTAGTATCAACTAGTGAAGGAGGGACGTATGGCTACCAAAAAAGCCGTTTCGACCAAAAAATCGGCCGCGAAAGACTCGGCCTCCCAGCCCCAGGCTGCACCAACCGTAAAGGCTGCATCGACCACATCAGCCACCAAGACTGTTGTCCATAAGCGACGCGAGCCAGCTCTGCCGAGCAACTTGCTCAACATTATTTTTGCTGAGCTGCTTGGTACATTTATGCTCACTATTGCCGCGATTGGTGCGGCAACTCAATTTGCACCACTCTACCTTGGCCTCACACTGCTTGTGATTGCTGTGGCGGTGGGTGCAGTATCAGGCGCGCATATCAACCCAGCGGTCACCTTTGGCCTCTGGACGATGCGCAAGCTCAAGACAGCGCTGGTACCATTCTACTGGATTGCTCAGCTGCTTGGTGGCGCGCTGGCTGTCGTTGTGCTCAACGGCTTGAGTGGGAGTGCCTTCAAGCTCAGCTTCGAGCACTTTACTACCTTTAGTTGGGCGGTCTTTGGTGTTGAGCTCGTCGGCGCAGCAGTGCTGATGTTTGGTATTGCGGCTGCCGTATCGCGCGTGGCCGAACTCAAGCAAACAGGCCAGGCAGTGGGGATTGGTCTATCTTTGGCCGCTGCCGCTATCGTGGCTGGTGGCTTGCTAACTCAGGTGCAGGCTTCGGTGGACACATCGTCAGTCCAAGATATCAAACACTTGCCACACGAACTGCGTGCAAAGAGTGCAACACTCAACCCAGCAGTGGCTATCGCTGCAACAGAGGCACCAGACAGTAGCTTTACTGGCGCACAAGCAAGCCGTGGCGAGACTGGCTATAGTCGTTTGAGCCTTGAGGTGATTGCTGGTACCTTGATCGGTGCTGCACTTGGTGGCAACCTCTACCTGCTGGTGGCAGGCCGCAAAGCAGAATCATAAGCAGCAGGCATCAGATTGAAACCAAGACCACTCTCTTTAGTAGAGTGGTCTTGCTATATTGGCAAACATTCGCCATACTATAGCATATGAAAGATTCTCCCTCACCCCAAGCTGGAATTATAAAAGTAATTGCTACGCTCATTGGCGGCATTATTGCAGTTGGCGCGATCGCCGTTGCAGCTGCCTTCTTGTGGCCCGCCCAGAAGGTAGAACTACGCACAGCAGATATCAAGCGACTAGATTATGATAGCTCGATGGCGGCTATCAATCAGCAAATTACCCACGATACAGCAGAGGCTGGCCTGCGCAGCGAATGTCGCTCGTTTGCCAAGACGCATGGCAAGAAAACAGCCAAGGCTATCTTACTTATCCACGGCATTAGCGGCTGCACCAGTGATATGGCTGATATTGCCAATGTATTCTACGAGCAGGGCTACAACGTCTATGCGCCGCGCGTGCCGCAGCATGGCTATGCCGACAAGAAGCGCCATGGCCAGATCTCCTTCCAAGAGATGGTGCAGTACATGACCACCAGTGCTCGCCAGGTCAGCGGCCTTGGTGAGGAAGTTGGGGTAGCGGGCCACTCTGGCGGTGGCAATATGGCGACGTGGCTTGCGCAATATGGTAATGGACTCTTCTCGCGGGTGCTTCTCATTGCGCCATTTTATGAACCATCGGCTAGCCAGGCTCCCAAGTGGCAGATCCCGCTCATGCGCAACCTTTACGGTAATAATATCCTACCAGATCGCTACAGCGGCAATGATGAAGTCAATGGCCTGTCGTATCGCGCCCTAGCAAAGTACGTCACACTCAAAGAAAACTACAAAGCCAACTTTGCTGCACCAGGTCTCAAGCATGTTGGTGTGGTCGTGAGTGAAGGGGATCACGATATCGACCCAGACCTCGCGCACGACATCCCGCAAAAAATGGCAACCAACAACAATGCTTCCTTCCAATACAAAAAATTCCCTGCCAGCATGAATATTGGCCACGATATGACACGGCGCGCTTCGCCGGGGGTGAGCGCTCATAGCGAGGAAGTCTTCCAGACCTACCTTACTGTGTATGAAGGGAAGTAATGATGGAAGCGCTAGTAGCCTTTGCTGGTTTTGGCTTATTTATTATTCATGAGCTGGAGGAGATTGCTCGGTTTGTGCCGTGGATTCGGCACCATGAACATGACCCGGCATTTGCCAGGCAGATGATTATATCGAATCGCACCGCGTACCCATCAACAGAGACGGTTGCCATCATCATTCTCGAAGAGTCGATCGTTGCACTGGCTCTGCTTGGCGGTGCAATTGTCTTGCAGTCACTTGCGCTGGTATGTGCAGTTATTCTTGCAAATATGCTGCACTTGGTTAGGCATCTCGTTGATGCAGCGAAGTATCGAAGCTGGACGCCTGGTAGCGTCACGGCGCTTATCACACTCCTTGGTAATGGTCTCTGCATAGCCTATAGCTTTGTTGTTGTGCCACAGGTGATTGGCATGTCGCTAATACTGACACCTGTCGTTGGCTTACTGCTGATTGGCAATCTATCGTTTATGCTGGGTCGGTCGCAGGCAATTGAGCGGTGGCGCATGAAGCATCTGTAGGAATAACGAGCGTAGCCGATAAGTTAAATTATAAAAACCAGCAGAACACACTGCTGGTTTTTACATATCAAGACTATTCCGTCATATAAAAGAACATACTATTGACATTATATCGAGCTACGGTATACAATAAGAATATACGATATATCGCACTACGATACATATGACTTCGATGTACAAATCGAGAAAGGATGATTAATGGATAAAACAACGAAACGACGGGATGACGTAAAAATTCTGCTGGCATACTTTGCTGGCTATATGGTGGGGATGACAGCATTGTCGTATGTGCTAGAGCGATTTGCCGCTATATCATCGACAAGCGTACTTGGGCTCATCATCAATGCTGTAGCAAGTGTGCTTTTGCTTGGCTATATTGTAATGAAGAAACGAGCTGAACTTGCTGCTGCATGGCGCACTGCACGGCAGACACCGGGCAAGAATAGCTGGTTTGTCATCAAGTATTTTCTCTTTGCATATCTTGCAACGATGCCGGTGGCACTCCTGCTTGTTGCGCTGCAGGTGACTAACCAAAACCAAGCGACGCTTGTTGGCCTCTTTGGTGGAGCGCTGTGGTACGCAGTATTTATGGCGGTGATATTTGGGCCGATCGTCGAGGAAGTTGTCTTTCGTGGCGTTATCTTTGCTCGCTTATTGCAAAAATCTCGTGTTCTTGCTTATGCAGCATCAATGCTACTCTTTGCGCTCGTGCATGTGGCACCATACATGCTCACAGGGGGAATCAAGAATGGCCTGGCGATTATTAGCTATTTGCCGCTGGTGTTCTTCTTGTGCCGAGCCTATGAGCAAAAGAAGAGCCTCTACGCCTCAATGGGTGTACACCTCCTCCAGAATAGCCTCGCGACGATACTTCTTGTGCTCGCAACCCGAGGCTAGACAAGGTATAATACATATCTGAGAAAGCGCACATGATCCAAGCAAAGCTACGACGAATCTACTCACCTATGACCGAGACAGGGTTCTATATCCTATTTTGTTTGCAGGCGGAGATGCATGGTTATACGATTGGCCAGCGCGTCAAGCAGATGACAGACGGCCAAGTGCAGATTAGCCCCGGCACAATGTATGGCACGCTCGCCAAGATGGAGAAGGATGGCATAATTCGCTTCGTACGAGAAGAAGATAAGCGCAAAATCTATCACATCACACCACTTGGCCAGGAGATATTAGCCTGCGAGCTGCGGCGGATTGAGCGGCTGTATAACAATAGCAAAGGAAGGAAATAACTGAATGCCACGGATCATGTGTCGCTACTATATGTTGCCAGAGTATGGGCAAGAGGAGGCATTTCTTGCTGAGCAACATCGGCAAGGGTATGCCCTGAAACGCTTTATTATCCCGTTCTTTTATATATTTGAGCCGTGCCCGGCGGCGCAATATACATACAAAATCGACTTTCAGAGCCTTACTCGGCGCGAAGAAAACGCGCAGTATCAGCAGCTCTATGCCGATTATGGCTGGGAGTATGTTGCATCCGCCAATGGCTTCCACGTCTTTCGCCGGCCGAGTAATGAAGCTGAAGAGGATGATATCTTTAGTGACAACGAGTCTCGCCTAGCAATGGTGAAGCGCATTAGCAAGCAGCGTATGGCACTGCTGATGATGATCGTTGTACTACTGTTTGCCTATATCGGATACAAACTTGTACAAACGCCAGCTGTTTTGCAGCGGCCTGAGTTCTACGGGTTGGTACTTGTCGCACTCTTTGATGGCTATCTTTGCGTGCGGTGCTGGCGGGGGCTGCGCCGGCTGAGGCGTGCGCTAGTTGCTGAGCAGCGGTAGAGCCCAAAATACAAGATTATCTCTGCTGTTTTTAGAGTGTGCTTGCTCTGGATGCTCTTGATTAGTCTAAAAGGCTGCGTTTCTTGCCCTCCGAGGAAGCAGAGACGTCATAGCGGATGAGCTGATCAATGGTATATTGCAAATAGAAGTAACGCGGGTAGGCGAGGAGATAGCTAAGCCAAATGTGAGCATCGCACTGTCGAAATATAATGAAAAACACTGCAGCTAGGCAAACTGCAGTGTTTTTATGTGTGGCTCTAGAACCAGTTAGATTTCGGCAGTTTGGCGGCCTTCGTAGAGGTTGAGGTACTGCCGGTAGACGGCCTGGTGGTAGGTGGCCATACCGCCATCGGTTGGGCTAACCATATTGTGACCGATGTTGAGCCGCTTTGGTAGGTTGTAGTGCTGGAACGATGCATTGCTTGCCTGAGCCATGCGCTGCGGAATACTCACCGCTAGGCCGTTGTCGACAGCATCGTCATTCTCACTCGTCACTGTTGCAACGCGCTTGAGGCCCGGTGCAGCAAGATCTTTCTTGAAGTTTTGTTTGACGATGAGATATTTGCCGAGTGCACGGTACGACAGGCCGCTTGGGCTGAATTTATCTGGCAAAATATTGTGCCCATACAGCGTACGCAAGACGGGCAGTTGCCACTTGGGGGCTTGGCTGGCTGCTGGCTCGTAGAATGGGGCAAGCAGCAACACATTCGTAAAGAAGCCATTGCCATACTGGGCAAGCCACGTCGCCATATCGCCACCACCAGAGTGGCCAACAATGCCAAGCTCATCGCCCAGGCCGCTCACTTGCTGGGCGCTCGTCTTCATGAAGTCGGCAATGTCTTTGGTAGAAATCTCGCCGTGGCGCTTGTTGTTGGTGTGGCCATGCTTGGGCACGCGTGGGATGTAGACATTGTAGCCTTGGTTGTAGAATTCATCTGCCAGCTTTTGGTAGACATTGCTGCAGCCACTGATGCCGTGAATCATGAGGACGGCCTTTGCGGCGCGCTTGCCATGAGTCTTGGTGTATGTGCGGCACTCTGGGCGAATGCTGCTGTCGCTCTCTTCTTGCTTGATTTGCTGGTCGATGCTACTCATCGCCTCGTTGTAGTTCTTGCGGCTCATATTGGCCGAGCGCAAATCGCTACTGGCGGCCGCTTGGCTTGGCGCTAAGAACGTTGTTGCTGCCACAAGCCCTGTCACGCTCAACAGGCCAGCAACCACCCAACTCTTTAGGCTGATATAGTCTGGTTTTGTCATGTCAGTCCTCCTTAGTACTCTCCAGTATGCCGGATTGTTGCGTCAATTGCAAACACTGGTTATATATCTTGAAGCGAGCGCACACCAGTGTAGCAAGAGTGCTAACAGAGGTCATATTGATGTAAAAACCACAATAAAACCGCATTACTATACAAATGCGGTTTTCGGTGTATCACTGGTAGCGAGTATTAGTCGTGATGAAACTCAAGTCGCTTGAGCCGCTCATACTCATCGAATTGGTAGCTGACGCGGATACTTGTGCCAGTATCATCGGTGACACGGGCGTGGTGGACGCCATTATCATCATCGTTCATCTCGATGCTCCAGCCTGGCATCAGCTCCACAAAGCCCTCCAGTGACCATGCAATGTCATCCACCTGTTGCAGATAGCGTGGCAGGCGTGAGTAGAAGTAGTCGAGCGTAATTGGTGGCACGGGCTCAGAGATATTCTCAAGCAAAAGCACTACACGGCGACCACCACGAATCGGTGAGCTGTAGTAGTAATAATCCGTACCAAAGATAGTGATAGCAGCAAAGCCGATATCATGCGCGACACTGGCGATCACAAGCTGCTGGTCTATGTCAGACGGGAAGGTATATTCAACTTCTGGACTAACAAGATCATTCTCTTTGTGCTCTAAGCCATACTCGCGTACCTTGTGGGCAAGCTCGACCGCTTTGCCAAACTGTGCAAGCTCGTCTGCGTAGCCCCACATGAGGGTTGGTGGCTCGACGGCGATGGATGCAAGTAGGTGTGCCTTGGCTGTTACTTTGCCTGTGTCCGATACCATTGCGAAGTGTTGCTTGTTGAGATCGACCTCATAGCGAGAAGAGTCGTATGACCCAACCTTGTCTTGAAACATCGTGTCCATTAATTCTTGGCGGAGCGCGCTATAAATACAGTTACGCTGTCCCATTCGTCGAATACCGGTATGCATATAAACCTCCAGATTATGTTCTTGTATGCCTGTGTAATTGTAGCATAAGCAGGCGAATAATGTAGCATATTCTGGATAGTATAGCTATTTTATGTCAATATAACAGAGGTAATGCACTACACTCCCGAACAACCTTGACAATGCCAATAGAAGATAGATACTATATACTATATACGTATAACTATACATATAAGGAGGAGTATGATGGCCAATAAAACAATCTATTTTTCGCACAGCGACGAACGCTATATTGAAGGGACTTTGCCTGGCCTTAGTATGAGTCTATCTGCAGCACTGATGGCGGGTTATCGTTTGTTAGTTGAGCGGCAGCAAGCAACACACGATGGCTTTCATGAAATACAATTACGCGTTGGCAAGGATGGCGTGTATCAGCATAAGATTTTTATGGGTCGTAAAATATACAGGACAATAGCAAAGGACAAAGCGGCTCTTCGCGAACAGCGAGTGTATCTTACGCAAAAGGGCCGTTATGTGTACTATGAGCGCAACCACGCCGACTGGAACTATTGGCCTACAGGCACGCAGCGTAGCACGCAAACCAACGACAATCCAGCGACGGTCAAACAATGGGGGCGAATGGAGATTGTCGATACGATTGACGAGCTTGCGGCGTATATCCCAGATCGTGTCGTGCAAAATTTGCAACAGAGCCTGGAGCGGCCAGTGGAGCATTTGGATATTTGAGAGATAAGACGGTAGATAGTTTCGTATCTTTTATATGGAGCAGTGTTAGTATACGACGAAAGAGAATACGGTTTGTAGCGCAGCTTTACCCCGAGATGGTATACTATAACTCAGTATGAAAGTCAGCCTCAATGTTATAAAACAACTTATTAACTTTGAATTGCCGCCGGTGGATGAGCTAGTGCAGCGCATTAACCAGCAGCTTGGTAGTGTGGAGCAGGTCGAGAACCTGGCCGAGCGTTACCGCGGTGCACGCGTGGTGCGGGTGGTGGAGTGTGCCAAGCACCCCAATGCCGACCGCCTGAGCGTGACCAAAATTGATGACGGCATGGCCGTACCCGATGTGCCGCGTGATGAAAACGGCCTGGTGCAGGTGGTGTGCGGGGCGCCTAATGTGCAGGCTGATATGTGGGCCGTGTGGCTGCCGCCTGCAAGCACGGTGCCGGCCAGTATCCTCGAGGGTGAGCCCTTTACGCTTGATGCTCGCAAGCTCCGTGGAGTGCTGAGCCAGGGTATGCTGGCCGCGGCTGATGAGCTGGCAATTGGTACCGACCACGATGGGATTGTAGCGCTGACGCCACGCGACCTGCCAGCGGGTAAGACGCTGCAACCAGGGGCTGACTTTGCCGCGCTATTTGGCCTGGATGACTATGTGCTTGATATCGAGAACAAGATGTTTACCCACCGGCCAGATTGCTTTGGCCAGCTGGGTGTGGCGCGCGAGATTGCTGGCATTCTCCATCAACCATTTACGAGCCCTACCTGGTATAACCTGGAGCAGATATTTGGCGATGGCGATAGTGTGCCGCTCGCGGTTTCGAACGATATTCCGCAGCTTGTGCCACGCTTTATGGCGGTGGCGATCCGCGGCGTACAGGTAGCGCCCAGCCCGTTTTGGCTGCAGTGCCAACTGGTGGCGATGGGGGCAAAGCCGATTAATAACATTGTGGACGCGACGAATTATGTGATGCTAATGACAGCCCAGCCAACCCACGCCTACGATTACGACACGCTCCAGGGTGGGCAGCTTGGCGTGCGTATGGCGCGGCAGGGCGAGACGCTGGCGCTACTGAGCGGCAAGACGATTGAGCTGACGCCAGATGATATAGTGATTGCCGACGAGCAAGGCCCAGTGGCTCTGGGTGGTATCATGGGTGGCAGCCGCACTGAGGTGTCAGCCACGACCACCACGATTGTGCTGGAGTGCGCTACCTTCGACATGTACGCAGTGCGCAAAATGGCCATGCGCCACGGCGTGTTTACTGATGCGCTGGCCCGCTTTAATAAAGGCCAGTCACCCCTGCAGAATGCGGCTGTACTGAACCGGCTGATTGGTATGGTAGGCGGCGAGCAGGCCAGCCAAGTAGTAGATATTAAGCCATTTACGAGTGAACATGGTGGGATTCTTGATGAATATTTTGCAGGGAAATACGAGCCCGCAACCATAGATATAACGAGTCGATTTATTGATGAGCGCCTGGGGACGAGCCTGGCTGAGAATGATATCTGCACACTGCTTAATAATGTCGAAATCCACAGCCATGGCCCAGAGAACGAGCTTGGCTATATCTGCCTGCAGGTGCCTTTCTGGCGGACAGATCTGGAAACCAAAGAGGATATCGTTGAGGAAATTGGCCGGCTGCATGGCTTTGATACCGTGCCGCGCCAGCTGCCCATGCGCCGTATTCAGCCGGCACGCAAGAACCCCCGCCGTGAGCTGAAACGCGTTGTGCGCGAGGCACTGGCCCAGGCTGGTGCCAACGAAGTGCTGAGCTATAGCTTTGTGCATGAGCGTGTGCTCAAGGGTGCAGGCCAAGACCCAGCCCAGGCCTTCCGGCTGTCGAACGCCCTCAGCCCCGACCTTCAGTACTACCGCCTGAGCGTGCTGCCGAGTTTGCTCGATAAAGTCCACGCTAATATCAGGGCAGGGCACAGCGAATTTATGCTGTTCGAAATTGGCAAGGGCCACACCAAGGCACGAATGGGTGAGGACGGCCTGCCAGCTGAGCAATCGCTGGTTGACCTTGTGTATAGTAGCAAAAAGCCTCGTGCTGGCGCCGCCTTTTACCAGGTGCGGGCGACGCTCGACCAGCTGGCACGTGATAGCGGTCTAACTCTCGTGTATACGCCAGTCACGGCTACTCCAGATGATCCAGTGTATGCACCCTTTGACATCAATCGCTCGGCTCATATCTGGGTGGAAAGTAGTGAGACGACGGGTCAGCCCGAGCGGCAGCTTATTTGTGTGGTTGGTGAGCTGCGCCCGGCAGTAGTGAAGCATTTCAAGCTCCCTGATTATACTGCAGCGGCATCACTTCGCCTTGATGTGATGGAGCAGATATGGCGCGATACGGTGGTGCACTACCAGCCAATGAGTCGCTACCCTACCACCGCCCGTGATATCTCTATCCAAACAAGTACAGAGGTTACCTATGATGAACTCATGCAAGCAGTCTCGAGCGCTATGACTCGAGCCAGCGAAACATACCCAGATGTAACGATCCGCGATCTCACGCCGCTGAGTATTTACAAAGCGACCCCTGATGCATCACATCAAACCACCACATTTCGCCTAACGCTATCGAGTAGCAAGGCAACGCTGAGTGCTGAGCGTGTCCGTTCGATCATCCGGACAGTGTTTGCACCCGAGCAGCATGCGCTGTTTCAGGGTGTGGACTTTGGCGAATGAGGTTGATGCAAGCGACGCTGTGGTAGGCGATTGCGCAGGCGGAGGAAACTTCGCCGCGTGGGTCGGCCAATCAGCACGCCAAATGACGCACCAGCTGCAATGGCAATAGCGATGAGGACAGCGCGTACCAGCAGACCTGCCTCGCTTGAGCCAGTCGTCACGACGCCCATGAGCCCATTGTAGAGCGTGATACCTGGCACGAGTGGAACAATTCCGGCATTGACGATGGCAAGGCTAGGCATATGCCACAAACGGGAAGCGGTTGTCGCAATAAAGCCAATCACTAAACCCGCTGCCGCACTGGCCGCAATAGCAGACATACTCCAGCCAGTAATGGCGAGGTATATATCATAGCCAAGCATGCCAGTTGCACCAGCTAGGATGATGCCGACTGGCTGAGTGTGGTTGCCGAGAGCAAAAGTGGCCGCAATAGCAGCTGCCCCGATATACTGATACATTGTTCCAGTCAGCTGCAGTTGGTCGGGCGTAGCGACAAACTCAATCCCAAAGCGCCGCGCTGTATACAGGCCAATCATCACACCGATCACCACACCCATTGTCATCATTGCCACTTTGAGTAGTCGACCCGTCGCCGTTACGTAATATTCGTCGATTGCGTCCTGGAAGGCACCGACGATCATCATCCCCGCCACCAAGAGAACGATGCCGCTCACGGTGATGATAGTTGGGTTAATGATGCCAAGGACATCGAGATAATGGTTGGTGGCAAGCCACGTGATGATGGTTGCGACCAATGTGATAACGCTTGCCGCGATGATTTGAGTAAAGAACACAGGAAGAGCAATGCGATTTAAGCGGCCTAGCAGCCACATAATTGCCACACCCATCACAAAGGTGGCAAAAATCACTGGCAATGACGCCGTATAGAGCAGGGCTGAGCCAGCGCTGAGCCCACCACCTGCCAGATAAATTACCCAGGGTGGATAGCGTCGTGGCTTGGCAAGGATAGCATCGAGCTCGCGCTCGGCAGCATCGAGGGTGAGCGCTCCCTCGGCAATAGTAGCAGCCAGGGTCTGGAGGCATTGCATTTGTTGGTAGTTGATCTCGCGTGGTGGGATGGTGCGTAGGAGCGTCAGTGGTTCGTAATCGTTGCCTCGATCTTGCGATAAAATAAGCTGCGACGAAATAACGTCGATGTGCACTTTGCGAGTACAGTAGGTGTCCGTAATACTGAGCGCCATATGAACGACATTTTGGGCTGGTGTGCCCATTGAAATGAGCTGGTCGGCGATACTCATTGCCAGGCGCAGAGCGCGCATATTGGGCGTGAGAGCACCATCAAGCTTTTCAACTGGCGCTGATTGCAGCGCGGTCGTACCGCCAATAGCCAGGCGGGCAAGTAGGGGCGAAAATAGTGTGTGGAGACGGTTCATCGCTTTTTAGTATACTGAGAAAAATCGCCATTGCAAGAGGCGTATCAGCCGATGGTTGTTCGCGTGGTGTTTCTGCGCAACGCAAGGTAGTAGAGAGTGACAGGATTAACAAGGAATATACAGCAAAGGCTAGACAGCATTTATCGATGTGACCTCTGTTATCTAGCAGTCATACTGGCAAGTGTGCTATACTGGGCAAGATAGATTAGTCGATGAAACAAGAGGAGTTATGGCAACAACCAAGACACAACGCTGGATTATTATTGTTATTTTGGTCGCGACGATTGTCGGGACGCTGGGGTCATTTGCGGCAATGATTCTTGCCTCGGAGAATTACAAAAATGACCAAGCCAAAGCGCAAAAGGCGCAAGAAAAATACCAGAAACTTATGAAAGACTACCAAGCCAAGACAGCTGCTCAAGCCCAAGAGTTGTCAAACAAATATTATCCAACCTTTAGCCAATATACGAGCCGGGTTGGTGAGTTTGACCGCGATAGTGTGAAGGAGCTCTCCAGCGAAGACTTGGTGGTTGGTGATGGTGAGGAAATCAAGGATAATACGGCATTTGCGGCCTACTACATTGGTTGGAACCCAAAAGGCAAGGTATTTGACCAATCTATCAAAGACGGCGAGCTTAGTGCGCCATTTGCTGTTGAGGGTGGGCTCAAGAGTGCGAGCGTCATTACTGGCTGGAAGGAAGGCATCAAGGGGATGCGCCTTGGTGGAGTACGTGAGCTAACCATCCCCTCCGACAAAGCATACGGCGAGAAGGGTCAAGGCAATGACATTCCCGCCAATACACCACTGAAGTTCATCGTGATGGCAGTGCCAAAGCCGGCTACAATCGACACTTCAGAACTATTGAAAGCATACCAAGAAGGCCAAGGAGGGAGCAACTATGGGCAGCACTACCAATAACCAAACTCAGATGCCGACCCACGACGTGGTGATGATCGGCGCAGGGCCAAGTGCCCTGGCTGCCGCGGTATATACGACGCGTGAGAACCTGCAGACGGTGCTGTATGAAAAAGCAGTGATCGGTGGCCTCGCAGCAATCACCGACAAGATCGATAACTACCCAGGCTTTGCAGACGGCGTATCAGGTCTCGACCTCGCCGAGCAGCTGCAGCGCCAGGCAGAGCGCTTTGGGGCGCAGATTGAGCTGGGTGAGGTGTCGAGTCTCCGCAAAGATGGCAATGATACGATTGTAACAGTCGACGGGCAGGATGTGCGTGCCCGTGCGGTGTTGATTGCCACTGGCAGTGCATATAACAAGCTTGGTATCCCTGGCGAAGATGCATTGTATGGTCGCGGCGTACACTACTGTGCAACCTGCGATGGTGCGTTTTATAAAGGCAAGCGACTGGTGGTGATCGGTGGCGGCAACTCTGGCTTGCAAGAGGCGATGTTCTTGACTCGCTTTGCGGAGCATATCGACCTGCTGGTGCGGAGCACGATCAAAGCGAGCGAGATCCTCCAGACCGACTTGCAGCCCTTTATCGAGCGCGGGCAAATTAGCGTCCATCTTCATACCGAATCGACCGAAATTATAGCAGAGGACGGCAAAGTAACTGGTGTTGCAGCCATCAGTAATGGCCAGCCAACTACCTTCGCCTGTGATGGGGTGTTTGTCTTTGTTGGCCTTAAGCCAAACACGGGCTTTTTGCAGGGTACGCCCGTCCAGCTCGATGAGCGGGGGCTGATTATCACCAATGAGCACCTCGAGACGACGATGCCTGGCGTCTTTGCCAGTGGCGATGTGCGTAGTGGCGCAACGATGCAGATTGCGACAGCGGTGGGCGAAGGCGCGACGGCTGCTTTGAGTATCCGCGAATATATTCAGCAGCACAAAGCATAGAATAGACAGTATTGGTGCGGGATAGCTAAGAGCCTAAATCTCAAAACTCAGCTCCTGAGTAGCATCTCCTTTCTATCTAACAAAGTAAAAAATCAGTCGTAATGGCTGATTTTTACTAGTGTGAAGATGAAGTCGATACGCCTAGAGAGGTATTTGATCATATAGAGTACTATTATTTAATAGAGTAGCAATATTTTGACTTCTGTATAATCTTGTCAACTGCACTGAAGGGCTACTATCTGCTCTTTTTGGTCGCCTTTTTCGATAAACCCTCTAAGCGCTTACCCGACTATTGCTCTTCTGCATTAAATTGGATAGCGGTAATATTCGTCCACAGAAAGGAACGGAGAAGCCTAGTATTACCCAAGTGAGGTGTTAGTTGGATTCAGACAATATTCCTAATCTCGCACGACAGGCGTACCGCGTCTTATCAGATAACTTCATATGTTATTAACTATAACGCCGCAGCTCAGCAAGAAACTTATCTGGGTAGTTGGTCACGACGCCATCGATGCCACGCTCGGCAAGCTGCTGCAGAGTGCCTTGGCGATTGACCGTATAGACGTAGGTAAAGAGATTCGACCGACGTGCAATCTCTATCGCTAGTGGATGTGCATACAAGCGATGAAACCCCACCGCGGTGAAGTCGAGCTTTCGCTGATAGGCCAAGAATGCAAAGGGATTATTGCGGTGAAGTAGAGCAAGATTGGCCTGAGGCGCAAGCTGCCGAAGTTGCCGAAGCTCGCGTACGGAGAATGACGAGAGCAGTACATTATCCCAATCATCTGGCGATGTGATAGAGCGGGTGAGGAGTTGATGCGTCGGCTCGGCGCTACCATGCCCTTTGAGCTCAATATTGAGTAGCACAACGCCCAAAAAACGATCTAACACTGCTGCGAGTGATGGGATAGGCTGCTCACTGGTGAGGGCCTGCAACTCGGTATACGTCAGGTGGCTGATTGATTCATTTCGGTGGTGGGTACGTAGCAGGCGATTATCATGTGCAACCACAGGAACACCGTCGCGCGTCAATCGCACATCTAGCTCAAGCATATCAGCGCCCGCTGCAACACCCGCTGCCATAGCGTCGATAGTGTTCTCTGGTGCGAGCCCGGCCGCACCGCGATGACCAATGATTAACATGCTAGCAGTATTATACCATCAAATGGGTTGGTGATGAGAATAATGTGTTTGCAGAGCAAGGCTGCACCGCTGGCGCATCTTCTTTTGCCATTACCGAGTAGATTTTGCTAAAATAAAACAGATAGCAACAGAAAGGAGCTAATACAAATGGCAGATTTTAATAAAGTACTGACGCCTGGTGACGTTGACGCTGGCATCGTCAATGTAGTGGTGGAGATTCCGCAGGGGAGCTACCACAAAATTGAATGGGATCGCGACCTCGCAGTGATGAAGCTCGACCGAGTAGAGCCAGCCATTTTTGCCAAGCCAACTAACTATGGCTTCATCCCGCAAACTCTAGATGAAGATGGCGATGAGCTTGATGCGCTCATCATCACCGATCAGCCACTAACAACTGGCGTCGTTTTGGAAGGGAAGGTGATTGGTGTGCTGGAGTTTGTTGATGATGATGAGGTGGATGATAAGGTGATCGTTGTACCAGCAGATGACCGCAACACAGGTGATGCAATCAACTCGCTCGAAGATCTCCCTGCTGCAACCCTCAAGCAAATCGAGCACCACTTTAACCACTATAAAGATCTCAAAAAGCCTGGCACTACTGTTGTAAAAGGCTTTGGTGACACTGCGCGTGCTAAGCAGATTATTCATGAATCTATTGCGCGTTGGAATGAGCGCTAGATATCGTGTTTAAGCAAATATAAAATACCCCAGTGGGGTATTTTGTATTTTTACTCCAACTTCTAAAATTCTCTAGGTTACTATAAAACAGGCGGTACTTGCAGAATATTGCTTTATCAAGAAAGTCAGAGGCTCGCAGGCTGGTTATCACAATAGGCTACCCACATCTGTTGGATAATAATGGTGATAGAGGGAGCAAAGTTGCGGCAGATCGATAATTTTAGAGACTTAAGTCAAGATGTGCGGCAACTATCTAACGTTACCTCAGTTATTTTTCTTTGACTTTTTCGAAGCAGCGTCAGGCTTACTAATTGGCATAATTTTATCCGTCAGGCTAATCGCGCCATTAACGGCTTGGACGCGGATTTTGTTGAGCTGAAGGCGGAGCTTGTCGCGGGCGTGGCTAGTGGTAACGAGCTGTGCCCAACCTGGCTTGGGGTATGAGAGCTTACGAGTAAGGACTTCGATAACATCGCCATTCTCAAGTGGCCGCTCAAATGGCTCCATCTTGCCATTGATCCGGAAGCCGTAGGCGTGCTTGGCGATATCAGAGTGGATGGCATAGGCAAAGTCCAGCGGCAAAGCACCCTCGGGGAGGTTATAAATATCACCCTTGGGAGAAAAGACGAAGATGCGATTGCCAAAGAGATCGATCGATAACTGCTCGCGAGGGATATCCTCGCCAGCGCGCAGGCGAGCGGCGATTTCTTGCAGTTGCGTAATCCACTGCAGCTGAGCCGGCAGGTTTGACACGCCGCGTTTGGAGTCGCCTTTGAGGTACTCCTTGCTGTGTTTTTGCTGCTGGTAGTGGAAGCTGGCGGCAAGACCACGCTCGGCATACTCGTGCATATCACGGGTGCGGATCTGGAACTCGACGATCTGCTTGTTGGGTGTAATGACCGTGGTGTGGAGGCTCTGGTAGCCGTTTGGCTTGGGGATGGAAATATAGTCTTTGATACGGGCGATCATTGGTTGATAGAGCGAGTGGAGGATGCCCAGCACTAAGTAGCACTCTTCCTTAGTGTGGACAATGATGCGTAGTGCCATCAGGTCATAAATATTATCAAGACTACCGCGCTTTTGGAGTTTGCGGTGTAGGCTATAGAGGCTCTTAACCCGCCCATTGATTTCAAACTCGAGCTTCTCATCCTTGAGCGCTTGCTCAACCTCGAGGCGGACGACGCCAAGCTTGCGGGTACTTTTGCCTAGGCGCTGCTTCATGACCTTCTCAAGTCGTTTGTATTCTTTGGGGTCAAGGTAGCTAAAAGCAAGCTCCTCTAGCTCCATCCGCACGCGCCCCATACCGAGCTGGTCGGCCATGGGAGCAAAGACCTCGAGTGTTTCTCGGGCGATCTTTTGCTGCTTTTTGGGCGACTTGAATTGTAGCGTCTGCATATTGTGCAGCCGATCAGCCAGCTTGATGATGATGACGCGCACGTCCTGCCCCACAGCAATGAGCAGCTTAGTCAGGTTGTCTTTGGTCTGGGGGAGATAGTGGTCGAGGTCGCGCATACCAGCCCGGGCTTGACTCACCTTCGTCACGCCATCAACGAGGAAGGACACATCATGTCCAAAAAGTGACTCAATGTCGTCTAGTGACGTCTCGGTATCCTCAACGGTGTCGTGAAGAATACCCGCGATGATAGTGTCGCTGTCCATCCCCCAGTCGATCAAGATAATTGCAACGCTCAGTGGATGGGTAATGTAGGGTTCACCGCTTTTGCGCTTTTGCCCATGGTGTGCCTGGGTGGCGAAGTCGATTGCATGGTCAATTTCATACAGCTGATCTTCGCTATAGAGGCCGCGGGCTTTTGTCAGGACGTCTTGTTTGGTCACCATAAACCTAGTATATACTGCCAAGAAGAAAAGTGCTATTGCCCTTGACCATTCCACCTGCTATAGTGATGCTTAAATATGCTTATGCTAATGGAGGGAGAAATATAATGAGGCAAAGCAGGGCAGTATGGTGGATGCAGCGGAGGCAGAAGGGTTTCACGCTCATGGAGCTGATGATTGTCATTGCGATCCTAGGCCTACTCGTAACGCTATCTATGACGGCGTATTCGGGCTATCGCCGGCGCTCAGTCGATGTGGCAACGCGTGCGGCAGCCACCAGTGCACTTGAGGCGATCAAAACACACCACGCCAACGCTAGCGCTAGTGGTGCAAGCTATAGCACTAACCTTGAGCAAGTTGGTTACCGTCCGCCAAGCGACACAGCTGTGCAGGTTACGCTGAGCGCCGATGCTACCAAATTCTGCGTCCAAGCCACCGACCGTCATCTCAGCGACATCCGCTACTACGCTACCACTGGCATGGCGCGGCCGCAGGCGGGGAGTTGCCCAGCAAATATTTGAAAATATGATATAATGTAGTTATGCACGTAACCCAATTGATACGAGACTATGCTAATAAAAACCCTTACCTAACAAGAGCTGACCGAGCAGAAGTGACGCTATATAATGATGCAGGTGAATGGGCTGTGGCTGTCGAATATATTTGTGCAAGATTGACCGATTATTTAGCAGAAAAACGCAGCGCACTATCTCAGCAAGAATTGGATGAGTTAGAGTCGTTAGTTGATGCAACGAGAAATTTGGAAAAGTTTGATGACGCTTTCTTGAATGATGTTAAGGAAGTGTCAAATACCTACTCTTCGCGCACGTAAGTTTAGCTCTCGCAAACGTGAAAGAACTCCGTCGCCGTCTTTACAACACACGCTAGACGCCGTATAATGTCTGGCATGGCTGTCATAGCACCAATTATTTTGAGTACAAAAACTGATGAATACAAGGCTGCGGTAGAGCATTTTATGCCGTTTGCCAAGCGGGTTCATATTGATATTTCTGATGGCGTGTTTGCGCCCCGCCAGACGGTGGGGATCGGCCAACTGTGGTGGCCTCAGTCGTGGACGGTTGACATCCACGCTATGGTGGCGCGCCCTAGCGTGTACGTTGAGAAGCTGATTAAGCTGCGGCCCAGCACGATTATCTTTCATGCCGAAGTCAAAGAAGATTTGATCCCTGTCTTGCAGCAGGTTAAGCAAGCTGGTATTCATGCTGGGGTGGCCCTGCAGCGCACGACAGTGCCCGAGACGGTGGCATCGTATATCGAGACGGCCGACTATGTGTCGATCGTTAGTGGCAAGCTGGGTGAGTTTGGTGGCAAAGCGCGGATGATGCAAATAGAGAAGATTCGGCTGGTGCGAGCCATCCACCCTCGGGTCGAGATTGGCTGGGATGGTGGCGTGACGGTAGATAATGTTTTCCATATTGCCCAGGGTGGGGCTGATGTGATCAGTGTTGGTGGGGCAATCAACCATGCCAAAGACCCACAAGCAATGTACAACAAACTCCTTGCTGAGATGAATCGCCAGAGTGTGATTTAAGGTCCGCGCTATGCTACACTAAGGAGCGTGACGCACATACCATTTCAGCTTCGTTCTGCTTACAAACCAACCGGTGATCAGCCACAGGCGATCGCCCAGCTACTTGGTGGCCTGGAGGCGGGCCAGCGCGAGCAGACACTGCTTGGCGCAACTGGTAGTGGCAAGACCTTTACGATGGCGAATATTATTGCCCAGCGTGGCGTGCCGACGCTTGTTTTGGCGCACAATAAAACGCTTGCCGCGCAGCTCTTTAGTGAATTCAAACAGTTCTTTCCAGACAATGAAGTACACTACTTTGTCAGTTATTTTGATTATTATCAGCCAGAAGCATATATTGCCAGCAGTGATACATATATCGAAAAGGATTCGGCCATCAATGAGGAAATCGACCGCCTCCGCCATGCGGCGACTGATGCATTACTAACGCGCCGCGATGTGATTATCATTGCTAGTGTGAGCTGTATCTATGGCCTGGGTTCGCCAGCCGATTATTATGAGCTATCCGTCACGGTGCGCCAGGGTGAGCGGCGTGTCCAGGACAAATTCTTGCGCCAGCTGATGGATATCCAATACCATCGCAATGATATCGATTTTGCACGCGGTGCTTTTCGCGTTAAGGGCGATGTGGTCGATGTCTTTCCAGCAGGGCAAGAGACGGCCTATCGGGTGGAATTTTTTGGAGATGAGGTGGACCGGATCACGCATATCAACCCGCTCACTGGTGAGATCATCGATGAGCCAGCGGAGTTTACTATCTTTCCGAGCAGCCACTATGCAACGCCCAAGGAGAAAATTAAGCAGGCGATTGACCGGATTCGGCAGGAATACGAGGAGCGTGAGCAGTGGTTTGAGACGCACGGCAAGCTGCTCGAGGCGCAGCGCTTGAGCCAGCGCACTAAGTATGACCTAGAGATGCTCGAGCAGACCGGCTTCGTGAAGGGGATCGAAAACTACAGTCGCTACCTCACCAACCGCGAAGCAGGTGAGCAGCCAGCTACCTTGCTCGATTACTTTCCTGATGACTTCTTGATGCTGATCGACGAGAGCCATGTGACTGTCCCGCAGGTGCGCGCGATGTATAATGGTGACCGCGCTCGCAAAGAAGTGCTGGTGGAGCATGGCTTTCGCCTGCCAAGCGCGCTGGATAATCGCCCACTGCGTTTTGATGAATTTGATAAGCACATCAACCAAGTGATTTATGTCTCTGCTACCCCTGGTGATTATGAGCTCGAGCGCAGCCCCGCTCCCGCTCAGCAGGTGATTCGCCCCACTGGTTTGCTCGACCCAGAAATCATTGTTCGCCCAACGGAAGGGCAAGTGGATGACCTCATTGCAGAAATTCGCGAGCGCACCAGCCAGCAGCAGCGCGTGCTCGTGACAACGCTCACTAAGCGGATGGCTGAGGATCTCTCTACCTACCTGACCGACCTCGGTATCAAGACAGCTTATATCCACAGTGAGATAGACACGCTCGAGCGGGGTGACATTTTGCGTGATCTGCGCATGGGTCTGTATGATGTCCTGGTAGGGATCAACCTCTTGCGCGAGGGGATCGACTTGCCAGAAGTCAGCTTAGTGGCGATTATGGACGCCGACAAAGAAGGCTTCCTCCGTAGCGAGCGTAGCCTCATCCAGACAATTGGTCGGGCAGCTCGCCACGTTGAGGGCAGGGTAATTATGTATGGCGATAGTATCACCGATAGTATGCGCCGAGCGATTGACGAAACCAAACGCCGACGCGAAATTCAGCAGGCATACAATCGCGAGCATGGTATTACGCCGCGTGGCATTAATAAAGCGATCGACGAAGGTCTGCGCTCCATCATCCCGCAAAAAGAGGATGACGTGCCCAAGCTTGACCTGCGCAAAATCCCCAAGGATGAATACAAGAGCCTCATCAAAGACCTAACTGGCCAAATGAATCTCGCTAGCGCTAATCTTGAGTTTGAGCGAGCAGCCGAATTGCGAGATCTGATCGCTGAGGTGAAGAGCAAGTTGTAGAGCAGTAGCTGAGTAACCCCACGATCGGCATGCGCACAGAGTGTATAATATGATGTAGTATGCCTATACGCGATACTCACGCCCTGCCAGAATATGTGATATATTTCTTGGCAACGATCGATCGTCGACCGAAGTTTATCCGGTGGTTGATTCTTATTGGACTTGCTATCTGCAACGTTATACTGCTCTGCTTGCCAGTGATATTCTTTGTCGTTTGTTATTGCATCGTGTTTTGGAGGACACGTGGTTATTACAAAACGGCAGAGTTTCAGAGTGTCAAGCAGAGGCTTGCCAAGCAAATACAAGAATATAACGACTTCAATGCCTTTTTGCCCGAAACCAAGCATTTTATTCGCCAGCAGCAGTCGAGGCTTTCGCATGCGCATGTGAAGAATAGCACACTTACGGTGTATAAAAATGCGCAGCTTGACCCATACCGCTATATTGTCAAATATTTTTTTGCGCAGCGCACAATAAACGAAGAGACAGTGCAAATACTTGAGCAAATCCTCCAGAAATACGACACAATCAAAAAGACTGAGGAAATACTGCGGAGCGAATACAACGAGATTATGGACTTCATTGATGCCAAAATGTACGTTGGAGCCTATATTTTCAAGAAAATGACGATGAAGCAGCTTGGATCGAATACATTACCTAAGTTTGAAAAGAATTATTTTCTCGTATATTCATTTAAGTACAGTTCGCCCGCCAAGCGCAATAACTACTCGTTCGATATTACACTCACAGAGAAAAAGCTTCAGAAAATGGCGGAATACCTCAGTCAGCAGATAACCTATCGCAAATCTGCGCGGTTTCAGCGTCAGCTTATGACGCCAAAGCTCAGACGATTTATCTTGCGCAGAGACAATTACGAATGCCAGAAGTGTCATATCTCACGCCAAGATGAAAAGCACCTCTTGCTCGAAGTTGACCATATTGTGCCGGTATCGAAGGGTGGCATCACCACTGAGCGAAATCTGCGAGCACTCTGTTGGCGCTGCAATCGGGCTAAGGGTGATAAATTAGAGGTAGTCTAGTATCGGTATTGATTCTGCACTTACTCTTACATTTTTCTGATGCATCTCATTCATTGATATATAGCGATTCCACGCACCGAATGTGGTACAATATATCCATAATGAGTAATATTACCACTGAAGATGTGCAGCACCTTGCACAATTAAGTTCGATTAGTCTTGGCGATTCAGCCGACGTCGCCGCGCTGCGCCAAAACCTCGAGGATATCCTGCACTACATCGAGCAGCTATCCACCCTCGACACAACTGGTGTCGAGCCAACCTACCAAGTAACTGGCCTGACCAATGTGTGGCGGCCCGACACAATAGATGCCAGCGACGTATCGCGCGAGCAGCTCCTGGGGCTAGCAGCCGAGCAGGCAGATAAGTGTGTAAAAGTACCGAAGGTGTTGTGATATGAATATTACAGAGAGAGTTGCTCAGATCAAACAAGGCCAGACATCGGCTACTGCCCAGGTACAAGCGGCTTTACAGCGGGCGCGTGATGCTAAGGAATACCACGCCCTGCTGAGCCTGACAGAGGAGCGGGCACTGCAGCGGGCGCAAGAGATTGATGAGGCGCTGGCGCGAGGTGAGGACGTTGGGGTACTCGCCGGCGTGCCGTTCGTTGTTAAGGATAACTATCTTGCGTATGGTGCACCGAGTACGGCAGCTAGCAAGATGCTTGAGAATTTTGATACGCCTCTTCAGGCAACAGTGGTAGATAAGCTCGAGGCGGCTGGGGCGATCTGCATTGGCAAGAGCAACCTCGATGCCTTTGCACATGGTGGGAGCACAGAGAACTCATACTTTGGCGCTACGCACAACGCTGTCGACAAGACGAAGGTCGCTGGCGGCAGCAGTGGTGGATCGGCCGTAGTGACAGCGCTCGATATTGTGCCATTTGCCTTAGGAACAGACACAGGAGGCTCAATTCGCCAACCCGCCAGTTTCAATGGCGTGTATGGTATCAAGCCAACCTATGGTACAGCCAGCCGCTATGGTGTCGTGGCAATGGCCTCGAGCACTGATACGATGGGCTGCTTTGCGCGCAGTGCTGAGGATATTGCTGTGGTGATGAACGTCATGGCTGGCCAAGACCCGAAGGATATGACGACGCTGCCCGACTTCTTCGCGCCCGCAACCGAGGCACCGCAACAGCTGAAAATCGGTATCATCAACGAAGCAATGGGCGATGGTGTTGATGCGGAGGTACGTCAGGCGGTCAACCAGTATGCCGATACGCTGCGATCGCGCGGGCATATGGTCGAGACGGTCAGTATGCCAATGCTCCAGCACGCTCTTGCTATCTACTACATTGTTGTACCAGCTGAGATCTCAAGCAACCTGGCGCGCTACGATGGTGTACGCTATGGCCATCGCGCTGAGGGAGTTAAGATACTGGCCGAGCTTTATGGTCGGAGCCGCGACGAAGGCTTTATGCCAGAGAACAAGCGGCGCATTATGATTGGTAGTTACGTACTCAGTAGTGGGTATTTCGACGCGTACTATCTCCAGGCACAAAAGGCGCGGACGCTGCTCATCAACGAATTTAACGCCCTGTTTGGGCAATACGACATGCTTCTTTTGCCAACAGCACCAACTCCTGCCTTTGGCCTTGGCGAAAACAGCGATGACCCACTCAAGATGTATCTCGCGGATATCATGACAGTGCCAGCCAGTCTGGCAGGCTTACCTGCACTGAATGTGCCAGCAGGGGTGAGCCAGGCGGGCTTGCCAATTGGTGCACAGTTGATTGGCCCCATGCAGAGTGATGCGACACTGCTTGCCGTAGCATCCCAAGCGGCTACAGAAAGGAGCGCCTAATGTCTGGGGGTGTGACGATTCTTCTGGTGGGTATTATTATCATTGCTGCAATCTTGGCTGCTGTTGTTGCACTGACGCGCCAGGGCGGCAAGGTGCTCAATGTCGAGAAATACCAAGCGCGCTGGCTTGCCATTGAGAATAGCCTCGACAAATCCAACATTGGCACGTATCAGTTGGCTATCTTCGAGGCAGATAAGTTGCTCGATCTTGCCCTGCGCGAACGTGGCTTTGCTGGCGACACAATGGGCGAGCGCATGAAGTCGGCCCGCGAACAATGGAGTAATAGCAACCACGTATGGGGTGCTCACAAGGTGCGCAACAAGCTGGCGCACGAGGCTAATGTGCGGCTCTCACGCGAGATTGCCTTGCGGGCATTAGCCGCATATAAACAGGGGTTAAAGGATTTGGGAGCGATATAATTATGGCAGTTTCTCACGATGTTTTGCAAAAATATGAAGTGACGATTGGTATCGAATGCCACGTCCAGCTGGCAACAGACACAAAACTCTTCAGCCCAGCAGACAATGACGCCCGCGATGCCGAGCCTAATAGCAAAGTCCATCCAATCGATTTCGGCCTACCTGGCATGCTACCAGTCCTGAATCGCCACGCTGTTGATCTTGCGATTCGGGCTGGCAAGGCACTCAATGCGCCCATCGCTCATGTTTCGCGCTTCGATCGTAAGCATTATTTTTATCCAGATCTACCGAAAGGCTACCAGACAAGCCAAATGTACCAGCCAATTATCTTGGCGGGCTATGTCGATGTGCCACTTGATGATGGTAGCACCACGCGCGTCCGAATCGACCATGCTCATATGGAGGAAGATGCTGGTAAGCTAACACACCACGATGGCTACTCATTGGTCGATCTCAACCGGGCGGGTACACCACTGATCGAGATCGTCTCGCAGCCCGATATTCACTCGGCAGCAGAAGCCCGCGCCTACGCAGCAGAGCTCCATAAGCTCATGACCTATGCTGGCGTCACGCATGGTGATCTTTACCATGGTAATATGCGCTTTGATGTTAATATCTCGATCGCGCCAAAGGGCTCAGATCAGCTTGGGACGCGTGCTGAAGTAAAGAATCTCAATAGCTTCCGCAGTGTGGAGAAGGCAGTGGAGTATGAATATGCCCGTCAGGCGGATCTGCTCGAGCGCGGTGAGCGTGTCGTGCAAGAAACCCGCGGCTGGAGCGACGACAAAGGCATCACCACGAGCCAGCGCAGCAAAGAAGATGCCCAGGACTATCGCTACATGCCCGACCCAGACATTCCACCAATTGTCCTAACGGACGAAGAGATTGCTCGTGTTCAGCAAGACGTGCCGACGATGCCAGGTGAATACCGTGCACAGTGGCAGAGCCTTGCGCTGGATAACTCGGTGGTTAATACAGTGCTGAATCATCAGCCGCTGGCTATGTTGCTCAATGATATCTACCCGCTAAAGCACAATGCCGCGTCTGTTTTGCAAAGCCTTGGCGTTGATGAGTCGGTGTATGAGCGGCTTGTCAGGCGGATCTTCAACTGGTTTGCTTCCACGCCAGAAGAGTTGATGGATATGAGTAAGGTTGAATCGGGTTTTGTTGGGCCGCGGCGACTCTTGCTGCTCTCACAGTTGGTGGAGGACAACAAAGTCAGCTCGACTGGTGCGAAGGAGCTCTTTCTCGACCTTTTTGACGAGCAATATACTGGCAAGATGCCTGAGGCGATTGCTGAGGCAAAGAATCTACTCCAAGTATCAGACGAGGGGGCGATTGGCGCGATTGTCGATGAGGTGATGAATGACCCAGCCAGTGCAGCGTCGATTGCGGATATCAAGGCCGGCAAAGATAAGGCAATTGGCTACCTCGTCGGGCAAGTCATGAAGTGCCCCCGCGGCAAAGCCAACCCAGCTCTGGCGCAGAAACTGATTCGTAAGAGGCTGCAGTGAGCAACTAAAGGATATACAAGGAGAATCATAATGAAACGACCAACAAAAGCAATCATCGCCGCCGCGGGTTTTGGCACGCGGTTCTTACCTCAGACGAAGGCCATGCCTAAGGAGATGATGCCGCTAATTGATAAGCCAATCATCCAGTATGTGGTGGAGGAGCTCGTCCAGGCGGGGGTCCGCGATATCATCATTGTGGGGAGTGCCAATAAGCGTGCGATCGAAGACCACTTTGATGTGCCAAATGAGGATCTACTAGCTAACCTCCGGGCTGGTGGGCCAAAGAAGCAGCCATTGATCGATACCGTCAAACAGCTCTCGGAGATGGCAAACTTTATCTACATCCGCCAAAAAGGCCCATACGGCAACGCAACGCCGCTAGCCTGCGCAGCACACCTCATCAACCGTGACGAGCCCGTCATCTATACCTTTGCCGACGACTTCATTGCTGCTAGCCCAAGCCGCTTCCAGCAGATGATTGCTGCGTCGCAAGAGCTCGATGGTGCGGTACTATCGTGCAAAAAGATCGTCGATGATGCTGAGTTTGATCGCTACGGCGTTGTGGCTGGCCAGCAGCTATCGGACGGCGTTATTAAGATGAGCAACATCGTTGAAAAGCCAGGTAAGGCTAATGCGCCATCTGACCTCGCTAGTGTCAGCAGCTATATTTTGCCTGGCGAATTCTTTAGCTACCTTGAGCACGCGAAAGAGCATTTTGATGGGCATGGCGAGTTTACCGTCCAGCCTATTATGCAGCGGATGATTGATGACGACCACGCGTTCTTTGGTGTGGAGATTACCAACGGTACATATTATGACACTGGCGATAAGCTAGAGTACCTCAAGACCGTCGTGGATTTTGGCCTCAAAGACCCCGTGCTTGGCCCAGAGTTTGCAAAATATCTGCGGACTCACTATACTGATACTCAGGCATAGTATATATGCTACTAACATAAAGGAGATACCGCATGGAGTGGGCTCAGATATTAGTTATCATGTTATCGGTATTGCTGGCGCTGCTGCTGGTGCTTGCGATTGTCTTGACGGTTATATTGATTCGTATTACTAAGCGGATTAGTGCAGTGGCAGAATTAGCTGAGCGCGTGGCAACCAACCTCGAGACAACAACTGATAATATCACCCGATTTACTTCGCCATTTTGGCTGGCTAAGACGGCTATGTCTTCGATCAAAAAATTGTTTATTACCAAACGTAATCGATAAAGGAGAATATAAGAATGTCGAAAGGTAAATTTGTCCTTGGTGCAGTCCTCGGTGCTGCTGCTGGTGTGGTAGCTGGTCTATTGACGGCACCAAAGTCGGGTAAAGAAACACGAACCGACCTCAAGAAAAAAGCGCATGAGCTCAAGCAAGACGCCACTACAAAGGGTGACGAATTGCGCGCTAAGGGCGAGAAGGTGTACTATGAAGCACGTGATGCTGCTCGCGACCTGCACGACCGCAGTGACCGTGCTTTGCGCAGTGCTCGCGACGAGTTTGCTAAGGGTAAAAAGTAGCCTGTAAGCTACAAATGGGTACGGCGAGTGTTCTCCTAGGGGAGCAAGCTCGCCGCACCCTTGCAATTATTATGACAGAGCAATCACTACCGTCACAGCGCCCATCAGACAAGTCGGCGACTTGTGAGAGGCATGATCATCCTGGGCCAGTTGCCGAGCTTACACGGCAGGTCAAACAAGCCAACGAGACCGATGCACGCAAGGCTACCCTCGAGGATTTATTTTACGATTTTCATCGAAGCCGCGCAGAAGTCTACAAAATGAACTTCATCCGCGGGATATTTTTTGGCCTCGGAAGCGTGCTTGGCGGGACGATTCTTGTGGCGCTGTTTGTCTGGCTGCTCAATGCTATTGGTCTCTTGGTGCCAGGCTTGGCAGACTTCATTGATAGTGTTATTAAGGTGATGAACGCACGGCACTGATATGCTATACGGGGGCAAGGCTCCCATTTATTCTGCAGTAGATTATCGCACTCCACTAGATGGAGTGATGAATGACTGGCGCACGCAACGCGAGAGTAGTTGAGTTTGTTTTTTGCTAATCACAATGATGGAGTGTTGGCCTTATCGCTCGTTCATTTGCTATACTAAGGAGGTATGACTTCTCACTCATCAGCTTTGCAACCATCGGATTTTGTTCACCTGCACAACCACACGCATCATTCGCTACTTGATGGCTTGACGAAAATTGGCGACCTTGTCAATACTCTCAAAGAGTATGGCATGACGGCAGCGGCCATTACTGACCACGGGACGATGAGTGGGGTGCTTGACTATTACAAGACAGCCAAGGCAGCGGGCATCAAGCCGATCCTTGGCATTGAAGCGTACGTTGCCGCTCGCTCGCGTTTCGACCGTGACCCTGCCAAAGATAAGATGCGCTACCACCTGACTATCGTTGCGATGAATAATCAGGGGTACCACAACCTGATGCGGCTGAGTACAAAGGCAAACTTAGAGGGGATGTACTATAAGCCGCGGATTGATCATGACCTTCTCGAGGAGCTGAACGAAGGGCTGATTGTCCTGAGCGGCTGTGCAAGTGGTGAGATTGGTGAGGCGCTGCGTTATGACGACTATGCCAGAGCAGTCGAGATCGCTCAGTGGTATAAGCGTGTCTTTGGCGATCGCTACTACCTTGAGCTACAAGACCATGGCCACCCCGAGTCCAATACGCACTGGGACGTGCAAGCGAAGATTAACGAGGGTCTGCGCCGTATGGCTGAGGAGCTGGACATCCCTCTAGTGGTGACGTGCGACGGCCACTACTTGACGCATGACTTTCAAGATGCACATGAGATATTGCTCTGCGTGGGGACGGGTTCATTCTTGAGTGACGAAAAGCGGATGAGCCTGAAAGACTTCGAGCTTCATCTGACTGACCCGCGCGATATCATTGCTCGCTGGGGAAGAGAGCTACCCGAGGCTATCACCAACACCAAGCAGATTGCCGACCGTTGCAATGTTGATATCGAGCTGGGCAAGATCCTCATCCCAAAGTACCCCTTGCCTGAGAGCGAGACGAGCGAACATAGCTATTTGCACAAGCTAGTGTATCGTGGCCTGGCCCAGCGTTACAATGGTATAAAACCTGAAGATACTGCTGATCAGCTCCCCGAGCAGATCATCCCCACCTTGGCTGATGACGTGCGCGAGCGGGCTAAGATGGAGCTGGGTGTCATGGCAAGCATGGGGTATGAGGGGTATTTCCTTATCGTGCAGGATTTCATCAACTGGGGCAAGAGCCAGGGGATTGTCTTTGGGCCAGGCCGGGGTAGTGCCGCAGGGTCGATCATTGCCTATGCACTCAACATTACTGATCTTGACCCGCTCAAGTACGGCCTGCTCTTTGAGCGCTTCCTCAACCCTGATCGCATTAGCATGCCTGATATCGATGTCGACATCCAGGATACGCGGCGCGATGAGGTGATTGAATATTGCGCAAATAAGTATGGCCACGACCACGTCAGTAATATTGTCACCTTTGGTAAGATGGCGGCTCGGGCGGCGGTGCGCGATGTCGCGCGCGTGTTGGAGGTGCCGTATGCTGAAAGTGACCGCCTGGCCAAGATGGTGCCACCGCCCGCCCAGGGGCGGCACATTCCGCTGGCTGTCAGCACTAAAGAAGATCCTGACCTTAAGCATGAGTACGAGACAAACCCGACTGCTAAGCAAGTTTTTGATTATGCTATCCAGCTAGAGGGAACAATTCGCAGCCATGGGGTGCACGCGTGTGGTGTGGTGATTGCGCCCGACGAACTCGTTAAATATATCCCGCTTGAGCAGGCGCAGAAAGGCGTCGTGGCGACGCAATTTCCAATGGGTGAGGTTGAGGACCTTGGCTTGCTCAAGATGGACTTCCTTGGCCTATCGAACTTATCGATTATTAATAATGCAATGCGGATCATCCGCAAAGTCTATGGTGATGCAATTGACCTCTCTACGCTACCGCTTGATGACGAAGCAACGTACAAGCTCTTTCAGCGGGGTGACACGACAGGGGTATTCCAGCTTGAGTCGGCTGGGATGAAACGTTATTTGCGCGCTCTCAAGCCATCGCACTTTGAAGATATCATCGCAATGGTGGCGCTGTATCGGCCAGGGCCTATGCAGTTTATTGATAGTTTTATTCGGCGCAAGCACGGTGAGGAGGAGATCACTTACCTTCACCCGGGGATGAAGAGCTCACTTGAGAACACGTATGGTATCTTGGTCTATCAAGAGCAGTTTATGCAGATCTCCAAGGAGTGGTGCGGCTTTACTGGTGGGCAGGCCGACACCCTGCGCAAGGCCGTTGGTAAGAAAAAGATCGACCTAATGAAGAAGGTTAAGCCGGAGTTTGTCGAAGGAGCAGTGAAGGTCGGTGGAGCAACGCGTGAGATGGCCGAGACATTTTGGACGCAGCTGGAAGAGTTTGCCAATTACTGCTTCAACAAGAGCCACGCGGCGTGCTATGGGCTCATTGCCTACTGGACGGCATATCTCAAGGCGCACTACCCTGATGCCTTTATGGCAGCCTTGATGACAAGCGACCATGATGACGTCGACCGACTAGCGATCGAGATCACCGAGTGTAAGCATATGGGCCTGACGGTACTCAACCCTGATGTGAATGAATCATACGAGGAATTTGCTGTGGTACCGGGCAAGAAACAGATCCGCTTTGGTATGGCAGCAGTGAAGGGTGTTGGCGTGGGAGCGGTGGAAGAGATCGTCAAGATGCGTGACCGCGATGGGAAGTTTGCTACAGTAGAAGATTTTGCTAAACGTGTCTCGACGAGTAAGTGCAATAAGCGGGTTTGGGAGTCGCTCATTAAGTCGGGCGGCTTTGATGCGCTGGGCGACCGTTCCGACCTCCTCTTTAATCTTGAGAATGTCCTTGCTTTTGCGAGTAAATTACAAAAGGAAGCGCTGAGTGGCCAGACTGACCTCTTTGGTAGCCTCGCCGATAGCTCTACAGAGGTCATGCCGTCAATTGAGCTTAAGCCAGCGCCCGTCAAACACACCGACAAAGAGCGCCTGATGTGGGAGCGCGAGCTGATTGGTCTCTACATTAGTGCGCACCCGCTCGACCATTACGATACATTCTTTGCTGAACAGACCGTGCCACTGCGTAATGTCTCACCACAGATCGATGGCCAGACGGTGACGATCGGTGGTCTCGTGACGCGCTTGCGGACGATTGTGACGAAGTCGGGTAGCAAGATGGCTTTTGTAGGGGTTGAGGACAAGTCTGGTGAGAGTGAGATTATCATTTTCCCGAATCTGTACGAGAAGCTGGCTGGCCAGCTGGAGCAAGATGTGGTAATCACTGCCAGTGGCAAGGTGAGCGCGCGCGATCGCGATGGCAACCTTGGTGATGAAGCGAAGCTAATTGCCAATGAAATCACCGTCGTGACTGATACCGACTTAACCGAATACCAAGCAACTGGTCGCACGATGTCTGCACCAACCGGCCCAGCAGCTACGCCGCGCCGCCGGTCATCATCGCAGAAGAATACTACCCAGCGTTCAGCGCGAGCATCGGCAGGCACGACAGCACCGTCAGTGCCACAGAGCCCGCCACCCAAACCGCTTGATACGCTCCCAACGGTCTATGTGCGGGTCAAGAACCCCGATGATATGGCTGCTCTTACGAAGTTTAAGCAGCTGTGTACACAAAACCCGGGCCAGCATGATATTGTTATGATGCTCGGTGATGACAAAACGTCGGCGATTCGCCTGCCATTCCGGGTCGACGCGCAGCAGCGACTGCAGGATGAGCTTGCGCAAATCCTCGGTAGAGACTGCGTTGTTGTTAAATAATGCCGTCCCCGCGAGGGGGGGTGACTCGCGCCACCCTGGGAGTCTGCAGATTGCGCGTGTCAGATAAGAAACTTCGAACAATTGCGTCTACGACCAGGGTGGCGCGAGGCCAGATACTTGCAAGGCGAGCGGAAATAAGCTCAAGCACAGGCAAGCTGTGTGCGGTGGCTTGGTCGTGCCACCTGCTGCTAGTATAACCCGATATTTGCTACAACGCAAACAAAATGGGTACATATCGTACTGCAATTATCCAGCAGTTGTGAGCGCATAGAGCGCAATACCGGTTGCGACTGATACGTTAAAAGATTCCTTTTGCCCATACATCGGAATCTCGATAATGTCATCCACGAGCGCAAGCGTCTCGGCCGAAATACCATGGACTTCTTCGCCAAGCAAAAGGACGAGCTTATCTGGTGGCTGATACTGCGAAAGATTAACAGAGGTAGAGGCTTGCTCGAGCGCGACGATGCGATAGCCGGCAAATTGTGCGAGGTCGAGCTCTGGCTGGTAATCGAACGGCACAAGAGCTTCAGCACCAAGCGCCGTTTTGTGGATTTGCTGGGTGATCTTTTCGCGGATGTGTGGCAAACGTGGGTCGGCTCGCACTGTCTCTTCAGGCTGGTAGGCGCAGTGTGGTGGGGTTGGCTGAAGGGCGAGATCGGGGTAGGGAGTGTAGCCACTGAGGATGAGCCGCTGCACACCAAATCCTTCGCAGGTACGAAAGATCGACCCAACATTGTGCGCTGAGCGAATGTTGTGCGCGATAACAATAATCTCTGGCATATTTGTATTATACCTGAAGCTTGCCGAAACAATCTGTAAGATATCAAAAAAAATAGCATATATCGACGAGCCGTGAGCCATAAGCATCTCAATTTCAAAAAGGTTCTCTGGTCTTATATATAGGCGCACCTTCCTTTACCTCTATATTTACCACGAGCTTTTTGTTACACTAAGAAGGATGAATGAAGATGAAGTCCAACAACGTCGTCGTCAGCAAGATGAGGCGTCGACCGAACAACGCTCGCGCATTCTTGGCCTCAAATACCTTGATATGCGCCCCATCGAGGAGACACTGCCACTAGCACGCGACCTAATGACGATCGAGGAGATGCACAACCTCTATATGCTGCCGCTGACTGATGGTAATGAGCAGGAATCGTATCAGTTTGCCGTTACGACACAAACGCCCCAGTCGGTCATCCAGCGGACGCGGCGTACCTATCAAGACCAGGGGTTGCCTGTCGATTTCTATCTGATTAGCCTCAGCGCCTACCGCGTACTGATGAACCGCTTCGACCCGCCAAAGAAGATCGTCTATGACGACATTAAGATTGCCAAAGCAGGCGATAGTGAGACCATTGCCGAGGTGAGTCAGACGCTTGGGCGAGTCAGTAGTGAGGAGGTTTTCGACTTCTTGATCAACCAGGCGGATATGCTTGGTGCGAGCGACATCCACATCGAGAATGAACGCCACGACATCCGGATTCGCCTTCGTGTCGATGGTGCGCTCCACCCCGTAGCAACGATTAGTCGCAGCCGCTACCGCGTGATCATGGGTGAGCTCGCCAGCCGAGCTGGCGTGTCGAGTGCTTCGATGGAGCCGCAGTCTGGCCACATCCAAAAGGATGTCACGCATGGCAACGCAACGCACTTGCTCAATATCCGTGTTGAGACTGTGCCAACCATGTACGGGCAGGATGCTGTGTTGCGTCTCTTTAATTTCGATGAAAGCTTACTTAATCTTGATTTGCTGGGTATTCCGCCCAAGCAGCGCCAGCAGATTGATGAAATCATCAGCCATCCGCGCGGCCTTGTGTTGATGGTTGGGCCAACGGGCTCGGGTAAGTCTACCACGCTCTATAGTATGCTCAATGCCCTCAACACGACCGATCGCAAGATCATTACGCTAGAGGATCCAATCGAATATGGCTTGGCTGGCATCTCGCAGATCCCGATTAATACGAGCGCCGGTGGGAGCTTTGGCGAGGGTTTGCGCAGCGTGCTCCGTCTCGATCCAGATGTCGTGATGGTGGGTGAGATCCGTGATGTCGATACGGCGCGCACTGCTATTCAAGCGTCGATTACCGGCCACTTGGTGATGTCGAGCTTCCACGCCAATAGTAGTAGTGCAGCCTTTAGTCGGATGATCGACCTAATTGGTGTGAACCCGATTTTTGCCAGTGCTATCCGCCTTGTGGTGGCGCAGCGTTTGGTGCGGCGTCTCGTGGACGAGACCAAAGAAGCCTATGAGCCGGATGACGCCACGCGCAGCTATGTCAAGCGAGTCCTGGCTGATATTCCTGAGGAGGTAGAGCATCCGGATCTCGACACCTTCAAACTCTGGCGGCCAGTACCAAGCGATGATGCGCCATTTGGCTACAAGGGCCGTATGGTGATTATGGAGCAGCTTATCGTGACCCCAGGTATTCAGAAGTTCATCCGCGGAGACTTTACCGATGTCCATCCAGACGTCATCGAAAAAGCCGCCCAGCGCGAAGGTATGCTCACCCTCGAGCAAATTGGCGTCCTTGCTGCTCTGCGCGGCGAGACGACGCTAGAGGAAGTCGGGCGGGTGATATAAACGTGCTATCTTGCTGAAGAGTACTTAGGGCCGATCTGTACCATGTATTACATAGCAGATTTTTTGACAAAGTATCATTTTTTGCGTATTATATTATGGCATGTCGCATGAACAGATTGATTATCCACGAGAACCCGAATCACTTCAAGTGTCTGTCATAGACCGTAACCTTAGTGGAGAAGAGCTTAGCATAACGCTACCAGACAATGTTGGTAAAATGCCGTCTAGTGAGCGTGAGTCGAGCCTAAACGAACGGCAGTTAGAAGAAGATATAGCATCACTCAATGCGAGTTTTACAGTCTTTGGTGGTGTGCTTGAGCACTTATCGCTTGTGATGCAACAGCATAAGGAGGCGGCTATAGCTATGCAAAATACTGAGCATACGCTTCGGCAGTGCCACTTTACGAGTGAGAGGTATAAATACTGCATGCGTCGTGCACTATTGTGCGAAGCTAACTCGTGGCGTACAGCAAATATGCGATTGTATCCGGCAGCAGCGGAGCGTGCACAGCAATACAATACATCAATAAGCAGCGCGACAAGCTAGCGATGCGAAGTGTGCGCGCCGTTAAGACGGTATTTCTGGCTGGCGGAATAGTGCAGGTGCCAGATTGGTGTCATACGGTTATTCCAAAGCGTACTGAATGGCAGCAGGATAAAGCTCTGCTACCATCGGCAGCTAACGATATATACCAAAAGTTAGTTCAGGAGGCAGTCGATTGGGCAGTAGCGCAGTGCGAACAGATAGCCTTTGATGAGCCACAGCAACCATGCTATGATGACGAAATTGCGATCTGTAAACCGGAGAGTCAACATCTCGATGCATTACAAACAGAGCATACGGCGTTAGTTACGCAGGCTCGGCAGCTTGAACAATCGCGAGACGAGGAGCACACAACGGTACCGGCTGATACGTTGCTGTCCTTCTGCCACTACCTCACAGAGCATATACCACAGATTAGCCAGACGCAAATCGCGCTCTTACAATGGTTTGATCGATCGGATAAGGCGATAACTCATGATATAGCACAGCGCTTGGTTGATCGCCTCTGGCCAAAGAGTGCACAGCACGCTGATCGTCAGTTAATTGATATGCAAACGGAACAGATCATTGCTGAGGCGGCTGAGCGGCTAGCCAATGCACTGGTAGCGTACCAACCGACAGCTGACCAGCTAGCAACCCATGATTTGCTAAATGTATCTAGCAATAAACGACGCAGCATGCAGGACTCAGTAGATATACTGCCTAACAAGTCGAATCAGCCAGATAATGTCACGTCGCTGCCAGTATCAGAACCACTACACCTTCGTGCAGAAACCGAACGTGTGCCGCTTGATTACCTTACCTTGCCGCACAAGCTTGTACCATGGCTTGAGGTGGATAGTCGTGATAGTACAGTGAGTTGTAAAGTTGTTGTCGATAACGTACCTGGGGCGCTTGTGATCGATTGCCGTAGCAAAGCACTGCAAGAAATTGAGCGTCGAATGGACGGCTACAGGTCAACACCGTGGAATTATATAGCACCAAATGTACAGCAACGTCTCACACACTATGCTCAGGTGGCTATGTCGGACGGTGGTTTAATTCATGCTGGTAAATTCTCAAGCGTTGATAAAAACGGTGAATCGACTTACCCGCACCCTGTGATTTACAGTAAGGACGCGAAGCACAATGTGATGCGTGTCTACATATCGAACCTACGGGTCAACCAGATGGACAATACACTTGCAGGCGTGCGTGAGCAACTCACAGCAATGCAGGTGCACGAATTGATTATGCTGATCGGTGTTTGTGACAAGCAGCACCAGCTGGCGACATTGGCAGAAATTACCGGACGCTCTCGACGAGAGCTACGCAAACAGCGCGTAGGTAGCATTTAAAGAGAAACCGTGCAGAAATAAAACTACGTGGCTTTGTATGCTACGTAGTTTTATTTCTTGGGCTTGCTGTCTCTTGCGTGACAAAACTCACCGATATAACCAGTGCTCTACGAGGTTACGTGAGGTATATAAAGTGAGAAGGCAAGATTTAGGAATGTAGACCTTGGCGAGTATAAATATTGACCTAGCGAATAACCTTCGCCACGGCCTCAACCACGCGTTCATCAAATGGTGAGGGGATGACGTAGTCTGCTGTGGGCTCATCAACCAACGCTGCCAGTGCCTGGGCGGCGGCGAGCTTGTGCTCATCGGTGATTTTTTGCACGCCGTTATCGAGTGCACCACGGAAGATGCCCGGGAAGGCCAGAGCGTTATTGACTTGGTTGGGGAAGTCACTACGGCCAGTGGCGATGACGGCAGCGCCAGCTGCTTTGGCGCTATCTGGCATGATTTCTGGCACTGGGTTGGCCAGGGCAAAGATAATCGGGTCTGTGGCCATCATCCCAACGAGCTCTGGGCTCAGCAGCCCCGCGCGCGATACGCCAATGAATACATCGGCACCGGCCATGGCGTCTTCGAGCGACCCTTGCTGCGAGGCATCAACATAGGCAAGCAGGGCGGTTTTTTCGGCGTTGAGGTCGGTACGGTGGCTGCCCACGATGCCTTTGCTATCAACCGCCACGATGTGCCGAGCGCCATAGGTGTGCAGCAGCTTGATGATAGCAGTGCCAGCAGCACCAGCGCCGACCACGACGAATTTGCTATCAGCCAGGCTGCGGCCCGTCAGCTTGGCAGCGTTGATTAGCCCAGCCAGTACCACCACAGCCGTGCCGTGCTGGTCATCGTGGAAGACGGGGATATCGAGCTCGGCCTTCAGGCGCTCCTCAATCTCGAAGCACTTGGGCGCGGCGATATCCTCGAGGTTAATCGCGCCAAAGCTCGGTGCGATCGCCTTAACCGTAGCGATGATCTCCTCTGGCTGGTGTACATCCAGTACGATTGGCACGGCATCCACACCAGCAAAGTGCTTAAACAGCAGCGCCTTACCCTCCATCACTGGCATGGCGGCTTTGGGGCCAAGGTCGCCCAGGCCCAGAATGGCCGAGCCGTCGCTAATGACTGCCACCAGGTTATTCGTCCACGTGTAGGTGGGCAGAGTAGTGGGGTCATCTGCAATTGCCTTGCTGACCGCGCCCACGCCGGGGCTGTAGTAGCTGCTGAGTTTATCGCGGTCAAGCTCATCGCTATCGCGCAGGCTGGTGGTGATTTTCCCCTTATATTTTTTGTGTAGGTCGAGTGCGAGTTTGTTATAATCCATAGACTCTAGTATACCGCACACAGGCGAGAAAGAGAAAGGAGTAGTATAAGGACAAACAGCCGTTATTGCAATACTTTCGCGCCAAATGCTATTATATGATGCATGATACAAACCGAGCAAAGAGCCCTGCATAGCCGCAGTGGCTCATAATACGGAGTGATAATGAAAAGATCTATAGACCAGCAGCCATCTCATCACGATACTCGTCCCGAGTATGCATCTACAAGAATAGAAGTTGCAATCAAAAAAGATAATGAACTCTACAGAGAAGTCAAGCTGGCTATTCGTGATGCGAAGGAATCGGAACACGAATATGAGGAGGATATTAATGGGCAAAATCTGCGGATAATTAAAACGACCAGCAAGAAGCGCTCGAGGAGTTTGTGCAGACTGGCGAGAGGAGCACGGTGCCACCAGGTGTTCTCCAACGCTACCAAGAGGAGCGAGCAATCTGCGAGGCTACGCTTGCCGCAATAGCCGAAGAAGAAAGACAATCAATGGAGGAGGATGGCGGTTATGAAGCAGAAGATGAAGTGATGGAAGCTGCAACGCATCTTGGCTATGCGCCATTGATGCCCGATGAAGCAGCAGAGCAGGCTAATGAAATATATAACGCAACCCCGCTTGGCAAAGACGTACAGCAGCGGCGCCAAATCGTCGAAGATAGGATTGGTGAGATCAACGCCGAGCTGGCATATTATATGGGTCTCACGGAGCCACCTTTGGCAGTCGTATCTGAGGAAACAGCAATTCGTATCTGGGGCAAAGAAGCGGTCGAGAAGGCGCAATCGGCTGGTGAGGGAGGCGAGCCTGGGTATATTGATGTCTTTCCTGATGTCTTTCCTGATGATGACCGAACACCACGCTCAGGCAACAAGCTGGGATATGGTAGCCGTATGACACCAGATTTTATCAAAAAAGATGCCAGCCAGCGGCTCGCGGAGGTTCTTGCAGAATCTGCTGGCGAAGCGTGGACAGTGCAAGAGCTAGGTGATGCAATTTATGATCCAAGCAAAGTGCAAACAAAGCTCGAGCGGTATAGACGAGCAAATGCCTTGCTGTATAGTGCACAAAAATCAGATAGCCCCACTATGATCATTACAGAAGAGCTGGAGCGTAGTGGCCTTGTCCTCCAGCGCGGCCAGCGATACCTCATAAATGAGCATGGCCAGCGAGGCTATTCAACCAATGTCTATCGTGCGGTGTCGGCAGACATTGCTATGCAAGGACTAACAGAAGAGAGACCAGTAAGTGGCCGCCGTGCCGAACACCGGATTCAGATGATTGAGTGGACGTCACAGGATACTGCAGCTGCAGCGCATGAAGCAGCCAACACTACTCGCAGCGAGGCGTTACCAGCCGCTGGTAGCGCAGAAAATGAAGCTTCGGTCAGCAGCGTGCCATACGTCGACTATACACTCGCAAAGCGAGCTCTCGAAGCTGCCCGTGCTGCCGCTAACCGTCAAGCAGTAGAAGCCAAAGAGCAGCAAGAAGCCCTCCGCGCTGCAGAGGCCGCCCTTAGTGCAGAAGTACGCGCCCAGATCGAGCAGCTTGTAGAGCTTGCGCAGCCACTGATCGATTCCTTGCTAGAAAATAGCGTAGATGATGATGCAGACAAGCAGGTATTTCGCATTCAAGATTTGCCCGAGATAGGGAGCCAGTGCGCTTCTGAGCACGACCTAGAGATATTCCTCAACAAAGCTCGGCAGGCTGGGCTTATCAACAAAAAACAGCTGCGCACTCGTGTGCTGCCGTCTGCTGGCGAGGCGCTTGTGCTTGCCCTCTATGCATACGACTCGCAGACGATGTATGACCTAGTGCGCAATGATGCTGCCAAGCGTGTGCTCCAGCATAAATTCCAGCAAGCGTACGAGAACAGAGCTGTACAGGTAGTGAACCGCCGCGAAGGTGGAGCAAGCGCAGCCCAAGAAAGCATCACCAGCTAAACTAGTTGCTATATATACCAAAGTGCGGTATAGTTTAGATTATAAATCCAAAATAGGCATCATCCACCAGTGATGATACAGAGAAAGAGGAGGAAAGAAAAATGGGCGAACGATTAGCTGATAATGTGAAGAAGAAGACAAAAGAGCTTATTGGGGCAGGTGCTGGCCTAGCTTTGGCATTTGGTGCGGCGGCGTGCTCTGCAGAAACACCACGAAATGAAGCACAACCAGATCAACCTGCTGTCACTGCCGAAGCAACGTCGTCAGCAACACCAAGCGCAAATCCATCCATCGAAGCGCCAGCACGCAACAAGACTTCACAGCCTAAGCAATCTCACTCTACTAACAAAGCAACGGAGATACCATCTTTCTCAGCACCTCCAACCCAATCGCCTGAGCAGCAGTCGACAGAAAAGGCTCGGCCTGGTGAGAAGAAGCTGTCTGCGGAAGCTAATGAGGCCTTTCGTACACAAGTCGATGAAGCGCTAAAAAGCAGGACAAAAATCAATGTCATGCGCGGCCTTCTAGTTGTTCCGGACGGTGAAAGTGGAAAGAGTACAGTGTATTCTAACCTTTTCGTTGGAGATGAGCATGGTAATATTACAGGTGATGTATCACCTGATAAAACCATGACCTTCTATGTGCAGGACCAACAAGGAAACTGGTCTACAGTTGATTTAAAGACCCCAGGCAGCTACAGAATAGACGAGCAAGGCAATGAAGCAGAGAAACTACCAGTCCAAAAAGTAGAGTTTTACACTCAGGAGCAAAATGGACCAGATAGCAAGCTCAGCGATGTATATGAGGTTCGTAATGGTAAATTGACTGTTGTAAAGGGTAATTTTGAAGATGGCGTGTTGGTGCTAATGGCATCATCAGTTGGTATTGATACTTCATCTGAAGGACAGACAATTAAAGCTGCATATGAGGCAACACACCAAAAAGTAGGGTAGAGAGGTTCTTTGTTATAATAAAAAACTTCTTCGTGGTGCTGAGCGGGGCTGTTGCTAGTTCGCGTTGAGCGATGTTTGGAGTATTGATGCAAAAGCACTCTCCCCCTCTTCTCCCTGCACACAAAATATGGTACAATCAATAACTGAATTGTCATCTAATAATTAAATAGAGAGAAAGTCATGAGTTTTGCACTGATCCAAAAAGTCAATGACCAGCAGAAAAAGCCTGCCGTCGTTGATGTGCGGAGTGGCGACACGGTCCGCGTCCACCAAAAAATCAAAGAAGGCAACAAAGAGCGTATCCAGATGTTTGAAGGCGTGGTAATCCGCACCGACAACAAGGGTCAGCACACCAGCCGCATTACTGTACGCAAGATTACCAGCGGTGTGGGGGTAGAGAAGTCGTTCTTGCTGCACAGCCCACTGGTTGAGAAGGTTGAGGTGATGCGCCGCGCTAAGGTGCGCCGTAACTTCTTGAGCTACCTGCGTGGCCGCAGTGGTAAGTCGGCTCGCCTAACTGCCGTACAGTTTGACCGCGAGGCGGTGAACAACGTGCACGATGCTCATGCCGAGGCCGAGGCTGCTCGCCTCAAAGAAGAAAAGGCCAAAGAAGCTGCTGAGAAAAAGGCTGCAGAAGACGCCAAGCAAGCTGAGCTAGACGCTAAGGCTGCCGAGGTTGCCGCTCGCCACGAAGCCGCGTAGAATGGCCATCGCAAGAAAGCTTTTATATCCGCCTCTATACAGGGGGCGGATTTGTATGAGGAGAGCTACGCTATTAGTCTATTTTGCCTTGAACGTTTGGCTCGTAAGGCTTTGATGAGCAACCTCTCCTGAGCACCGAAAAGGAGGGTGTGATATATGGATGAGACGCGGAGATAATACGCACAACGTATTCGCTGCAATAGCTATATCATGATACGTTACCGGTCTGTGGCAGCTAGATTGTATCTGATGTTATACTAGAAGTATGAGTATCTTTACCATTGTTTCGATTATTATACCAATTGTCTTGGCGAGTAGTATACCACCTATCTTGCAGCATTATGGCCATACGCACGAGCGGCGCCACCGCTGGCTGCTATATTTGGCATGTGGGTTGTTCTTTATCTCGTGGTATGTGCCATCACCGTTGATCGATGGGCAAGACACGGCATTTATGACGCACTTCATCGGTGGTGGGATATTTACCGGCTGCCTGTGGCTCTACCTCAAGCACGCGCTGGGGTGGCACCGCTACTGGCTGGTGGAGGCATTCTCGCTGTTTGCGCTAGTGTCGGCGCTTGGCTGTATGAATGAGCTGTTTGAGCTACTAGTGGCGAAGACTGGCGTGGCTCGCTTGCCGCTGGATGATACCAACTGGGATATCGCGGCCAATACTGCTGGGGCACTGCTTGTTTGGCTAGTGTGGCTGACTGTAGTGGGGTGGCAGCAGATAGCTCGTCGCAGCGCATAAATAGCTAAGTAGCGAGGCATAAAGCAAAGCCACCGCTTGAGGGTGGCTTTATGCTTTCGTGTACCAATGCTATTATTTTGTCTTGCGAGATTCTGCTTGCTCGGTGAGAACGGCGCGAATCGCCTCGAGATTCTCGTCGATCGCAGCCACGTGCCGTCTGATCTGCTTGGTGCGTCGGCCCTGCCGGACAACCCAACAAATGCCACAGATGAGCAAGATAAAATACACGACGTTAAGTGCGACTGCTAGTATGAGGAGTGGTGCTGGCCCGGTGATTTCCATGGTGGGTATGAATGATCCTTTCGTGTTAATGCTGTATGGTTTGGTGCTGTATCTTTTGCGAGGGTGAGTGCTATAGTACGCACTGCCAGGTTGGCTGAGCCTGCTGATGGCTAAGGACGGCGCGCGTGCCATGGTGGTGAGCCGTGCAATATGCCTGCATATTGAGGCTGCCCTTGGCTGTGAAGGTAAAGCCTGAGAAGAGCGATATCGAGTAGGTGAGGTCGTAGCACGACCACCCGTATGGGTTGCTCTTATCAAGCGTATACGCACCTGTATGATGCTGATGTGTGCATACCTCGTGTGGCTGTATGGTATGCACTGGCACTGCTGCAACTGGCTTAGTAGGGACGCCAGCGCATCCAGCAATGGCACAGGCAAACACCCCGGTAGCAAACAGCGTGTGCCAAAGCGTTTTTGTCATACTCCTCCTTGTGATGAAGTAATAGTTGCTAAGCCGAAGGCTTGCCCTGATTGTAATTGATTAGCTACGCTCTCGCAACAGAAAATAGACAAATCAGCAAGAGAAGCGAACAAAAACAGAGATAGGAGTTGTATATTATACATCACTATGTTGCTTGACGATATGGGGAGTGGCTGTTGGTGTGGCGAAGCTAAACGAGTATGAATATCGGCAGTGTGCGCTATACCATAAAATATGAGACAATCATAGTATGATACTTGGGATTGATGAAGTTGGGCGTGGGCCATGGGCGGGGCCGCTGGTGGTTGGCGCAGTGGTGCTGGGTGGTGCGGCAATAGATGGGCTAGACGACAGCAAGAAATTAACGAAAAAACGCCGTGAAGCGCTTGCCCAAGCTATCCAAGAGCAGGCAGCGGCGTATGCGCTTGGCTGGGTGAGTGCGGCAGAGCTGGATGACGTAGGGATGAGCGAAGCTCTCCGCCTGGCAACACGGCGAGCGGTAGAAGCAGTGCAGCAACAATGCCGTGAGAAAGGTATTACTCTCACGGAGATTGTGATCGATGGCAAGGTAAACTTCTTGGCTGGAACAGCACTAGAGCAGTATGTCACGATGCTACCCAAGGCAGATGCATTAGTGCCAAGTGTCTCGGCGGCATCGATCATTGCGAAGGTGGCGCGTGACCAGTATATGGCCGCGCAAGATGTGCTCTACCCCGGCTATGGCTTTGCGGCGCATGCTGGCTATGGCACAGCGCAGCACCGAGCGGCGATTGCCACCCACGGAGTGACACCACTGCATCGGCTCAGCTTCAAACCACTCCAGCACTACCGCAATGATAGCCCTCACTCAGCAGACCAAGCACACACCACGCAGCAAGCTGACACGACGATCACGCGTGGCCATGCTGGCGAAACGGCTGCAGCAGACGCCTTGCAGCAGCGCGGCCATCAGATTGTGGCGCGCAACTGGCGGACAAAATATTGTGAGATCGATATTATTTCGCAGCATGGTGATACGCTGTATTTTGCTGAAGTGAAGCATCGCACGGATGACTATGCAGGTGATGGCCTCGCGGCGATTACCCGCAAGAAGCGCAATCAAATGCACTATGCCGCGCGGTTCTATGCGCACCACGAACGCATCACCACTATGAATCTCCAGCTTATCGCGATTGCTACCAGTGGCAGTCCACCGCGGGTGGTGCGGATTGAAGTTGTTGAGTAGTGGTGGTTTTGTGACTTAAGCTACATAGATCTATAGCTTTTCCTGCACAATCGCACCTTACCGCTTCACTCGGTAGAGTGCAAGAGTTCTCTGTTTTCTGACAGATTAGCTTGCGCCGGTAAAAACCAGTAGTACTGGGAAATGCAAGTGCACGGTTCGCGCCTCGCTATACCTTCGTGAGTGCTGCCACAACCGCCGGGCTATCGCGCTCAATGAGCTCAACGCGGGCGGTGATATCTGTAATGCCCATATCAATCACGCGGGTGAGGGCTGGCTCATTGCGCAGTGGTGCAAAGAAGCGCTGATATTCACTCAGCTGTTGGCGTGAAGCGAGGATGTTGCCAGCATAGCGCGGGAAGTAGTCGAAGCTCTTGTCGCTACCGAAGTGCTCTTCAATCCACTGCCAATTATCTTGCAGCCATTGCCATGTAGCGTCACGTGCATCACGGTTGCGCAGCAAGTAAACAAACCAAAAGACGGTGTCCTGGGTGCGGACTGTCTCGGTATCCATCATAAGGGTGAGCAGTTTGTGAATACTCGCGGCGTCGCGCGTGCTCGTCACGGCGCTGGCGATATCTTGGCGTAGGTCGCTGCTGGCTGTTGCCCGATAGTGTGCCAGAAGCTCATCGATCAGCAGCTGAGGCTGCTGGCTGTGGCGGACAACACTACTGGCAATCAGGCTGCGCAGCTCGCTATCGAGAGCCAATAGGCCACCCGCTGCGTAGCGCTGCTGCGCTTCGGCAATCACCGCAGGTTGCTCGCTATAGAGCATGTGCGCGATGATCGTTGAGCGCAGCTTGGTGTCGTTCTCGGGTTCACCAGGGCGCGCACTCCAGCCAAGGCGGTCATAACTTTGCTGAGCGAGCTGGCCCACGAACTGCCGCAGTGCCTGCTCGGCAGGGCTGTGTGGCTCAACGAAGAGCTTGAGGTGGGCAACCACTGACGACATCACGCTCCAAACATGCTCATCTGTCTCATTGCGATAGGCATCGAGGAGAGTGAGTAAGCTGGCGCTCGATACGCGGCCACTCCGCGCTAGCAACAGCTGTTGGGTAAGTAAGAGTGAGCGATCGACGACAGATAGCGCACCGCGCCGCACCTGGCCAAGCAAACGCTCTAGCAATGCGTCATCATACTGTGTGATGAAGTGCGAGACATTGTCGTGATTGAGAAGGACTGGCTCATCCAGACTATGCTCTACTACTGTGCGCTGTGTGGTGAGCAGTGCTGGAATAGCTGGTGATGAGCTATGAAGGGGGATCTGCCAAGTAGTGTCATCGGCTGCGTGTGGGCCAATAAAGAAACGCTGTTGCTCAAGTATGAGCTGCGAGCCGCTATGCGAGACTGCAACGACTGGGTAGCCAGGCGTGCGAATCCAGTGATTCATCAGTGCGGCAACATCGCGCCCGCTGGCTTGACTCAGCGCGTGCCATAGGTCATCACCCTCGGCATTGCCATAGGCGTGGGTGTCGAAGTATGCTTGCAGACCAGTGCGAAAAGCGTCTTCGCCCAGCCAATGCATGAGCATATAGAGGAGGCGCCCACCCTTAGCATAGACGATCGCTCCGTCAAAGAGCGTGCTAATCTCATCCGGATGATGAACAGCTGTTTGGACGGGCTGCACACCATCAATTGCGTCACGGCCAAAGGCCAGCGCACCCTCGTGGTTGCAAAAATCCGTCCATACGTGCCACTCGGGATGGATGGCATCGACCGCTAGGTATTCCATCATGTTGGCAAAGCTCTCATTGAGCCAGAGGTTATCCCACCACTTCATCGTCACGAGGTTGCCAAACCACTGATGGCTGAGCTCGTGGCTAATGACGGTGGCGATGTATTGCTTGTCGGCGATGGTCGTCGTGGCTGGGTCAGCCAGCAGGGCAGACTCACGGTAGGTAATGAGCCCCCAGTTCTCCATCGCACCACTGCTAAAGTCTGGTACCGCAACGTGGTCGGACTTAGGCAAGGGGTAGGGCGTGTCGAAGTACTCATTAAAGAACTCGATCGAGCGGATGGCATGCTCAAGAGCGAAATCGAGGCTCACAGGGGCTTGCGCTGGCGTAGCCCAGACCGACACCTCTACGCCATCTTTTGTTTGGCCAGTGATGTGCTGCAGCTCACCCATCACGAGCGCCACCAGATAGGTGCTCATGCGTGGCGTCTGGGCAAAGGCAGTGGTGAGTCGACCATCTGCTTCTTGCTGCGACTGGACGGGCATATTGCCTAGCACCGTGATGCCTGACTCAGTTGTGACGGTTATGTCGAAGGTTGCCTTAGCGGCAGGCTCATCAATACAGGGGAAGACCTCGCGCGCATGATGGCTCTCGAACTGCGTCATGAGCAATTCTTTCTTCGCACCGTCGTGCTGATAATAACAGGGGTAGAGACCGTGGAGTGAGTCAGTAATCGCTGCTTCGTACGTGAGAGTAATGGTGTGAGTGCCAGCACTCAGCGTTGGTAGGTGCAGCGAGATTTCGTCATCATTATGCTCCACAGAGGCTGGCTGGCCGTCGATTGTTGCGCTGGTGATCGTGAGGTCTTTGGCGTGTAGCTTGATCGGCATATCGGCCTGCGTTGTCTCGCCAGTGATTCTCACTTGCCCTGCAAAGTGCCGCTGCTGGCGATCAATATCCAGTGCCAGCTGATAGTGAGTTGGTATAAAAAAGTCGATGAGATGAGTAACCTGTTGCATAAAACTAGTATACCGGAATGTGCATGAGCCCGCCAAAAATTGACCCTATGCTATGATATGACTATGGGATATCGCCGTCGCCGCGTCATAACGATGTTTTTGCTCGCTGGTATTGTCATTATTGCGCTCGCGATATATGCAGCGTGGCAGTTGGCGCAGTCAAGCCACTCGCCACAGGGTAACGGCGAGGCGCTAGTAGCGCTGGAGGCATTGCCCGTTAAAGGTCGTGCGCCCAAGACTGGATATACGCGCAGCCAATTTGGTGCGGGCTGGGCAACGACGAGTGGCTGTGATACGCGCAATATCATCCTCGCGCGCGACCTCAAGCAGGCGGTGGTGAGCGGCAATTGCAAGGTAGCCAGTGGCCAGCTCGACGACCCATATACGGGTAAGCGTATCACTTTCCAGCGAGGGAGTGGCACGAGCACTGCGGTTCAGATCGACCACGTTGTTGCCCTCAGTAATGCCTGGCAAACCGGTGCACAGCAGCTCAGTAGCGAGCAGCGGCAGCAGCTTGCTAATGATCCACTTGAGCTTCTAGCGGTCGATGGCCCGGCCAACCAGCAAAAGGGTGATGGCGATGCTGCGACGTGGCTGCCTAGCTATAAGCCGTTTCGCTGCCAATACATTGCCCGGCAAATTGCCGTCAAACGTAAATATCACCTTTGGGTCACCACAGGCGAAAAAGCCGCCATGCAGCGCGCCCTCGCTACGTGCCCTGGGCAGGGAGTACCTGGCTAATGCAGCCAAAGCTTATTGTATTTGACCTCAATCATACCTTGATCCGCGACAACTCTTGGCGCAATCTCAATCTCGCCATGGGCATTACGCCAGAAGAGGATGCTGCCTTGATGGCGCGTGCTGCTCAAGGCGAGATAACCGATGCTGAGGGCCAAGCCTGGTTATTGCAGCGCTACCAGCAGCGGGGCGACTGCCACAGAGAGGCGGTGCGGCGTGTCCTCAGCCAGTACACCTATATGCCACATGCTCAAATGGTTGTTGCGGCGCTCCAAGCGCGGGGCTACCGCGTGGCCATCAACTCTGGTGCGATGGATATCTTGGTGAGCATGGTAGCAGAGCAGCTTGGCGTCGCACTTTGGCGCGCGAGCAATCATTTTATCTTTGATGATCAGGACATGCTGTGCCAGATTGATGCACCAGATGACGATGCGGTGGCCAAGGTGGAGCAGCTCCACCAACTGGCTGCCGAGCAGCAGGTCTCGCTGAGCGACTGCTTGGTGGTGGGCGATGGAGCGAATGACGTGCCGCTCTTTATAGCGACAGGTAATGGGGTGACCTTTGCTGGCTCATCCGCCGCCAGGCATGCACGATGGGCCATCGCTGACCTCCGTGATATATTGACGATTGTTGGATAAGAACTCCCGCCGTTCCATTTGACATCCTTCGCGCTATCCGCTACACTGATGGGTAGATATCCGGCCGGCAGGTCGGAGTTTTTCATAGAAAGGAGTATATAATATGGAAGATCTTAATATTAAGCAGCTTACGTTAGCCTTGCGCACGATCGCTGACGAAAAGAACTTGCCTGAGGAAACTGTCCTGGGTGTGATCGAGCAAGCAATTGCTGCCGCCTGGCGCCGCGACAATGGCGAGCGCGACCAAAACGTTCGGGCAGAGCTCAACCTCAACGACGGCACCGCCAAGGTGTTCGTCATTCGTGAGATCGTTGAGGAAGTTAACTTCCCATCGACAGAGGTTAGCCTAGAAGAAGCACGGGCGACAAACCCTGATGCCGAGCTGGGCGGTACCGTTGAGGAGACGCACAATGTGACGAGCTTTGGTCGTGTGGCAGCCCAGACTGCCAAGCAGGTGGTGTTGCAGCGCCTGCGCGAGGCTGAGCGCGAGGTGGTACTGGCAGAGTTCGAAGACAAGATTGGCACCGTTGTGACGGGTATTGTCCAGCGGGTTGAGCCACGCGTCGTGCGGGTCGAGCTGGGCAAGGCAACCGGCATCTTGCCGCAGAGTGAGCAAATCCAAGGCGAGCGTTACGTACCAGGCAGCCGCATCAAGGTATTCATCAAGGATATCGAGCGCGACAATCGTGGCCCGCAGCTCATCCTTAGCCGCGGCAACGAAGCCTTCATTGAGTATCTCTTCCGTCAAGAGGTACCAGAGCTCGAGACAGGGGCAGTTGAGATTAAGGGGATCGCTCGCGAAGCAGGTCGCCGCACCAAGCTGGCCGTCCTGAGTACCGTGCCAGGGATCGACCCGGTTGGTACCTTCGTGGGTGGGCATGGCACACGGGTCAATGCCGTTGTTAATGAGATCGGCGACCAAGAAAAGATTGACATCATCATGTACGACGAAAACACCGACACGTACATTCGCAACGCCCTTAGCCCTGCTGAGGTAGTGCGGGTCGAGATTGACCGCGAGCACAAGCACGCCAAGGTATATGTGACGGAAGACCAGCAATCGATCGCGATTGGCCGCAGCGGGCAAAACGTTCGCCTGGCGAGCCGTCTTACCGGCTTTGAGCTTGATATTGAGACGGCAGCCAGCCAGCCTGCCGAGCGCAAGCCACGCAAGAATATCGAGGATGATCTCTTTAGCGCCATTGAAAACCAAGCGTAAAATTGCAAAGCGCTGCGACACGCCAACCCTACTCATAATAGAGTAGGGTTTTGCGTGTTATTAGCACTCCACCTTGACGAGTGCTAATAAGCAGCGTATACTGAGTAGGGTGGCTTTTTGGCCACAGATTTTGGAGGACGACATGGAAGATGATTTTGCAGATTTTATTAGCCATTTGAGTGATGATGCTCGTCTGAGCGTCCAGTATGCTGATGCAATTGCCCGTGGGTATGGCAACCCCTATATTGGCACCGAACACCTGCTCCTTGGTATCCTGAGCCAAAGCGCCAGCCTGGGCACCAAGGTACTGGCTGATGCTGGCATTACGCTACGCCGGGCGGAGGACTCGCTCCACCTACAGCCGCTCAAGAGTATTACGGTGCGGACTGGTGGGGCAACTGGCCTATCTGAGACGGCTCTATTGACACTTCGGATGGGGTGGGAAATTGCGAAGGAGTATGAACATGATGAGCTCGGCACAGAGCATATTCTCTATAGCTTGCTCAAGCAAAACAACGCCCGCGCAACTGTATTGCTACGCGAAATGGGGGCAGATACCGAGGCGATCGTCCGCAACCTTGAAGCTCACTTTGATGATATGCGCGAAGAGAGCCGCGGTGGCACGAGCACCCGCACCGACACGAAGCGGCGGCCAATGCCGCGCGGTGGCAGCGCTCTGAGCAAATACAGTACTGACCTCACGGCCAAGGCGGCCGATGGCGAGCTCGATACTGTGGTGGGGCGAGCGCGCGAGACCGAGCGCCTTGTGACGATCCTCAGCCGTCGCACCAAGAATAACCCTGTCTTGCTGGGTGAGCCAGGGGTAGGTAAGACGGCCATCGTTGAGGGCCTCGCGCAGCGGATTGTCCGCGAGGATGTGCCAGATAATTTGCTCGACAAGCGAGTAGTTATGCTCGATATGACGGCGATTGTCGCTGGTACTAAGTATCGGGGGCAGTTTGAGGAGCGGCTGACGGCACTGATTCGCGAGATTACCAAGCAGGGCAACATCATTGCCTTTATCGATGAATTACACATGCTTGTAGGAGCTGGCTCAGCAGAGGGCGGGGCAATGGACGCAGCTAATATCCTCAAGCCGGCGCTAGCCCGAGGTGAGTTGCACCTCATCGGTGCGACGACGTTAGAGGAATATCGCAAGCATATCGAGAAGGATAGCGCGCTGGAGCGTCGCTTCCAGACAGTGCTCGTTAAGGAGCCAAGCGTGAAGGATACGGTAGCAATCCTCAAGGGGCTGCGCAGCTACTACGAGAAGCACCACGGGGTGAAGATCAGCGATGAGGTGATTGAGTCGGCGGTGTATATGAGCGACCGCTATGTGGCTGACCGCTTCATGCCCGACAAGGCGATTGATGTGATTGATGAAGCAGCAGCTCTGGTACGCGTTAAGAAGGGACACAAGCCAAGCAAGCAGCGCGAGTATGTCCGTGAGATCAAAGCACTCAATGAGAAGATGGAAGACGCCGTGGCAGCAGAAGACTACGAGCGTGCTGCCTTGTATAAGCAGCGCATTAGCCAATTGACCGACCAGCTTGAGCAAGCACGTCGCGAGCAAGGTCGCAAAACTCCACTAGTGCTCACCGAGGACAATATTGCTCATGCTATTGCTGTGATGACACATATCCCGGTCGAGAAAGTCCGCACAAGTGAGGCGAAGCTGCTGTGTAATCTTGAGAAACACCTTGGCAAATATCTGATTGGCCAGGAAGAAGCGGTTAGCAAAGTGGCTCGGGCTATTCGGCGCAGTCGTAGCGGGGTGGCGAGCAGCCAGCGGCCGATCGGTAGCTTTGTCTTTATGGGGCCAACTGGTGTTGGTAAGACCGAGCTGGCGCGCGTGCTTGCCCGTGAGGTGTTTGGCTCGGATGATGCGCTGATTAAGATCGATATGAGTGAGTTTGGCGAGAAGCACACCGCAAGCCGGCTTGTTGGTGCGCCTGCTGGCTACGTGGGCTACGACGATGGCGGCAAATTGACAGACAAAGTGCGGCGCCAGCCCTATAGTGTGGTGTTGTTTGATGAAATCGAAAAGGCTCATCCCGATATCTTCCAGATGTTGCTGCAGCTGCTTGAGGACGGTACATTGACCGACTCGACTGGCCACGTTGTGAGCTTCCGTAACACGATCATCATTCTTACCAGCAATCTTGGTGCAGATAAGATGCAGCACAATCGCAGCCTCGGCTTCCAGGCCAAACTGGCCGACGAGGACGATACAGCACAGCAGCAGCGACGCAATGAGTCATATACTCGTGAGGCACTGGAGCGATTCATGCGGCCGGAGCTAATCAATCGGTTTGATGCAATCATCACCTTCCGCCCACTTACTAAGCCAGAGGTTGGGAAGATATTCGACTTGCAGATTGCTGAGCTTAATCGGCGTTTGGCTCGTCAGAGCCTTGCCGTTAAGGTGTTGCCAGCGGCAAAGCGACGGTTGATCGCTCAGGGCTACAGCCGCACCTTTGGGGCGCGGCCGCTGCGGCGCACGATTGAGGATGAGCTGGAGCACCGCCTTGCCGAGGGGATCTTGGCTCATCACTACGCCAAGGGGTCGGTCTTGACAGTTGGAGTACGAAAAGGGGAGCTGACGATTGACGCACGCAGCGAAAAGGCCTAAGCGCCTCCTCTCAACACTGGCTGGCCTGGTGATGATCGGTGGCATGGCCTGGGCCGGACTCACCTATGGCCCAGAGCTCTACGATGCCGCAGTGGCGAGCCGGTATCAGCCCGATAGTGCGATGCAAGCGGTGATTGACCAGCTTGAGCTGACCGACAAAGGTCGGCAGCTGCTCTATGCAAGCCAGCCGCAATTGCAAGACAAGGCTGAGTTTAATAAGAGTTGCAAATCGACTGAGCGCACAGCAGCCATCCTTGGCTGCTATCACCTGCGCCGGATTTACGTCTACAATGTGCAGAATCAAGAACTGACTAACGCCGAACCCGTCACGACAGCACACGAGTTATTACATGCCGCATATGAGCGGCTTGGCCCAGGTGAGCGACACCGGATCGACCAGCTTATCGAAGCAGAGTACGCCAAGATCAAGACCAATCCGGTCATTGCCTCAATGGTGAAGTATTATGACCAGGCCGAACCAGGCGAGCGTAATAATGAACTTCATTCTATTATTGGCACACAGATTGGTACAATCAACAGTGAGTTAGAGCAGCACTATAGTCGGTATTTTCGTAACCGTGCGGCGATTGTCGCACGCAGTGATGCTTACCAAGCTGTCTTTGACAAAGTCGATCAAGAAGCCAAAGCGCTCAGCAAGGCAATCAACCAAGAAGCTACCCAGCTTCCTACTGATCAAGCACAGTACAAAGAGATGGCTGAGCAGCTGTCGGCTGATATTAAGGTGTTTAATGCGAGAGCCCAAAATGGCGGCTTTCGCGATGATGCATCATTCCAGGCAGCACGTAAGAAGCTCTTAGCGCGTCAGCGAGCGCTTGAGGCACAGCGGCTCGCGATTAATCAGCGCGTTGAGATATATAATGCGAAGATCACTCGGCTCAATGCCTTGTCGGTACGCGCCAATGAGCTCAACCAAAGCATTAATGGCATTGAGCAACCCAAGGAGCAAGTGTAGTGGCACGAGCTCGCACGATGTTTGTTTGCCAGCAGTGTGGTGCGCGCTCACCAAAGTGGACGGGCAAGTGTGAGCAATGTGGCCAGTGGAATAGCCTCGTTGAGCAAGCGCCAGCCCCAGTGGGTAAATCTGCTGTGGCACGTAGCGCTGGCCAAGGTACGTTGCTACAGCCACGGCCAATCACCGCTGCAAGCCAGGATGAGCCAGCAGCTCGGCTTGCAACGGGCATTGCCGATCTTGATGCAGTGCTAGGTGGTGGTATTTTGCCGGGTGGTGTGCTGCTCTTGGCGGGGCAGCCAGGCATGGGCAAGAGTACTCTCTTGCTCCAGGTGGCGCATGCAGTTGCGCAGCAGCAAGCGGTACTCTACATCAGTGGTGAGGAGTCGGCTGGGCAGGTGGCGCTGCGAGCGACGCGACTGGGCGCCGACCAGCACGAGGCATTGTCGTTTGCGGCGAGTACGAGTGCTGATGATATTGCGGCTACCATCCGTACCGGCCAATATCAGCTGGTAATTGTCGATTCAATTCAGACGCTGAGCCTGGCTGAGATCACCAGTGCACCAGGCACTGTAAGCCAGATTACCAACGCGAGCAATGTCATCATTCAAGCGGCCAAGCAATCAGGAACGGCAGTAGTGCTGGTGGGTCATGTGACGAAGGAAGGGTCGATCGCGGGGCCTAAGGTACTCGAGCATCTCGTGGATGTGGTGCTGCAGTTTGAGGGCGATCGCTACGGCGGCTTTAAGGTGGTGCGGGCCATCAAGAACCGCTATGGTAGCACGAATGAAGCGGCGATCTTTGCTATGGGTGAGCATGGCCTAACGGTGGTCGAGAACCCCTCGGCTGCACTGCTTGCCGAGCGCCAAAATGCCGATGGATCGGTGGTGCTGGCCACCCTTGAGGGCAACCGCCCCATCCTTGTCGAGATCCAAGCACTTGTCAATCCAACCCATTTCGGGTATCCTAAGAGGACAGCCAGCGGATTTGATCTCAACCGACTCAACCTTTTGATCGCTGTCCTCGAGCGGCGTACCAAATTGCAATTATCCGATAAAGATATCTACATCAACGTTGTCGGTGGGCTCAAACTGGCTGATCGGGCAGCCGACTTAGCCGTCGTCATGGCCATTGCCAGTGCTGCTGCTGGTCGACGCCTTGATGATGGCGTGGTAGTGTTTGGCGAGGTGGGCCTTGGTGGTGAAGTGCGCAGTGCCCAAGCGGCTGAGCGGCGCATTGCTGAGGCGCAAAAGCTCGGCTTTACCAAAGCGATTGCCCCGCATTGTGGCCTCAAGATGCCCTTTATCCATGACGTGCGCGATATCCGCAGCGCACTCATTACCTATCTAAAAACATAACAAAAGGAACAACATGCAATTATCTACTCTTGTGTTGCTTATCATCACACTTATTATTCTTGGCGAAGTCAGCTATCTCCTGGCTCGGTTGCCGCGTAACACGCTCAAAACAAAAGGGCGAGCATTGTTAGTCGACACGTCGGTGCTAATGGATGGTCGCATTACGGCCGTTGCCAAAACAGGATTTATTGGTGACACGCTGGTGATTCCACGGAGTGTGGTGGGCGAGCTGCAATTTTTGGCAGATCACGCAGACAGCGACAAGCGAGCTCGCGCTCGTTATGGCCTTGACGTTGTGACGGAATTGCAGGCAATGGACGAAGTTGAGGTAGAGCTCTTGCAAGATGGCAGCAAAGCACGTGAAGGGGTTGACGAGCGGCTGCTGAGCCTAGCTAAGCAGCATGGCGCATGGCTGCTCACGATTGATTATAATCTCAACAAAGTTGCCGCTGTGGAAGGAATTGGCGTGCTCAACATGAATGAGCTGGCGCAAAGCATCCGGATGGCGCATTTGCCTGGTGAACACCTGACGCTGGCGCTCCTTCAGAAGGGGCAGGACGCTCATCAGGCGGTGGGGCACTTGCCCGATGGCACAATGGTGGTCGTAGAGCAAGCCAGCAGCCAGCTGGGCCGCACCTGCGAAGTGGAGATTATTCGCAACCTTCAGACCGCTGCAGGTAAGATGATCTTTGCCAAGCTCGTCAAAAAGCCAGCACCTCAGCCTGCCAAAGCTCATCCAGCTGAAGCATCATCAGGAAAAGCAGTAGCGCAAGAAGAGCCGGCTACTCAACCATCTACTCAGCCCAAACCAGCAAAGACCTCGCGCTCTCGCCAATCGTCACAAGCTCGCACTGCTCAAACATCGGTAGAGGAGGCAGACAAGAAAAAAGAGCAGCCAGCCCTAAGCCAACCTCAACAAACTGTACGTGAGAAAGCAAAACCAGTGGAGCAACCGCAACCAAAAAAACCAGCCAAGCGCGCCTCTCGTGCACGAGCTGCTACAGCTCCGAAGTTTCCACAGACTTCTCAATCGACCAGCCGCGCCAAACAACCAACAACGAGCCACACCTCACAAGCGCCCACGCAAGCTGCCCCCAAGAAACGAACCACTCGCTCATCATCACGCCGCCGCGTTGACCACGAAGCAGCGCTGCTTGATTTGGTGCAGAAGCAGACGGATTAAGGCGTGTTATCTAGTATTGCTGTGTCGCAGGGTTTTAATCGCTGCTGACGTTGGGCTAGTGTGTAGTGTGATTCGTTGTAGTAAAACAGTATTGGCGTAATTTGCTTATATAAAGTGATACTTGCTTGAATAGGGGGGAGAAAAGTTCAAGCGCGCAGTAGTTCTGGTTGACAAGCTGAGGCATGATGTAGTGCAGATGGACAAACATAGCGACGAGGCTACCTGCCTATCTGAAAAATTTGACAAACATCCAGATAGTGACTCTGCGCTGAAGATATACACAGGTATAGTGTATCATGACAAGATCAGAACTCGTCTCAATATGCCTGAGTCCTGGCAATTCATGCGCGAGCACCATGGCTTGAAGATTAGACTGGTCTCAGGAGGGACCATTATAAAGCTAGCGGATAGCAAGGAGGTGTTGCTTGATTTTTGATACGGGATTCTCAGGGTGTTATACTGATAGTAGTAATGCCATGAAAGGGGAAGCAATTATATGCATACCTATCGAGACTTTCTCACCACCACTCTCACTGCTGCCGCGAAGATTGCAGTCGCGAACTTTGGCAACCTCTCTCACTCGGTCAAGGCGGGAGATCGCAATCAAGTCTTGACAGAGACCGACCTGGAGATCGGCCATTTCCTGACGGACGCAATTCGCACAGCATACCCTGACCATAATATCATCGACGAGGAGCTGGGCTGTATCGATAACGGGTCGCGCTACACCTGGGTGTATGCTTGGGCTGCTCGATCACGACACACCAGTGGCTGGTGGCATAGCCCTGCCTGCCTTTGGCGAGCTCTACGTTGCGACCAAGGGCGCGGGTGCCTGGTGTAATGGCCAGAAGATCCATGTCTCGCACGAAACCGACCTTGCTAATAGTCTCGTCGCGTATGGTATTGACGGCCACCCTGAGGATCCAGCCCAGACAAAGCGCGAGGCTGAGCTATACTCGGTGCCATCATCCTCTCGATCCGTAATCTCCGCTCGTCTAATAGTGTCGTCGACCAAGCAATGGTTGCGAAGGGTGCCTATGGTGCCTGCGCCAATCAAACGAGCAAGATCTGGGACAACGTCGCGCAGCAGATCATTATTGAGGAAGCAGGAGGTGTCTATACCGATATTGCTGGTAGCCCCATGGATTACCATGACGCCCTGAACCGCTCTCACGAGAACTTCACCTGGCTGGCGGGAGCGCCGGAGCTGCATCGGCAGTTGGTGAGGGTAGTGGAACCTTTATTGCTTTCCTTATGATCATAACGTCTCTGTATGATCGTGAGTCCCAATTATGTCCGGTGAAGCTGGAGAAAATGTAATGAAGTGCGGAGTGTAAGCTGATTGCGCGAAGGCATGCTGTGAGAGATAATAGGCTAAGGATGTATCTTGGATGAGCTAGAATCGCGATGATCGACTCCAAAGCAGATGTATTCTATTTTTAATCGTAAGCCCTAAATTTCTTGATATTCCCATTATGGAGATGCCTATCCTCCGATATCTTATTCGAAGGGTGTAGGCTACTAGGGGATAAATAACAAGCTTGGAGTAGATATATAATTCTATATTTAAACTCCACTATAAAAAATCCTGCACATACAGTCGCAGGGTATTTCATTGTTCTCTACAAACGCACTAGCTCGTTCGCTGGCCGTGGGCGGTATTTTTGTCGCTGTAGTATACACTGTCTGTCAATGTGGCAGTCACGGTGAAGTTTTTGCCAGCAGAGGAGGGTATAGAGACGTTGGTGTCGCCATCGCTACTAACGTGGCGTGTACCAACGAGTTGGTCGCCTACCTTCACCTCCAGCTGCTGGAGTGGGTGGCTGCCCTGGCGGTAGTATACCGTCGCCGATTGCCCACTCGAGCTTACGGCGACGGAAACACTTGGTTTAGAGTCGGTACAGCGATGAGTGTCGTCATTGCTGGTCGCATCATAGCCATCTTGGGCTGAGACGGTTTCTTTGCCTGACGAGTCCTTTGACCGAGTGACAGGGATGTCAACGCGGGCTGACTCTGGTGTACAGTTTGTGGCTTTTTTCTTAGACACTCGATCGAATGACATTGTGTTGCTGCTGCGGTTAGAGTTCTTATTGTAATACGATGGGTAGACTTCATTGTTGATCCGCTGGATGCCGCTGGGTGCGGAGAACCAGTCGCTGTATGATGCTTTGTGTTGGCTGACGTAATATTGCGTCGCATCGGCCATGGTGTAGTCGAGCAGCATAGCGGGGATGAGCGAGTTACCGTTGCGTAGTGGTGATGTATCGGAGTTGCCTAGCCAAACAGCCATCGACAGTGCCGGCGTGTAGCCAACCGTCCAAATATCCTTTGCTACTACTTTGCCATTAATCTCGGAGTTTGATGTACCAGTCTTGACAGCGGTCTTCGCCTTGAGGCGGTTCATCTGTGGCATATAGTCTTGCCCACCACCAAGATTAGCTCGCGCGCTGGAGTCGCCAAGGATGTCGTTGACGATGTAGGCAGCTTGCTGGTCGATTACCTGCTTGGTTGAGGCGGTGTATTGCTTGAGGACTTGGCCGGTGCTATTGGTTACTTTGAGAACTGTTGATTGCGGGGTGTAGGTGCCCATCCGTGCCAAAGATGCAATAGCGTTGACATGGTCGACAAGGCGTGTACCACAGCTCCCGATGGCACTTGATAGGCCAGCTTGGGCGTCTGCACCTTGGGTACAGTAGGCGCTGTCTCCCATCTCGCGAATAGTCTGCCAGGTGCTGCCGCGCCTATTGCGCTCATTTTCTTGCATAGCTTTGATGGCGGGGATGTTACGTGAGCGAGCCAGAGCTTGGCGGAGATTAATGTTGTTTTGGAACTTGCCATCGGCGTTTTGCGGCGTCCAACTGCCAAAGCTGATCTTTGAGTCGGAGAGGACAGAACCACTCCCGTAGTTAGTCCTGCCATTACCCTTGTTTTGGAAAAGCTGGGCATAGACCAGTGGCTTGATGGATGAGCCAGGCTGGATAAAGGCGGTAGCGGCATTGTTTTGACCAAAGACGTCATAGTTAAAGTCTCGACTCCCAACTAGCGCTACCACTTGACCTGTTTTATTATCCTCAATAGCAGCTGCGCCATTGGTAAAGCCAGCATAGGTCGCACAGTTAGTATTACCACAGTGAGAATTAGTAAGCTTGCCATTAAACATACTTTGCATACGAGTCTCAAGCTTGCCTTGGAGTGTAGAGTCAAGCGTAGTCGTGACAGTGAGGCCGCCTTTGCCAACGGTCGATTTGCCCAGCTCTTTTTCGAGCTGGTCGCGTACCATCAGGACGAAGTGCGGCGCTTTTATGTCGGCATACTGCTCAGCCTTTGGTCTCACAGTGTCAAGAATGGCAACTTGCTTTGCTTCGTTGGCCTGCTCTTTAGTAATGTAATTCATCTCAACCATACTATCAAGCACCTTGTGCTGGCGTGCAATGAGAGCACTATTGCCTGGCACATAATACGGGTCGTAGAGTCCTGGGCTATTCGGAATACCAGCCAGTAGGGCCGATTCGGCTAGAGTGAGATCCTTGGCTGGCTTCTGGAAGTAGGTGCGTGCGGCCGATTCAACACCATTGCGGCGGCCACCATACGATGCTTCGTTGAGGTAGAGGTTAAGGATTTGATCTTTGTTGTACATACGCTCAACTTCAATCGAGAGAATCACCTCCTTAATCTTACGTGGTACACCATCGAGGCCGCGTTTTTCGATCTCACTTTTCTCAAAAAAGGCTTGCTTAACGAGCTGTTGTGTGAGCGTCGAGCCACCCTGCACAGCATTACCCTGCGAGTTACTCAAGAATGCGCGAGAAATACCAGCCAGACTGATACCGTGGTGGTTGTAAAAATCGCGGTCCTCCACAGCGATTGTCGCTTTCTTCACGTAGTCGCTAATCTGGTTGCCGTCAACCACCAGCTTGTAATCGCCGTTACCTTTATCCTCCCAGAGGAGCTGGCCGCTGCGATCGAGATATTTGGTAACAGTGGTCTGGACGCGCTTGTCTATCTCGCCTGGGCGAATTGCATCGAGGTCTTTGCGGTAGTAGGTAAAGAGCCCAGCAATAATGAGGGCAAGCACAAGGAAAAACCCACCAATCACCTTGAGGATGGCAAAAGCTCCACGTTTGCTAAATAAAAACTGAGCTACTCGGCGTGGATGCATCCGATAGAGTAGTCGCTTGAGGGGTTGCTTGGGTAGGCTTGCCAAGTACTCCGCTTTGCGGCGGGCTTCGGCGTCTTTTTTGGTGCGGCGCTTGGCTGCAAGATTGGAGTAGACGCTAACTCGATGTGATAAATTATTTTTGACCACGATCTCTTATTCCTCTAACACACGATATTCCTCTGCATTATAGCATTATGTGGGTGGGTAGGGCTAGTCTTTCCCGCCGCGTGGCTCCTATTTCGTGCTAAAATAAATAGCAATACATGAGCATAAGAAAGAGCAAGAGTGGAGGACACATGACCTTAGCAGAAGAATTAACCTGGCGTGGATTTATCAACCAAACAACATTTGCCGATATTACTGACATTAATGAGCCACGCACCTTCTACTTTGGGGTCGACCCCAGTGCACCGAGTATGACGATTGGTAACTTGGCTGTCATGATGCTATGCCGGCACTTCATCGACCATGGACACACACCACTGTTGCTTGTGGGAGGCGCAACCGGCATGATTGGCGACCCAGACGGCAAAAAGCAAGAACGTGACCTGCGTAATGCTGAGACGGTAGCGCGCAGTGTTAAGGGCTTGACGGCGCAATTTCGACAGATATTTCGCGGCCAGGATTTTGCGGTAGTCAATAACGCCGATTGGTTTGCTCACGTTAATTATGTCGATTTTTTGCACCGGATTGGTAAGCACGTGAGTATGACGCAGCTGCTCGACCGCGATTTTGTGCAGCAACGGATCGGCGAAGGCGGGGCAGGTATTAGCTATGGTGAATTTAGCTATGCATTGATTCAAGGCTATGATTTCTTGCACCTGTACCGGGAGAAGGGTGCGACGCTGCAATTGGCTGGTGCCGACCAATGGGGTAATAGCGTGACAGGCGTGTCGCTCATTCGTAAGCTCGAGGGTGGCGAAGCCCATGTCTTGACGGCACCGCTGGTGATTAATAAGCAGACAGGAGTGAAATTCGGCAAGTCGGAGGGTGGTGCAATATGGCTTGACCCAGCACTGACCAGCCCATATAAATTCTACCAATTCTGGCTCAACTGCGATGACGAGACGAGCGAAGACCTGATCAAGATCTACACCTTGCTTGATCAAGCAACTATCGAAAGATTGATTGACACCCACCACGCTAACCCTGGCGCGCGCACCCTGCAAAAGACACTCGCACAAGAAGTGACTGATATCGTCCACGGGCACGAACGTCGCGAGAGTGTGGAGCGGGTGACGAGTGTGCTCTTTGGTAATAATGACCTATCGACACTGCACGAGGAAGATCTTGATGCGCTGGCTAACGAGATCCCAACCGTCTCGCCGCAGTCAGTGGTAGCAGCACTAGTGGAGGCAGGTGTTTGCGCCAGCAATGGCGAAGCACGTCGCCTCATCAAAAACAATGCCATTAGCCTTGATGGTGTAAAAATCACCAGTGATCAACCAGCGACGAGTCCAAGCTTGATCAAAAAGGGCAAAAATAGCTTCGTGCTTGTACGATAGATGAGTGTTCTCAATAGCCATACTCAACAGAGCATAGGGTGATTTATTATTCTATTATGTATTTGCCATATTTTATGGTATGATAATGGCACATTAGTAGCTACAAGAGGAGAATTTGTCATGAAAAAACTAATCGCATTTGATCTAGACGATACGCTAGCAGTAACGAAGTCCCCCGTGAGCGACCGGATGGCGGCTCTGCTGGGGCGTTTGCTGGAGAAGTATGATGTGTGCGTCATCACCGGTGGAGACTTCAAGCAGATCCAAAAGCAGGTGACGAGCCGCCTTGATGTGTCGCCCGAGCTGCTGGGCAAGTTTCACGCTATGCCGACGTGTGGCACGCGCTATTATCGCTTCGACCCGCACACAGGCGAATGGCAACTGCAGTATGCCGAGGACTTGACGGATAAGCAAAAGGCGCAAATCGTGAGTGTGCTTGAGTCGACTGCACGAGAGATGGGGATCTGGTGTGAGCACCCAGCGGGTGAGATTATTGAGGATCGCCAGAGCCAGATCACTATATCAGCCCTTGGCCAACAAGCCACTCCAGAGGAGAAATACGCTTGGGCAGAGAAGTACAAGGATGTTCGGCCGATCTACCGCGACAAAGTGGCGGCACAACTACCCGGCCTCGAAGTACGGATTGGTGGCACCACTAGCACCGATATTACTCGTCCTGGCATCGACAAAGCCTACGGCATGAAGAAGCTCCTCGAGGCTAACGGCTTAGAAAAACGCGAAGTCCTCTTCTTTGGCGATAAGATCGAAGAAGGCGGCAACGACTACCCAGTCCGCGCGATGGGCATCGACAGCATTGCCGTCAATGGCTGGGAAACAACCGCCTATGCTCTAGATGGGGTTTTGGGCGTAACGGAGTAAAAGGAGCTCAGTAATGTCGAAGGATAGTGATGAAACTTCTACAAAGACGGTAGATAGCTCAGACAAAGCACTACTGGACTCTCGTGATGATCCAGTAGCGCTCATACTAACAGATAGCGAAGTAGAGATGCTTATGCGGTTTATTCATGAATTCAGGCTTGGCCCAAAAGCTCCTTCTGATGAAGAATGGAAGTGGCTAGAGAGTGTGCAAGGGCTTCCTTCTGCTGACTACTATGGAGAATTGTTTGAGAAACTGAACAAGTTCCGTGTTGCTGCTATCACATATAATGGCAGGTAAAAAACGGGCCATGAATAAAAATACTCACCTAGCAGGGTGAGTATTTTATAGTGAATAACGAATAAACTAAAGTTACTCTTAACTGAGCTTTTTATAACAAAACCGCGCAAGTTCTGGCGCAATAGTGTCGTATGTCTTGCTGACAAGCAGACCTCCAGCTTCGGAGAACTCTACAACTCGTTTAGCTCATACACAAAATCGCCAGTATTCATAGAAAAGCAAAATACTTCATAGCTAGATGGCTTTTGTGAAGAACGTGAGGTAAGGTCGTAAAAAAGTTGCTCAAACGTGGTGGGTAATGCTCTAGGTGGCGTCCATCGACGCATTGCGCATTTACTCTCGGTAGTAGTGGCAGCGGCAGTGATACGACGCACTCGATCCGGCAACTTTTCATTTAGTGCCGGAATGCTGGTGTGTAAATTATCGAATAAACTCCAGTTGTTATCGCAATTACGGCGGCATATAGCGAAGGGCTGCTTTGTGGTGATAGACTGACGAATTTGCTTAGATAGGTGTCCAGTTACTATGCTGTATCTTCCGTCGCTTGCGAGTATTTCACCAGAAGTTCCGTCCACTGTTGCGTTCGAGACGACATGAAGTGCAATGCGTTGCGAGAAAAGGTCGCTTGCTGTAGTTGGCTGTGTTTGCAACGAGCGATGCAACCATACAAAAGTAACTATGAAAACCAGTAATAACACCGTAATGATAATGCCAATAATGAAATGCTTAGACTTGGTGGTGTGTAAACTAGCTGCCATATCTTAATACAAGTATACCACCTTGTCGCAATGATAGGCATGAGACTACAATAGCTGTGGTATTTTCCCTTGTGATAGCTGTACGAGGAGCTCATCTCAGTTGCCTACATTCAGTATAGTCTACTAAAATACTCGCCACGATGGGCGAGCGTTCTTTGTTATCCAAAACCGTATCCTGGTCTACTTCGATTGGAGGTGGTTTAGATAAGAGTTTGTTTGGTGCGGATGAAAGGACTTGAACCTTCACGCCACGAGGGCACATGCTCCTAAGGCATGCGTGTCTACCAATTCCACCACATCCGCATAGCAAGGTTATTATACCAAATGAGCTGGTGTATCTGCAACCTTAGCTGCGTCCATCAGCTCGGCGGAAAAAGGTGAGGTGTGCGTTTCCATAACTACGATTGTCCACCACAACAATGTCGTTTGCTAATTTTGGCCCCTCACCTATTCCTGTATGTGATAATACCATAAATCCGCCTGGTTTGAGAAGGGCAAAAAGTCTGCTAACTGTTGTTAGCTGGAGATCGTGGTATGGTGGGTCGGCAAAGATGATATCGAACGCTTCGCCATAGTACGTATCAAGCCATGGGCTGACGCCAGCTTTGACTGCAGTAGCAGATGGATCAGCACCGAGCGCTGCGATATTTTTGCAGAGGATGGTAAAGGCGAGGCGATCACGCTCGACAAACAACGCCTGGCGAGCCCCACGGCTCAAGGCTTCGAGACCAACTGCACCAGTGCCAGCAAAGACATCGAGGACGCGGGCATCCTGCACTGCATCACCAAGCGAATTAAACAGCGCGTTGCGCACTCGCTCGCCCATGGGATGGGTACGGCGATTATCTGGTGCATCGAGCCAACGCCCGCCATAGCGTCCAGCAATGACTCGGACCTTCATAATGGATAAGCCTCACATAGTGCACTGTACCACGCGAAGGCAACAGTGCGAATAATCTCTGGGATGAGCTCATTGCGCGTCTGCAAGGCTAAGCCCGTTGTCCAGCCATTCCGCCAAAACGTGTGATACATATCAAGTGCGTACACCCGCTGCACTGCTCGCAAAAAGACCGCCTCCAGGCCAAGCTGCTCTGCCTCAGCTACCCACTCGGGCGATGGGCAGGTGTCTGCAAAACGGGCGGTGCGCATCGAGGCAGCCACGCCAAGCTCGAAGAGAATATGCGTCGCAAAGACACCCTTTGCCCCCCAGTATTCCCAGTTTTTGTTGAGGGTATCGAGCCCCGTCGTCCCGTGAATGAAGTTCTTATCTAAAACAGTCAGGCGTTCCTCTTTGGGGCGACCCCAGAGTTCCTCGATTTTGTCACTCAGCGGATAGTGATGAGCCGGCGTGAGACCATCGACGATGGCGTGCGACATCCAGGCTGCCTCAAAGGCGGCACGCACTGTGTTGTTTTGGCGTAGCGCTTGGACAAGATTGTAATGATGATCGAGAATCATAACGACGAGGTCGCGGTCGTCTGGCTTGGTAGGGTCGATGTAGTGCCAGGGTTCATCGACGCTGGGGCTTTTGCGTTTGATACCGTCGGGACCATTATTGCCCTCGAAATGGAGAATGTCGCGCGAGCTCGGGAAGTGGAGAATGGCGACATGGTGGCTGCACATCTGGCCAAGGTCGCGCCGTGCGAGCTGGTCGATTCGCTGATGAACACCAACCAAGTGCCCTGACTGGTCTCGAAAGGTTGTTCCACTGTACATATCTCATATAGTATAGCAGATTTTGGCGTGGCTGAATCGTTACTATGGATGTGTTTTGTTGAGATTATCGAGCCCTGTAGGGCTAAATGGGCAAGGATAGAGAAAACGAAATAAGCAGCATTATGAATAGGCAAGATTACCCTAGCTTAATTGAGCGTTGTGAGCCGTTGGTTGCGCTGCACGGCTGCCTGGAGCTCTGGGTAGTGGTCAAGCGAATCACCACTGGCAATAAAGGCTTGCGCTGCTTTTTGAGCTCGGGCGATTGCCTTGCTGTCGGCTAGACTCGCAATGCGCAGATTGAGCGCGCCATGCTGAGCTTTGCCGTAAATTTCGCCTGGGCCGCGGAGCTGCATGTCGACTTCTGCTAAGTGAAAGCCGTCGCTAGAAGCCTCCACCTCGCGCAGACGCTGGCTCGGCCTGCTGTGGTTATTAAGCAAAAGATAGCAGTAGCTCTGGCGCGCGCCACGCCCCACTCGGCCACGCAGCTGGTGGAGCTGGGCAAGACCAAATCGCTCGGCATCCTCGATCATCATCACTGTCGCATTTGGCACATCAACACCAACTTCTACCACTGTGGTGCTCACGAGAATATCATACGCATGCTGGTGAAATTCTTGCATCACTCGTTCTTTGTCAGCAGGCTTCATCTTGCCATGAAGCAAGCCAATTCGCCATCGGCCTAAGGTGCTACTCTTGAGGTGGCGCACGGTTGCTTCAACACTGCGCGCGTCATTATCTGGGTTGTCATCGATGAGGCTGCAGACGACATAGGCTTGGCTGCCGGCCTCGAGCTCCTTCGTGACGCGTTGGTACAGGGCTGGGCGCGAGGCGGGAGAAATAATCTTGGTGATGATCGGCTGGCGACCGACAGGGCGCTGGCTAATAATGCTAATGTCAAGCTCGCCATAGACGGTCAGGGCAAGGCTGCGAGGAATCGGTGTCGCTGTCATGGCAAGGAGGTGCGGCATGTGGCCGGATTTATCAAGGAGCTTCTGGCGCTGCGCCACGCCAAAGCGATGCTGCTCGTCGATGACAACAAAGCCAAGCCGCGCAAAGTTCACCGAGTCTTGGATAAGTGCGTGCGTTCCTACTACGACATCTACCTCGCCGCGTGCAATTCGCTGCACAAGCTCACTACGCATAGCACCGGTCACGTTGCCAGTCAGCAGCCCAACTTTGATGCCAAAGGGCGTAAGTAATGCATCGAGCGTGGCGGCGTGCTGACGGGCAAGAATCTCTGTTGGTGCCATCAAGGCGGTTTGGTAGCCAGCACTAGCAGCCTGACGAGCGGCCAGGCCAGCGACCACTGTTTTGCCACTACCCACGTCACCTTGGAGGAGGCGATTCATTGGTGTACTACGCTGAAAGTCTTGCAGGATATCCCAGGCTGCTCGGCGCTGATCATCCGTGAGAGCAAAGGGCAGAGCACTCACAAATGACTTCACGATAGCTTGCTCAAACGGTATGACATAGCCCTGGAGCTGAGCATGCGCCTGGCGATTGAGCTGACTAGCAAGCAGCAAGCTAAAGAGCTCCTCAAAGGCAAAGCGCTGGCGTGCTCTTGCGACATCCTCTGATGTGGTAGGGAAATGCATCGCAAGCAGCGCCTCGCTCCGGCTCATTAAGCCTTCGTGTGCAACAATGTGCGAGGGGAGTGTCTCGGGCAGCATTGTTATCAGTGGTCGTAGCTCAGTGAGTAGTTTGCGCACCAGTTGGCTTTTGAGGCCGTGTACTGCGTGGTAGATGGGCAGCAGGTTGGTGTCATGATGGACAAGCTCTTTGACGCGCTCGGCACTTGGGTTGGTGAGTTGGTAGCGGCCATTCTTATACTCAAATTGTCCCCGAAAGTAACATTCATCCCCACTCGCGAGCTGCTGCACTCGATACGGCTGGTTAAACCACACGGCGTTGAGCTTGCCCGAGCTATCTGCCAGCACTGCTGTGGTGATGCGGAGACCACGTCGCACCGTGCGCGTGCTGATTGATTCGCAGCGCGCCGTGATCGTCACATTGCCTGGTGTAAGGGTTGCGATTGAGCTCGCCGCAGTAAAATCATCGTGCTTGCGTGGCAAAAACATGATGAGATCATTGACGGTCAAGAGTCCAGCCTGGGCAAGCTGCTCAGCTGTTTTTGGTCCAACGCCTTTGATCTGGGAGAGTTGTGTCGATAGGTTCACATTTTTATTGTACCGCACCTGGTGTAAATGCGCTGCCCTGTGCTATAGTATAAGCAGTAAGCTAACGGGGGAAGTGTGAGTAAAATTGCAAATTATTTACGCAGTCATATTGCCGGGTCTGTTTCGACTCGGGCCGATTGGCGTGCGTCAGTCAGTGCAGATGCCGGTATTCTAGCCGCAACGCCAGAGCTCGTGGTAGCGCCGCGCGTTGTGAGTGATATTCGCAAGATCACCCGTTTTGCCTGGCAAATGGCCGAAAAAGGCCACACGATACCAGTTGTCACACGCGGCGCTGGTTGTGGTGCGCTGGGTGGTGCCGTGGGGCAGGGGATACTGCTCGATACGGCAGCTCTCGACACAATCTTTGAATATGATGGTAAATCGCAGCGGGTTCGTGTCCAGCCAGGTGTATCAGCACGTAGTGTAGCGGCAGCACTGAGCATGCATGGTGCTGGTGTTGGGCCACTGACTGGCCAGCGAGGTACAGTTGGTGGAGTTATTGCAGCTGGTGCACGCGGGACGCTCCTCAGCCGAACGACCGATCCAGCCGAAGCGATTGACCAGATCGAGGTTGTACTCGCCAACGGTGACGTTATGCAGACAGAGCGTCTCTCGCGGCGTGAGCTCAGCCGGCGCAAGGGTTTGCCTGGGTTTGAAGGGGATATTTATCGTCGTGTCGATGCGATTATTACTGATAATGCAGCGCTGATCGAGCAGATTAACCCCAATGATACGTCTGGTTATAGTGGTATTGCGCGGGTTAAACAACCGGACGGGACGTTTGACCTTGGGCCGCTCTTTGTGGGGAGCGAGGGAACGCTAGGGATCATTGATGAGCTTATTCTCAAGACAGAATTCTTTAGCTTTCGCAAGACAATGGCAGCTCTGGTATTTCGGAATAGTAGCGAGGCTCAGGCTGCGATTGATGATATTGACGCACTCCAACCAGCACAGCTTAGCTATCTCGACGCAGCGATTTTTGAGCAGCTCCGCCGCGATGGCAAGAAGTATGCTTTTTATGAGGAAGCTGCCCAGCAGTTTACGCCGCAGGCAGTTTTGCTCGTGACACTCGATGACTTTAACACCCGGACACGTGCTCGCAAACAGGCCAAGCTTGAGCAGCTGCAATCTGTGGGTGAGACGGTCGTCACTATCGCTGAAGATGACGATGATGAAGATGTAGCGGCAGGGTTTGCTGCGCTTGATCAGTACCGCTGGCCCGATGCCGCGCATGTTGGGGCACCGCGCTTGTTTGAGGGGTTCTATGTGCCACCACAGCGCTTCGAAGAATTTGCTCGGGCGCTCATGCCGCTTGCTCGGGCGTTGCAGTTGCCGCTACCTCTTGCTGGCTACCCTAGCTTGAATCTCTACGGCGTCTATCCGCGCCTCTCGCTCCGCAAAGTGAGCGATAAGCAAAAGATTTTTAAGCTCTACGACGAGCTTACTAAGCTGCTTGCGCTATATGATGGCCATTTGGTGATGAGCGGTGGTGAGGGCCGGCTCAAAACGCGCTTCGTCCGTGCTACGCAAAACCCAGACCTTACAGCTCTCTATCAGCAAATCAAGCAGCTCTTCGACCCTCACGGCATCCTCAACCCTGGCACAAAAACCACCCTGCAAGCTCGCACCATCACTGCAATGCTGCGCAATGAATATACAGTGGATTGGCAATAAAACTTTGTAGAGGGAAGCATGCTTGCTATTTGTGGCAATTGATTTCTTTGCCATACCTCAATAAAATGGAGGAAGAAAGAGGATAGTGAATATGAGTGTCGATCAACGCATAATATCCCGTAATCCTGCCACGAACGAACCAATCTGGTCTGGAAGTCTTGCGGATGACGCTGCAATCGCACAGGCTGTTTTTGCCGCAACGCGTGCACAGCACACATGGGAAGCGACACCGCTTGATGCGCGCAAAGATATTATCCGCGCCTTTGCCGATCAGGTAACGACACATAGCGAAGATGCTGCACGAATTATTTCGCAGGATAATGGTAAGCCACTCTGGGAAGCACGCACTGAAGTCAAATCACTTGGTAATAAAGTACAGGCGGTCTTCGACGCCTATGATCAACGGGCTCAGACAGTTACGAAACAAGTCAATGGACGCCAGTCGGTGACGCGTTATCGGCCTCATGGCGTTATGGCAGTGCTGGGGCCATACAACTTCCCAATGAGCATGCCAAATAGCCATGTCATGCCTGCTCTTCTTGCTGGCAATACCGTTATTTTCAAACCAAGTGAAAAAGTGCCATATGCCGGTGAGTACTACGCGCAACTCTGGCAGCAGGCTGGACTGCCAGATGGGGTGCTTCAGGTTATTCATGGCGATGGCGATGTAGCGCAAAAGCTCATTGCACACCCTCAGGTAAATGGCGTCCTTTTCATCGGTAGTCGAGCGGCTGGCCTATCGATCGAAAAGCAGCTTGCTGGTGCACCAGACAAGATCTGCGCCCTCGAAATGGGTGGCAATAGCCCACTTGTCATCTGGGACTATGATGATGTACGCCTCGCGGTGCACATTGCGGTGCAGTCTGGCTATATTTCAAGCGGCCAACGCTGCTCATCGGCGCGGCGGCTTATCGTCAATAGAGCGATTGCAGACGAATTTATTCCTGCACTTCGGCAAGCGGTTGCGAGTATTGTCGTTGGCGATCAGTTTGATACTAGTCCAACGCCTTTCATGGGTCCGTTGGTTGACTATGGGGCGGTTCGTCATTTCTTTGATAAGTACCATGCTGCTGTCTCAGCTGGCGCACATGTTCTCGTTCCTGCTGAACCAATCCCGACGCTTGGTGACAACTTTGTCAGTCCTGGGTTAATCGACGTTACTGGCGTGACGTTGCCAGATGAAGAAATCTTCGGACCACTCCTTCAGATGTCGACAGTGCAGACCCTGGCTGAAGCAATTACCCAAGCAAACGCAACACAGTTTGGGCTTGCTGCTGGCATTGTCACTCGTGAGCGTGCGCAATACGAATCATTCTACCAGCAAACAAAGGCAGGCATCATCAACTGGAATCAGCCACTGACTGGTGCAACGACTGCGGCACCATTTGGTGGAGCGAAGGCTAGTGGCAACTACCGATCGGCTGGCTTCCTGTCGGTTGACTACTGCTCATACCCATGCGCGTCGATTGAGGATGCGTCACCAGCGGTGCCAGCAACGTTGCCAGCTGGGGTGATGTATCAAATAACTAAAGTGAGTTGACATAGATGGCAAATGGTGTATGATAGTGCCATGAAACAATCCTACTCTGTAGCGCAATTGCGAAGTGTCCTGCTCTATCTGTCAATTGGCCTGCTAACATTGTGCGCGCTTCTCGGGATTCTTGCAGTATTATCGCAAGAAATTGATTGGCGAATCCTATTCACGACGTTTTGCGCCGCAATCGCATCATTAATTGCTATGAGCAACATATCGCGACTTACGGATAACCGAATAGTTATAAAAATTCTATCCATTATGTCGATCATCCTCAATGTTCAGTGGTTTACTGGTATGTTTGTTATCCAGTGGAATCTCTATCGGTTTCTTAGTTTTTGTCGTCCCTCTGTCAGTACGGGGAGTCGATATAATAGACATTATAGCGACTATAGCAGCTATGACTACGAAGGTCATGTTCAGACACAAATATGCAGCGACTTCCTCTCGATTACGACGAAGCTTACGCTCACAGCATTAATTATTGCACTGCTCATTACACTTAGCGTAAAGACCTTGTCATACGCCAACAAGAACTCTTTCATCATAGGAATGAAAATGATGACGGTTACTTGCGCCAGTCTTTTAAGCATGGCATGTTTGAGTATGGTATGGTTTAATGTGCGAGATACGTCAAGTACGCTACGTTTTTTGGTAGTTTTTGGTATACTCACTGTATTTGGTTTAATAGTAACGCCTATTTTGGTACATCTAGAGAAGGTGCAGCGCTACCTCCAACCTACACAACCAAATACACTAGTACAGAATGAGCAGCAACTTCGGCACGAGATTGAACGCCAGGTGCGGGCACAAATTGCTGCTGAGCAGCAAGCAGCAAAAGCGGAGGAACAAGCTCAAGTACCTCCCACAGCTTCGAATGAAGATGGTGCAATGCATGATGTGTAGCATGATTGATGAGTTAACAATGGGTGATTATGCTCCCGATAATGATGGGTGGCGCTGGATGTAAGAGGTGATGGGTGTTGCAGATTGACAGATAATCAATAATTTGAGCGACAGGGTTACCTGTGTATGCCATCAGAGTTCAATGAATGATTAGAGTATTTCCGATTTAGTGATACTCAAAAATACGACACAGCAGTTAGCCATTTAATGTAATAGAAAAGAGGAGGTGCACATATGTCTCGCAGGCGAGGAGCCATCATCACAATAGGTGACGAGGTGCTCAATGGAAGCACGCTCGATACTAATTCTCACTGGCTTTGCACACAAATTGCTGGTCGTGGTGCGCTGGTTACGACGGTAGTCACCGTACATGATGACCCAATTGCAATACAAGACGCGTTGGCATATTGCATACGTACGGAGCCAGACTTGATCTTTACCATTGGAGGTCTTGGTCCGACAATTGATGACCGAACTGTTGAGTCAGTTGCTCGTGCCCTTGAGTTGCCGCTCGAGATTGATCAAACTGCAATTGAATATGTCCAGAAACGATATTGTGACCTGGAGTCACAAGGAATAGTTGAGCGGGATGTGTCTGCATCAGCAAGGAACGCTCGCAAAAAGATGGCTTTGCTGCCCACCGGGGCAGTACCAATCTATAATCCGGTTGGCGCTGCACCAGCGGTCGTTATTGATGTAGATGATACGATGTCTGTTCTGTGTCTTCCGGGTGTTCCTGCAGAGGTTCGCGCGATAGTCAGTAGGCATGCATCCGGTATTTTGGAACGCCGCCTCGGTAGCGGATTTTTAAGAACGATGACGATCATGACGAGTACAAATGATGAGTCGGTCCTTGCAGAGGCATCTGCTGTGCTGACCCGTGAATTCGTGGACGTGTACGTAAAGACTCGTCCGATTCGTCAAGAAGGAGGAAAGATTGGTGTGACACTAACAGCGTCTGGAAACAACCAAGCAAAAATTGGCGTTCTGTTAGATACAGCGTTTCGGAGACTGACAGTTTTTCTTGAGGAATACGGCGTCAGTATTGTTAGACGTCATGTTGATAATGCAGATTGACGGCAACTCAATAATTCCCTATGATCAAATCATGCAAACAATTCGCCATAAATACCTGACTGTCATTCTCTTATCCCTTGCATTAGCGATACTATCGCTTGTCAGCAATATCTACTTCCCCCAAGAAATGGAAGGGCAGTGGCAGTTATACTCTTGTATCCGCAAGATATTTAGTAAGTTATTTAATGCAGGTATCGTCTGGGCTGCGTTGCCATTCTTGGCAGGGTGGAGATCTCAAAGCTTGGTAAAAGCGGCGATCAGTGGCGCTGCTATTGCAGAACTCACACTGCTACTCCATTACGGTATCGGCTATCTTATTGGGGTGTATGGCTCCACGATATTTATGGCGAATTCATTTTGGTTTATTGCTGCTCTTGTGCTATGTGCTCCACTGGGGATATGCGGCTGGATTGCAGCTTTGCCAAAAAAGTCATCGCGTATATTCTGGTTTATCTTGCCGATAGGGGCAATTCTCGAGCCTATTGTGACTCGAAAACTAATACCATACTCGATAGTGCGGCCATGGCCTGAAGTATATTCGGATTACGTTAGCGGTACAGTACTGTTGCTTGTTGGTATCGTTGGTATAATTCTTGTGAGATCAAAACAGGAAAGTAATGATCAAAGATAAGGGCTAGAGTATTTATGGCTGTTTTACATTCCCTGATGGGGGATATATACAGCCAGGTGATGGCACAGTTGGGTCAACAAAAACGCAGTAGGCGCTCACAACCCTCTTTTTAGGTTGAATAGCTTTCCTAAATTCCCCATAAAATAACGAGAGTCTATCTACTGTCTTGCGACCAAAAACTTTATCTATTGCAAGACGTCCAATGCTTTTGGGTGTTGACTGGGCGTCTGGCTGAGCTTCTATGTCGCTTTTTTCGGAAGTATTCCAAGGCAGTAGGTCATTTTCGGGTTGCTTTGGTACATCCTGGGGGGGGTAGAGCTTCACACATAGCTATATTTAATCACAGCTAAGCTAGTAGCGCAATGCTGGAGTTGAGGGGTTAGTCGTTTAGAATAACTTATCTATCAAGAAGTACTACTAAATGCATTGTTATATTTCGGACAACCGATACAAAAAAGCACCAGTCTTCTGATTTATACAGACTACATCAAGCTCCGCATCATTTCCGCGAGAGCGCGTTATACAGCGAGCATCAGGCGCAATAGCTTGCAGAAAAAGGTCACGAGCAGTTGGCTGCCCAAACGTTGGGAGATGAAGAAAGTTACCACCAACGGCATTGTCTACATCGTCAGCACGCGTCAGACCAGCATGAGCAGACTGGTCTTCTGATGATTCCCAACGGCTACAGCCACGTGGGCAGTCTCGAAACACCCGCTCCGGCAAGGACATTGCTCCTTGGCCAGGTGTGGGGTGGATGCGCCCAATTACGGTCCCATCGGGGTCGGCATGAAGGCCTAAATAATGCATTGTATTGCCTGAGTCGTAGGTGATATCGACGCGCTGCGTCACCTCCTCCGTCACGATACGCGCAAAAGTACCGCGCGCACTCCACGGGCCATAATTGAGAAATAGTGTTAAGCACACAATGACGACTAGAGTAAAGGTGAGGCGTTTGTGGCGATGAAGGAAGCGAGTAGCCATAGTGGTTATATTATACAATGTAATTTTAGAAACAATAAACTAATCTACTATATACACCTCTTCCTTACGTCCGCCTGTTCATCTCCTGTAAGCACCTCATCACGGGTGAGGCGACTCCAGAATCAGGTGTATCCAGCGTAGAGCCTACCGCCAAGGCGAGCGAGACAGCGATAGTCCATAGTATCTGCAATATAGTAAGCAAGTATGTGGCGATGAAGGTATAAATAGCCAAAGTAATGTAATGGCAGCGATACAAACTCATCGAATATCTAAGGTAGACATAAATTGCTTACCAAGCCAAGTCATCACCACGGCTTGCAGCGCGCGTCATACAACAGAACTTTCGATTGATTCTGTAGTATAATGAGTCTCATGGAAGTCAACTCGCTAATGTCGGTGACTAAGCAGGCAGTTGATGCGTATATCATGGACCTCATTAACGATCGGGTGGCGCAAGCCACGGTGGTGCATCCGCGCTACGAGCGGTTGTGGCGGGAGATCGCGCGCATTTACCAAGCAGGCGGCAAACGGATGCGCCCGTATGTGACGGTGGTGGGATACGGGAAGTTAGATGCAGCAATCATACCGATTGCGGCAGCGCAGGAACTGTTGCATGTGGCCATGCTGGTACATGATGATATTATCGATCGGGATGTCGTGCGGCATAGTCAGCCGACGATTAATGGTGCATACGAATCTGATTACGCGCCGCTACTACCACCGCAGCAGACCACCCATTATGCCAATAGCGTGGCGCTGCTGGCGGGTGATGCGCTGCTGTCCGAGGCATACCATTTGGTGCAGTCAGCTCCATTTTCATCATCGGTGATTCGCCAGTTATCGGAGCGATTATCGCAGTCGGTGTTTGAGGTAATTGGCGGCGAACTGATTGACGTTGAAGCAGGTTTTATCATGACTGAGTATTTTGATCCCATGACTATTTACCGCCACAAAACAGCTAGCTACAGCCTTGTGGGCCCGCTTGTATCTGGTGCATTGTGCGCAGAGGTTGATGAAACGACGCAGGGAATTCTACAAAAATTTGGCACGCAATGCGGCATTGCTTTTCAACTGCAGGACGATTTGATTGGCATGTTTGGTGATGAAGCGACGACAGGCAAATCGGCCGACACGGATGTGCGCGAAG
>CALKQS010000014.1 GCA_937990725.1 uncultured Candidatus Saccharibacteria bacterium | reverse complement strand
GGTTGCTGGGATGAGAACCCAGTGTCCTAACCGCTAGACGATGAGGCCGCCTAGTCACTATAGCAAAAAAATCGACACTTGTCTAGCGATAATGTTGTAAAAAAGGCTTGACATGCCATAATCATGATGCTAAACTGATCGTGTCATGCACATGCATGGTGGAGACAACTAACACAAACAGCACGCGATACAGCTAGAGCAAGCCAACGACGGTGCACCCACACTGTATTTACTGGGAGTTTGCCATAGGCTATACTTGTGCAATTTTACATGTTTGGCACCCGTGCGAGAGGTGCCAAGCAAAGGAGGACTCCTCGGGCGTCTTACCTGGCCCAGGAGATGTGCGATTTTCACTTCCCGTGTGGGGAGTGATTTTCGTTTGGTGGTGTGCCCTGGCGCGGCGTGAGGCGATCGATCGGCAGGCGGAAGCCAAAGGTGCTCCCCTGCCCCTCCCGCGAATGAAAGATTAACTCGCCATGGTGCCCCAGCACGATCTTCTTTGCCAAGAACAGCCCAATCCCCGTGCCATCGGGCCGCTGCAGCTGGGCATTGTGCGCCCGAAAGAACTTCGTAAAGATCTTGCGCTGCTCGCCCTGCGGCACCCCAATGCCATGATCTTGCACCGTGCACACCACCCAGCCATCCTTGCGGTAGAGTCGTACCGTAATAACATCAGCACCCGGCGAATAGTAAATAGCATTATCGATATAATTAACGATAACTTGCCGGAGTTTATTTTCGTCGATCAACAGAGGCGGTATAACTCCATGCGATCGATAATCCACCCGCAAATGGTGGCGCTCGGCGATGAGCTGAATAGACTCAATGCTCTCTACCACCAGCGCGGCAACATCACCTGGATGGAAGTCGATTGTAAAGTTGCCAGTGCGGATGCGCGACACATTAAGGAAGTTGCCAATCAGCTGCACCATCCGCTCACTACTAGTAAAGGCCTCGGTGAGGAAGGTGCGCTGCGTGGCATTGATCTCACCAGCGTCACCCTCTAGCACCATCGATATATAGCCCTTCACACTAGTGAGCGGCGTACGCAGCTGGTGGCTCGCCATACTGACAAACTCATCCTTCGCGGCATCGAGTTCGCGCAGGCGACGGTTAGAAGCGCGCAATTGGCGCGTTGCGTGGTCTACCGCTTGGGTGAGCTGCTGCTGGAACTGCTGCGTGGTATTGTGGCACTGCTGCGCCATCAGCGTCACTGCGCATTGCTGGGCTATCATTGCAAGAGCGGCTCGCTGCGCAGTAGCATACGTGGCTCGCTCAGCTGGCGGGCCTAGCACGATATATCCACAGTGATTGCCCTGCCACACCAGCCGCAGCACCACAGCAATGTCGTAATGACGAAGTGCATGGCGCTTGGATAGCATGGCGGTCACTGTGCGCATCGTTGCTTCTTTACATAGCGGCAAGAGTATATCGACAGAGGTAACGCATTCATCTGGCAAGTCAATCAGCGGCGGCGCTCCATCCACCGTCACCATCACCCCGCACCAGGCTGGCTGGGCAACTGCCTTTAGCGCTGTGCGCACCGCTGCTACCACCTCTGCAAAGTCGGTCGCACGAGCTAGCGCGCTACCCAGTGCTACCAGGGGTTCAGCTGATATAGGCGCCGTACTTGATTTTGGGTGATTTTGTTCCATTTTCATGCTACACCTGCTATTATAAAGCAAATGGTTAAAATTGCCATCATCGAAGACGACCAAACCATCAGCCAAATGTACCGCATGAAGTTCGAAGCGGCTGGCTTTGCGGTGGAAGTTGCAGGCGATGGCAAAGCCGGCATCATGCTCGTGCAACGAACTCACCCCGACATAATCCTCCTCGACCTCCAGATGCCCCACCTCAATGGCGCAGACACGCTCGAGCACATTCGCGCTTACTCATGGGGTAAGGTCATCCCAGTTATCGTCCTCACTAACCTTGGTCACGAAGAAGCGCCCAAAAAGCTCCAGCACCTTGGTGTTCATAGCTACATTGTCAAAGCCGAGCTCACTCCCAGCCAAGTCGTTAAACGAGTAGAGGAGGCTTTGGCGGAGCGTGGGGTGATAATATAGTTTATGACCGCATTACTCGTATAATGCGTGCCTCATTCTTATATGTTATTTTCACATCTACAGTATGCTCGGATGTCCGCACGTCTGTATATGCATAGCCACTCCGTTTGATACCTTGATGTATCTCACTGCCTATGTTACTTACGTGATATGGTTTATATGGTAGGCTATACTCAGGAGTGTATGTTGGCCCAGGAGCTCCAATAGTCATCATGGTTGAATTCTTGTGTTGTGCACTACCCGGGAAGAATTGATTAGCATTGAGCGCATCGACTTGCTCATCAAGCTTGCGCCCGCTATCGGGTATCAGTGCAATGTGAAGCTGTCACGTATCGACAGTATTTCGTGCAGTGATAGTGTAATCAACAACGAACTGATTATTATGTTTCGCATAAGTATTGATCGCATCTCGTGAGCTATTGCGTCTCACACAAATATTGTAGTCCGACGGTCCATCCTGATACCACTTGTCATCTCTCCCGCTCCAAGTTTTTATTCTTGACTGTGTTTCACAGTTTTCTTGTGTATTAAGGTCACCATATTTAGCAATTGACTCTTTATCAAGTGGCACATTAACTGGCTTAAATTCTGCTTTCGTGATTTGTATAGTTAGATCAGACATAGCGACAGACTCTCCAGCCAAATAGATACGATGAGTTTGATAGCTCTGATATGTAGACCACCCGATATAGCCACCAGCACCAACCAACCCAATAATAACAATACCAACATAATGCCATTTTTTACTCGTTTATATTTTGGCTGCTGATGCATCTTCATAACCCCTCCGCTATTCACAATCATCGTATGACGAAATATCTATATTATATATATCAGACTTTCACATGTGAAATACTCACCAGGTAAGTTTTAATCAAGACGCAAATTGCGCACTGTTGCCTCAATAAAGCATCGGTCACGCACATGCTGTGTAATAACGGAAAATAATTTTGCTCGCTGCTGCTTGCTGGGTTCGAGTTCGTCCGTCAGATCGACTATCCCCTGCAGGACGCGCTGGTCAGTTTGTGTCTCGGCAAGTCGGTAAAGGTCTGGCATGATGGCGCGGATCTTCTCTCGGCAGCGGTTAGCTAGGTCAGCATTGCCTTGTTCTTTTTCTGATGGTGCTGACCAGCCGCAGGCGATTTCAACAAGGAGGTCGAGAGCAAATCCGAGACCTAGTATATTAAAGTTTCCAAGATGTATCTCGTTTGTGACGATGGTGGTTACTGGTTCGGTAGCCTGATATAGATTGCGTTGGAAGAAGGCATTTCCCTCTATCTTCCAATATGCGTCATCAGCAAATTCTTCTTTGGTAGCGTGAAGCATGTTCCATATCGCGCCTGGAAGAATCTGCGGATTCTCGTTGTCAGCAGTACGTAATTGTGCCCAATCTATCTTGTATTCTTTATACATCCCAAGCTCCTCGTTCTTATTTTTATATAATACCATCCAATCCCTCAGTCCCACCACTCCCTAGAGTGTATTCTCAGGCAGGCAGTTTGGCATCTCATGCCAGTGGTGGTACAATAGAGGCAGCACGCACCCGTAGCTCAGCGGATTAGAGTACTTGGCTTCGAACCAAGTGGCCGCAGGTTCGAATCCTGCCGGGTGTACCAGTTCTGTTCCATATCACCCAGCTTGGTCTGGGTTTCTTTATACGGCACTATTTGCTATTCATTTTGTGGCCGCACTACACAAAAAAGGGCTAGCGCGCTGCCAGCCCCTTTTGTTGCACTACTGCTACAACCGCTATTAACGAGGATAATAGTATGTCGATGACCGCATCGGCCTAGTTGTGTTTGTTGTGTCCCACAGCACAACCACCCCAGCTGCCAGCAAGATCAAGAAGACAACAATCGCCACTGCTGCCAAGACAAGACCAACAATGTAGGCGATCTTAAGCCCTTGCGCCCACGTCTTGTCACGCTCGGTCGCAACATATGGCGTACCGTTTGCATCTGCTGTGGTACTCGTCAGCAAGAAGAAGTCGACGATACCCCAGACAAACAAGACAGACAGCCCCAACATCGAAACAATATTAACATACGGCACAACCGATGTTACCGTACAGCCGACCGCAATCCAAAAGCGGATCTTGCCCAGCTCATCACCACGATACCAACGAGCCAAGCCGTACTGCCCCATAAACGCAGCGAGAGCGACAACCGCCAAGTAGTTGCGCGGTGAAGTATCAACCGGCGCAGGCGCAGCGGCTGGTACTGCTGGTTGGCTGGCAGCTGGAGCTGTGTGCGGTGCTGCCTCAGTTGGTGGTGTTGGTTGTGCTGTAGGTTGTTCGTTTGCCATTGCTATTCTCCCGATTAAACTCTCTCGCTCCATGGTAATGCGTTTTTGGCAAAAAGACAAGCAAGCGCACACGCCGCAGCAAAAGAGCTTTTTAATTCACCTCGCCGCCTCTTGACAGAACCCCAGGCTATCCGCTATAGTAAAAGGGCTTTGCACGGGTAGTGCAGACACGACATGGGCCAGTAGCTCAGCTGGTTAGAGCACCTGCCTCTTAAGCAGGGTGTCGAGGGTTCGAGCCCCTCCTGGCCCTCCATAGTATGTAGTCCTCGGTATTGCCAGAGGACTGTTTGCTATAGAGGCACTTATCACCTAAGTATTAATTACGTATTTACGAAAGGACTACACCTTATGCCCACTTCATCACTCAACGGCCGCGAGCTTGCCAGCTTCATCAAGCAGCGCCAAGCCCGCCAAGTGCGCCACCTACGCCAAGCGCATAGCATCACCCCCAAGCTGCTCATTATCACCCCGCTCGACGCATCAGGGCCAATCAATGCCTACGTGCGCTACAAGCAAGCCTACGCCGCCGATATTCTCGTTGAGACAGAGGTAGCGCCAACTGCCGAGGCAGATATGCCGGCTGCGATCGACCGAGCAAATAATGACCCACACATTCACGGTATCATCGTCCAACTGCCGCTCAACGATCCGTCACAAACAGACGCCATCGTTCAGCGCATCTCCCCCGCCAAGGATGTCGATGGCCTGAGTGGCCCGCAAGCTGCCTATACGCCAGCAACAGCACAAGCGATCGATTGGCTACTGGCAGGTTACAACATTAGCCTCGACGATAAGCAGCTCGCCATCATTGGGCGAGGGCGGTTAGTAGGCGCACCACTGGAGCGGCTGTGGCGCGACCGTGGCTTGGCTGTGACGGTGTGTGACCGTCAAACACCCAATACTACAGAGGTCATCGCCACAAGCGACATCGTCGTTACCGCTACTGGCCAGCCCCATCTCATTACAACAGATATGGTCAAAACAGGTGCAGTGGTAGTTGATGCTGGCACAGCAAGCGAAGGTGGTGTTATCGTTGGCGATGTTGACCCAAGCCTGCGCCAGCGCAGCGACGTCACTCTCACCCCAGAAAAAGGCGGCGTGGGCCCTCTCACTATCGCTGTAATGATCGACCACGTTATCCAAGCAGCGCAGGCAACAGTCGAGTCTAGCAAGAAGTAGCCATTGCTAAGCTCTGTGGCCTAGCCGAATTTGCCTCATCGCTCTCTCGTGTTACTTTTATCGGTACGCAGTCTCTTTGTTCGTTTATATACTATAAGGGCTAGCCCTGCTCTTGGATATACTCCTTATAAATACCTCAATCTACTGGCTTCGGTAGTATCGTCGCTTGCAATATGTTTAAACCTCTGGGTGGCGTCGTTTTTTATTATACAGATTCAGGCTGGATCGGCTTGCAGATATATATCATGGGTGATATATTATACCTATGGATATTCGTACTGACGTTTCACTCAAACCATATTTGACGATGCAGCTTGGCGGCAACGCTCATACTATGGTCGACCTCTATACCAATGATGATGTCGTGGCAGTGTGCACGATGGCCCGCCAGCAGCAGGCCGAGCTCTTTGTCCTTGGCGGCGGAAGCAACACTCTAGCTCAAGACAGCGGCTTTGCTGGCATTGTAGCGCGTAACCGTATCCCAGGCTTCTCGGTCATTGCTGAGGATGCCGAATCGACAACAATCATCATTGGTGCAGGAGAGATTCTCGATGATGTCGTGGCCAAGACAGTAGCTAGTGGCCTGAGTGGCATTGAGGCACTATCGGCTATCCCAGGTACAGCGGGCGCTGCGCCAGTGCAAAACGTTGGTGCGTATGGGCAGGAGATTGCCGATACACTTGTCTCGCTTGAGGCGTACGATCGCCAGCAAGAGCGGTTTGTGTCGCTGAGTGCCGCCGACTGCGAGTTTTCGTACCGGCACAGCATTTTCCGGGGCCGCGAGATGGGGCGATATATCATCACAAGCATAACGCTCCGCCTGCGCAAGGGTTTGCCGCAGCCACCCTTCTACCAAGCCGTTCAAGATTATCTCACCACCCACGCTATAGCAGAGCCTACCCCGCAAGACATTCGCCAGGCCGTCATGACGATCCGCGCTAATAAGCTACCCGACCCCGCCAAGCTCCCCAATACTGGCTCGTTCTTCAAAAACGCGATTATTTCCAGCGAGGCATTTGCTCAGCTCCAGCAGCACTACCCCACAGTACCGCACTATGCGCTGCCCGATGGGCGCGTCAAGGTGCCGTCGGGCTGGCTCATCGAGCAAGCGGGGCTCAAAGGCAGCGTCCTCCACGGCATGAAGGTGCACGATAAGAATGCAGTCGTGCTCATCAATCAATCGGCTACCAGCTACCACGATCTTGCTGCCGCTCGCGAGGAGATTATTCGCACGGTAGAGGAAAAATTCGGCATCACCATTGTGCAAGAACCACTCGAGATGCCAGCGGTGTAACGAGTCAAATAGTGTATAACATCTGCACATAATCTTATCTATTTACCCCTGTTAATCAATAGTTTTTGTGATATAGATGTAGTCAAGCAGGCAAGGTAGATACGTATTCTTGAGTATTTTTTTGGCTGCATTTGCTCTATTCTCTGCCAGCTTCACACTTTCTTTCCTCTCAAACAGTCACGGAATTTCACCTCATTAGGCTAGGAGTTCTGTGCCAAAATACATAATCTAACGAGGTGTTCATTCTCGTATGAGCCAAAGCACTCCTTAGTGTGGTGACGATTAACATTGCACCTACATAACGAAATAGTGTTAAAGAGTCTTGAATACCGTTCCTTTAGACACCCCTTTCTTATCCTTTCGTCGATAAATCATGGGTGCAATTGGGGCAAAGTAGGCCGCGATTCAGCTCAATTCGACTTCTCACCTCTTGCACTTTTACCCCAAAACCCTTATGCTAATTGCATGAGGGTACGACGCGGGTATACAATCGTGGAAATTATTATTGTGCTGGCAATCATGCTGGTGCTGCTAGTGCTGGGCGTGGTGACGCTCAATAATGCGCAGCGCTCCTCGCGCGATACTGCCCGCACCACCACTGTAGAGACGGTGGCGCGCAGCCTTGAATCCTTCTACAACGGCGATGCAACTGGTACGTCGGGCGAGCAAGGCCACCGCTACCCGTCGGCCGAGCAGTTTTTGACCTCGCTTAATGGCACGGCAATTCGCCATATCCTCCCTGGACTGTCTGAGGATAGCTATCAATATCCATCGCGCAGTGGGCAGCAAGCGCTCTTTGTCCAGTCGCCAAGCAATGGCATTAGCAAAGACAGTGCGTCAGTCGATCGCTTCGTCTACGAGCCGCGCGCCCGCGATGGCTCGCTCTGCGTCACCACCAGTCAAGAGTGTAGCCGTTTCTTCCTCTACTACCGGCTAGAGCGCGCACCAACAGTAACGATAACCATCACGAGCAACCACCAATGAAGCATAGTCCAGATGCTGGCTTTACCTTAGTAGAGATGTTGGTGACGATGGTGCTGGGCGTGCTCTTTATTGGGACGCTTTATCAGCTGTATATTGTGACGATCCAGAGCGCAACGGAGGCCAATCGTGATGCCAAGGCAAGCATTGTGGGGTATGAGCTGCTCCGCCGCGAAGTTGGCGATGGCACACCAACGCCGTGCACAAACCGCGCGGCTAATCGCAATCTCACGACTGACCACTCACTCGATACCGATGGCTTACCTCAGCCTGTTAGTGCTACTATTGTCGTTGATTGCCCCTATAGCACTACCGCACCACAGATAAGCCGTGTATCGGTAACGGTGCGCTATGGGCAAGGCTCTAGCCAATCGGAGGTTCGCCATGCGATTCTCAGCAGTCACTAATATCCGAGAGCAGATGCAGCAACTCATCCGCCATATTTACCCTACACAGCACCAGCAGCGCGGCTTCACGGTGGTGGAAATGCTGGTGGTGATTCCGATCATCGTGGTAGTGGTTGGTGTGTTGGTTGCCGCCCTGGTGGGGTTGCTGAGCTCGATTGTTATCTCTAATCAGCGTGGTGCACTCACGTATGCTATGGAAGATGCGCTCGACCAAATCGAGCAAGACGTGCGCCTGGCGACAAAGGTCGAGAGCAAAGCCGTCGCGGCTAACTGGGCACAACACTTTGCGGGTGATAACGTCTTAATCCTTACCCAATACGCCACCGATCGCAACCCCTCCGACCCTCAGCGCGAACTGATTTACCTCAACAGCCAAGCCAGCCCCTGTCGCACTCAAGCCGAGCTTGCCGCCAAGCTCTACCGCACAAACAATCCTCTCACCGTCAAAATCGTCTACTTTGTGCAGGGCACTACCCTCTGGCGGCGGACTATCGTGCCAAGCCAGTACGAATTTAATACTACCAACCCCAGCAACAACACGATGTGCGGCCAGCCTTGGCAGCAGAGCACTTGCAACTACACTGGTGGCCCCTGCAAAGCGCTCGATACACGCGTGGCGAATAATGTATCAAGTGTTCGCTTTGGCTATGCAACGGGCTTTAATCAAGCGGCCAGCACCACGCCAAACGATAGCACCACCGTCGTCTCTGCCACAGTGGATATTGCCGCCCTCAGCACTGGCCAGACCATTCACGCCCGAGGGTCGATGCAAGCTCGGCGGATTAATAATTAGCCACAATCAAGAGATAGGTATTGCACTGCCCGGTTATTCTCGCCGTATCAAACGATCAACCGAGGTGGCAGTGCGCAGTATATTGTTATTTTGGCAAATACCCTAGCTCTTTTGCCCATATCGCCAGCATCATACCATCTAAAAAATTCGTCGTACATCTGTGCTCAAAAAGCTTGTGTTTAATGAATGTTCGTAGTATGATCGTAATATAATCAGTAACAAGGAGGGGTAACTCTGTATGACAACAAAAACTCAACGTAACCTGCGCGGTTTCACAATTGTCGAGCTTCTCATCGTGATTGTGATCATCGCTATCCTGGCGGCTATTACCATCGTCGCTTACAACGGTATCCAGCAACGCGCTCGCGACTCGGCAGCCGCTGGCGCTGCATCGCAGCTCTCGACCAAGGTAGAGGCATGGAACAGCCAGAAGGGTGAATACCCAACAGCCGCACAGGTTAGCGGTAACCTTGTCGATGAGAAGGTGACTGAGGCCAAGATCGATCCAGACCTCAAGAAGAAGATCATCACATCTGGTACACCAAACAACGACACTCCTGTCTTGTATACCCAGTGTGGTAGCGGTAAGGGTGCGAAAATCACCTACAAGAAGGGCGACAAAACCGAGGATATCGTCCGAGGCAGCTGCTAAACTTATCCTCCCAATCAACAAAAACACCCGCTCTCTGGCGGGTGTTTTAGATATGCGAATGTATTACTACTGCGCCTAGCGAGACACAATTATCAATGACAGCGACAAACCTCTGACTTTTTGTCTATTCCGTCGGCACTGGGAAATCCGCCAAGAAGTGTGCAACATCAGTGCGGAGCTTAGCTAGCTCTACCTCATTATCGCGGTGGTCGATGGCTTGCTGCATCCACTCAGCAATCTGCGGCATATGCTGCGGCTCTAGGCCGCGCGTTGTTGCCGCTGGCGTACCGAGGCGAATGCCACTAGGGCGAAATGGCGGCAGTGGGTCATCAGGGATGGCATTGGCGTTGAGCGTCAGGCCGATCTTATCCATCGCAATCTCCGCCGTCTTGCCATCAATCCCAAAGCTCGCGTGGACATCAGCCAAGATAAGGTGGTTGCTTGTGCCACCCGTCACGAGCACAAAGCCGCGCTGTTGCAACTCCTGTGCCAAAGCAGCGGCATTAGCCACCACCTGCTGAGCATAGGCACGAAAGGCTGGTTGGAGCGCCTCGCCAAAAGCCACTGCCTTGGCGGCAATCGTATGCATATGTGGCCCGCCCTGAATACCAGGAAAGACCGCTCGATCGATGAGTGTCGGAATATTCTCGAGAGTCTTGGCTGGGCGCTTAAGTGGGTTACTCGCCACTCCTTTGCTAACGATGAGCCCACCACGCGGCCCACGCAGCGTCTTGTGCGTCGTTGTCGTCATAACATGAAAACCATAGTCAAGTGGATTCTCCGCCACTCCACCGGCAATCAACCCCGCGACATGCGCCATATCGGCCATGAGCAACGCACCAACCTCGTGGCCGATCGCCGCAAAGCGTGCAAAATCCAGCTGGCGCGGATAGGCACTAAAGCCCGCCAGGATGATCTTTGGCCGATGTTCTTGCGCCATCCGATGTAGCTCATCGTAGTCAATCTCGCCCGTCGCTACATCCTTCATTTTGTAGCGAACAAAATTATACTCACGAGCACTATGTGTCACAGGCGCACCATGCGTCAGGTGGCCACCATGACCCAGATCCATCGCAAGGATGGTATCGCCTGGCTCACACCATGCAAAATATACGGCTTCATTGGCCTGAGCGCCACTGTGCGGCTGGACATTAGCATGGTCAGCCCGGAAGAGCTGCTTGGCGCGGTCGATTGCCAGCTGCTCTACTTGGTCGGTATACTGCTGCCCGCCATAGTAACGCCGGCCTGGGTAGCCCTCGCTGTATTTATTAGTAAAGACACTCCCAAGCGCCCGTAGTACATCACCAGAGACATAATTCTCACTCGGGATGAGCTCTAAGCCTTCGCGTTGGCGCTGCTGCTCACGGGTGATAAGGGTAGCAATAGTTGTTTCGTGCATGGGTAATACTCCTTGTTTGTTGGTTATATCTTAGGATTCGCTATGCACTTTTCATCAGATCATATGTGTAGTATAGCACAGCCACCCAATGTGGGGAGTTACAGTACCTGACTACGTGCGTCTTGAGCTTGCGATAGCTCTCTTTTTCTCTAGTAGTATTGACGTACTATCGCATCTCTTTTGATATTACTCTCTGATGTGAGGATTAGGCGCCTGCTCGTGTAGTAAATGGTCTTGTACATAGCTAGATGAAATAGCAGAAAAAGAGCTGATGGAGTTATTAGTGAGACTTCACAGTCTAACCTCCACATTTCTTTTCGCAGCACGAGACGCTTGTGTTTGACAATATATCACCGATGATATATCGTACAAGCATGGGAACAGCAAAATATCTCCGCAATATCGGAACACTCATCCAAGAAACCCGCCAAGCGCGCGGTATGACGCAGGCCGAGCTCGCTGCAGCACTTGGCACGAGCCAGTCGGCCATCAACCGCATCGAAAAGGGTGGCCAAAACATCAGCCTAGAAATGATTGCTCGCATTGGCGAAGTGCTGAGCAGTGAGATTGTCCGCATCAACAAAGCTGGCAAAACAAACTTTGTCATCAATGGTGGTGGCTCGCTCCATGGCGAGATTGAGGTAAAGACGAGCAAAAATGCCGCTGTCGCTCTGCTCTGCGCAAGCCTCCTTAATAAAGGCAAGACGACACTACGCCGAGTGGCACGGATCGAGGAAGTTAATCGCATCATCGAGGTGCTCGAAAGCATTGGCGTGCGCTGCCGCTGGCTTGAGCATAACGACCTCGAGATCATCCCACCACGCACCCTCCACCTAGACGAGATGGACATCGCGGCAGCCAAGCGCACCCGCAGTATTATTATGTTCCTGGGGCCATTGCTCCATCAATATGAGTCATTCCAAATCCCATTTGCAGGTGGGTGCAACCTTGGCACACGGACGGTTGGGCCACACATGGCGGGCCTCGCACCCTTTGGCCTCACTGTCGAGGCAACGACCGATTACTACCAAGCAACAGCCAACCCGCATATGGTTGAGCACGCTATCGTCCTTACCGAGCGCGGCGACACCGTCACTGAGAATGTTATCATGGCGGCAGCGCTCCACCCAGGTGTCGTGACGATTCGCAACGCCAGCCCCAACTACATGGTGCAAGATCTCTGTTTCTTCTTGCAAAAGCTTGGGGTGCAGATCGATGGCATCGGCACAACGACCCTCACCATCCATGGCGTCAGCGAGATCAACCAAACAGTCGAATATTGTCCGAGCGAAGACCCTATCGAGGCAATGAGCTTCATCGCAGCGGGTGTAGTGACGGACTCTGCTATTACCATCCGCCGGGCACCAATCGAATTCCTCGAGCTCGAGCTAGCAGTGCTGCGCGGTATGGGCTTACAATATGAGCTCTCCAACGAGTACCCAGCGCGCAATGGCCAGACTCGCCTGGTCGATATTAGCCTGCACAAATCGACTCTCACCGCTCCACAAGACAAGCTCCACAGTATGCCCTTCCCAGGCATCAACATGGATAATCTCCCCTTCCTTGGTCTCATCGCCACGGTAGCAACGGGCCGCACTCTAGTGCACGACTGGAGCTACGACAACCGCGCCATTTACTTCACCGACCTCACTCGCCTTGGCGCACAAGTAGAGATGGTCGATCCACACCGCGTTTACATCAGTGGCCCCACCCGCTGGAAGCCTGCCGATGTCGTCGCACCACCAGCCTTGCGCCCCAGCGTCGTCGTGATGCTAGCTATGCTCGCAGCTCCTGGGCGCTCCATCCTGCGTGATGTATACAATATCAACCGAGGCTACGAAGACTTTGCTAACCGACTCAACACTCTCGGGGCGGATATCGAGACAACATGGGAATATTAGCCGTTTCTTAGCTTGTCTTACCACGCCAATAGAGAGACCTCTCACAACGTAGAGGTTCTCTTGTTATATGTCGCATTGTGCGCAGACTTTGCATACATAGAGCCTAAGTCTTAGAAGGTCTACTTTTTCACCGTCAACCCCCCGTTCGCTAGTATTTTGTCTGATGAACTGCGAAGATCGATTGTTACCTCGCATAGCACGAGAAAATAAATGCAAAAAAGTAAGAGCGCACGAGCAAACACATCAGACACATGCTTTGATATTCTGATGATAACCAAGTGAAGTCACCACTGAGCAGAATGAGGTGATAATTGCCAAACATCAACCTCTTACGCTAAGCTGATGACCTATCGAGTCTGGTGGCAAGCTTCCCCTCCATAAGACGAAGCGGCAAAGATAAAGATAATGATCGAGCACAGAAAAAGCAGCTGTGCGCTTCATATTTTCTCATAATAAACTTACTACAGTTACAGTAGTAAGTAGCAAAACGACATCAAACCAAAATAAAACCCCGGAATCATCCGGGAATTTATTTTGGGGTGGATAATGAGACTTGAACTCACGGCCTCCGGTGCCACAAACCAGCGCTCTAACCAAACTGAGCTATATCCACCAGACAATTGCACAGCAAACCTGCTGCGCTGCTGACATGCTGTATTGTAGCAGAGATAGCGCAGTTTGTCTATTACCTGCGGCTGTTCATCCTCAATCTCAAAACTTTACTACCTTATACCTCTCTCCTCTCACCAGGTTGCTTGCTTTTCCTCAGGCTTATCACCGCTTCTATAGTGAGTCTTCCTATCTATAATAGGGGTCATCACTATATTTCATTGGGTAGAGCAGATGATTAAAAATGACGAATGGATAGGGTAGGTAAATACTGAAGTTAACTAATTTAGCGCGCCTTCTTGCGACGCCACAGTGCCTCAACGCACATCACCAGCCACAGACCAAGCGCAATCACCCCAACTGCCCCACCAAACCACACATGCCCCGCACTATAGCCATACTGATTGACCATCCGGGTGAGCAAGCTAATCGCCACAACGTCACCAAGCAACGTAAACATATTCAGCGCGGAGAGGAGCGTCGCTTTATACGTATGCTGCAACTCGCTGAGAATCTTTGACTGCAAGACAATCGGTCGCACTCGCGTATATGCAGTAAATAGCACAACAGCAATGACCGCGATAATCGGGCTTGACGTTACGCCCATCAAGACAATACACAGCGCCATAATCCACGCATCGACCCAATAGAATGCCAGTGGCCGCAGGCGGTCAAACCAATGGACATGCCAGCCCAGTAACGCTCCACCCAGGCTCCCGACCGCCGCAATTACCCCAAACCACTCTACTGCAATACCAACGTGCTGGAAGAGGAGCTCGCGATATTCTAGCCCTTTATTCGACACACCAGCCAAGAAGCCAGCGAAGACGAAGAGGGCAAGATTTTTCGCAGTAATAATTGCGCGAGCAGCCTGCCGTGGCCGCTGAGCCTGTGCAGTTGTGCGGCGTGGTGGATGAGCAAAGCTCAGCGCCAACCACACCGTCGCAGCAAGCGACAAAAAGCCAATCAAAAATGGGAGTGTATGATGAATGCGATACGTGAGTGGCACTACAATAATCAGCACGGTATTGCCAATCAATCCATACGTCTGGGCGCGGCCCATCACCTTGGTATAGTCGCGGGCTCGCCCCAGCGCCGTCAAAGAATCATGCATAAAGGCCTCGACCGCACCAGACTGAAACGCATAGCCACCAAAGAACAAAACTGAGGCAATCAGCCCACCCCAAAAGCTCGGCCACACAGCATACAACAGTGGCGACACCACAGCGATGCTCGCACCAAGGATAATCGCCCGCCGATTGCCAAACTTATCGGCCACATAACCCGCTGGCATCTGCAGCGCTGCTTGGATAATAGACGAGATGACGACCATCAGCGCCAACTCGTCCAAGCTGACTTTACCAACATTCACCAGTTGCACCGTAATGAGCGGCAAATAGACACGCTTGGTAAAAATCCGAAACCACGAATATTTGATAATGTTGCGCTTGAGGAGGTCGTGGTTAGTCACATCTTGCATAAATCTCGCTGTACTATAGCATAGCCTCGCGCAGCATGTAAATGCATTTTGTATGTAATAAAAACAACCCCATCAAGATGGGGATATGACAATAAAATGGCGCCCCGAGTAGGATTCGAACCTACGGCCTTAGGCTTAGAAGTCCTCTGCTCTATCCAGCTGAGCTATCGGGGCATGGGTTTATTATAGCAGGTTTCTTGGCAGGTGTGGTATGATAAACAAAGCATGAAACACACGAACGAAAATTATCGATATTTTAGCGTCATTCTCGCAGTATATGTTGCGGCGCTACTCATCTCCAATATTGCCGCTACCAAACTAGTGGCACTCGGCCCACTTATCCTTGATGGTGGAGCAGTGCTCTTCCCGCTCGTGTATATCTTTGATGATGTCATGACAGAGGTCTACGGCTATCGCCGGGCACGCCGCGCTATTTGGACGGCCTTTGGGGTCATGCTGCTAGCGATTGGCTGCTTTACACTGGTGCGCTATCTGCCCGCGGCGGCAGAGTACCACGACCAAGCCGCTTACGAGGCAGTGCTCGGCTTCTTCCCGCAGATCGTCGTGGCGAGCTTGCTTGCCTTCCTAACGGGGAGCTTCCTCAACTCGTACATCGTTGCTAAGCTCAAGGTTGCTATGAAAGGTCGACAGCTATGGCTGCGCCTGCTTGGATCGACAGTGGTAGGGAGCTTGTTTGACACCGTTATATTCTGCGTCGTTGCTTTTGGCGGGCAGCTCACGGGGGGGGCATTGCTCAACTATATCGCCGTCGGGCTTGGCTTCAAGCTTGCCGTTGAGGTCATCTGCTTGCCACTTACCTACCGCGTCATTGCCATGCTCAAGCGACGCGAATCCGTCGACACCTACGACACCACCACCAACTTCACACCATTTCGTTTGCGTGTCTAGCGAGCGAGTTGCTCACTGCAATAGATTTGCATCTCTCTCAGAATATGAAGAACGCAGTACTTTCATCCTGGTAGAACAGAAAATTGCCCGTGGTGATTATTGCAGCGTGATCATTGAAGAGCCTAGTGTTTTAGGAAAATACTAAGACCCTTTTAGCATTTTAAAGAAACGGTGGCGAGAGAAAGGGCTGATGATGGGAAGGAGGGTTACTATGCAAACTCTCTTCCTTAGTTGTCATGTAAATGCATACTATAGAGCTCGTCAGTCGCTACCGACGATAATACTGCGCCAAAAAATGATCCCGAAAGGCGTAGAATGTGCTATCCTCGAGGCTGTGGCGAATGTCGTCGACAAGCTTGATAATAAAGCGCTCGTTGTGAATCGATAGCAACGTCCCCGCCAAGCTCTCCTTGGCCCGGAGCAGGTGACAAATATAGGCCGCGGTGTAGTGCTGACAGGTGTAGCAATCGCACTCCGCCATAATAGGCGCAAACAGCTCGCGATATTTTGTCCCACGCATATTCACCCGCCCGTGCGGTGTGTAGGCCGCGCCATTGCGTGCTACACGAGTTGGGCTTACACAATCGAAGGTATCGATGCCCTGCTCAATCGCCGCAAAGATATCATCTGGCTCCGAGATGCCAAGCAAATGCCGTGGGCGGCTTTCAGGCAAGATCTCGTTCACCCACTGGATAGTCTGGGCCATCGTTTCTTTCTCTAGCGCCCCACCAATACCATAGCCATCAAAATCCATTGCGCCAAGGCGTGCTGCGGTTTGCTTACGCAGGTCCTCATAATTCGCCCCTTGCAAGACACCAAAGAGCGCTTGATACGGCTTATCTGGCCGAGTAGCCCGAAGACGCTTGACCTCTGCTAGGCTGCGCTCTGCCCACGCATGGGTACGCGCCAGTGCCTCCACTTGGTATTCATACGGGTCAATCAGCGAGGTCAGTTCATCAAAGGCAAAGGTAATATCTGCCCCAATTCCTGCCTGGATTTGCATCGACAGCTCTGGCGTAAACTTATGCAATGAGCCATCGAGGTGCGACTTAAACATCACGCCATTATCATCCACCCAGGCGTGCCGGCTCGACTTCTTGGCAATCGCAATCTCTTCATCCACATCAGTGCTCATCGCCAGCACCTTCTTAAAGCCCGAGCCGAGGCTCAGTACCTGAAAGCCGCCGCTGTCGGTAAAGGTTGGACCACTCCAGTGCATAAACTTACCCAAGTATCCGGCCTTCTCTATTAGCTTGTGTCCCGGCTGTAGGTAGAGGTGATAGGCATTAGCCAAGACAGCTTGCGCGCCCACGCTAGCTACCATCTCGGGCACCATTGCTTTCACATTTGCTTTTGTGCCCACGACAATGAAGGCTGGCGTCTTGATATCACCATGTGGAGTGTGAATCACACCAGTCCGCGCCAACGTCTGCGGCATGCGGTGAGTAATGGTAAATGAGAATGATGCTGGCATAGTATGATTGCGTTCCCTATACCCCTAGGGGTATTTTACATTGAAATAATCGTGTTTCGCGCAAGGAGAAAAGCTCCCTCTCGCAAAAATCTCTCTCTATTGTATCACAAGGGCTCAGCGGTATGATGCGCGTTCCCTCCCCTTCCATCACTCTAATACATAGAGCATACGCATCTGCTGCGGTCATTGCTCTGCCGCCATCTTAAGAAACCACTACTTTGAGAAAATGGAGGACTTTATGGGTGACATAAGCAGAAACATTTCCAAAATACTTACTATAATACCAGAACAATACACTCATTGCTTTTCCAGGTAGAATAGTGAGCAAAAATAGCCTATTCTGCCAGAGAAAGTGAAGGCTTTTGGGTTCATGTTACGCAGCGCGCCGTGTAGGCTGAGTGTGCGCTTGTTGCAGTGCCACCACAACATCACTCTCCGCACGCTCTTGGCCTATTGAATGTGGTGCTAAACCTGCCTTAGCCTGCAGCCATTCACGGGCAGACCGCGGCATAAGCTTTTGTACAAGGTCGGTCGCTACCATACCAAGCGTCGCAGCAACCACTTTTGCATCCTTCTTTAGCGAGGCTGTCTCAGCGTATACAACATCCTGCTCCATCATATGAATTGTATCTAGCTCGTAGCCAGGCTCATGCTGTTCTTTGCTATAAGGTGCCATAATGCCTGGGCGAGCCGTCTTGCGCGCCTCAATCCACTGCTGCTTAAGGCCTTCAGGAATGTCGGGGTTAGCAAGAATGTCATTATATACTTCGCCTGTGGCTAGTGGCCTTGGCCCGACGATTGCCATCTTGCCACGCAATACTTGCAGCAGCTGGGGCGCTTCGTCCACATGCGCCTTGCGTACGAGCTTGCCAATTGGCCCTGCGCTACTGTGGTTATAGCCATTAGCCGAGGCGGTGTTGCGCACCGCACCACGGAGTGTCCGCAACTTTGGCACCTTAACGAGGTTATCAAGATCACTGCCATAGCGCTCCTGCACGAAGAGCGTTGGGCCATCGCCGAGCTCCTTATGCATCGCCGCAGCGGCAACGAGAGCAGCCGAGCCCATACAAACCAGCAAAGGAACCGCCACTACTCGGTCAAACCAGCGCTTCTCAGGACTTTCGTTATAGGCTTTGCCGTGTTTTGTTCTATTTTTTTGTGACATCCGTTCGATGGTAGCACAATGTTGCATATATGTCAACAGTATCGTGCCTAATCCTTCCTTTTTCACTTGATTTAGTGTAATTGTTATAAAGTATTGCACCCTTTAGGGCCACGCCAAACCAAAGAAGAGGCTACGACCTCTCTTCATCCAGTCTGATTCGCTGCTCTCAACAAAAACATCGCTCCGTTTGCGAAGTAATGCTTATTTCTTGCATCTGTGGTAGCAATATACACCAAAGCTCGAACCTATTTCGAGCGTAAAAGCTGAACCTGTGCAGGCTCAGCCCTCGACCCAAAGCTATCCTTATAAACCGTATTTCACAGAAAGCTCTAGATCAAATAGTTTCAACATTCCGCCTATAAGCTTTGCTAAGTTCACTTACTAGAGCTTCATCCAGTAGCTCACCAGATAGCTCCATAAAATATACAAACTTATCACGGAGTCGCTTTTGCATATCAGTCGAAGCCAAGTGATAGTAGTAACTATTCTGAATGAGGTCTGCTGCGCGGATTGATAGGGCCTCACTACCGAGCTCAGCCGTGCGGGCAAAAGACTGCATGATGTCTTGAGTATCTGAAACTGTGAGAGCATCAACATACACTGCAACCTGATGTCCAAAGCTTTGCTCGACATCGTCGATAGTAATATCTGTATCTTCAACAACATCATGAAGAACCGCAGCAATCACGACATCTTGCGGGAAACCTCTCTCCCAGAGCATCTCTGCAACTTGAATCGAATGAAGCAATACTGGTTTGGTGTTATGTCCAGAGTCTTGCAAAGCATTCGACAGGAAGAATAAGGCTCGCTCTATCTCGTGCTTATCATATTCAAATTCTGCGATATGCGCCTTTTCCATCTTGTTTTACTCCTTGTTGCCAATAGGATTGGCTAATTTTCTATCAACTTGCAGCTCAACTATCTCTTCGTTCCCAATCTTGTCATCTAACATCGCCTGTAAGTCCCTACCATAATAGCTCGCGAGAATTACAGTGATCGGACCCGAGTGCGTTACGATTAATACGCATGCGTCCTTGCCGGCTTCGTATATACGATTTACCGCATTGATAACTCGTGTGGCCATTATCTCGTTTGATTCTCCATCAGGAAATCGCACTTTCATATAACCACCCTCTATATGCGGAATGGCATCGTAGGGCAACCCCTCGTATTTTCCAAAACTAATTTCTCGCAGATCCTTGTCAGAAGTAGCCTTCTGTAGACCAAGTATGTCCGAGATGATCTGCGCAGTCTGCACAGATCTTCCAAGATCAGATGTGTAGACACGATCAATTTTCTGAGATAGCTTCTTAATTTTTAGAGCCTTACGCTCCGCCTGCCGAACGCCAAGAACGGTCAGCTTGCTATCGCGTTGACCCATGGTAATGCCGCAGGCATTATCTTCAGCTTGGCCATGCCTAGTGATGAGAAGCTTCATGGTTCCATTGTCTCATGGCTAACGTAAATTGTTGCTGTACTTCGTCGGTAGCTTCATCTGCGTTACTATTATCCTCCAGGTATGTAACAGCCCGCATAAGATACCAAGGTAGTATAGACTCAGCGATTCGACGCGGGGCTACTTGACCAGCAGCCGAGCCTGCACAGGTTCAGCTTTTACGCTCGAAATAGGTTCGAGCTTTGGCTCCGCCAAAGTCTAGAAAAAGCCACCCTACAGGGCGACCGTTTCCAATTTTGTTCCGAAATGGTGCGGGTGCGGAGAATCGAACTCCGATCCCAAGTTTGGAAAACTTGTATACTAGCCGCTGTACGACACCCGCATGCGCTATCCATTATACCACTTTTTTGTGTATAATAAAGGTATGACCCGAGGACTCCATCGCTTGCGCGGATCGAGCATACACACCAATGGCGTTGCGCGCAACACCCGCACCATCGTCAATGGTGCTAAAACGTCGTCACTACGCGTCGACCAGCGCCAGCATCAATCCATCCAAGAGCGCCGCGCCAACCACTTGCGCTACCAAAGTTCACACACTATGATGGGCTGCCGGCCAGTCGCCGCCGATAGTAGCCGTATTGATGACGAAGCACCTTATATGAACAACGAGCGTCTCCGTGGCAGTGGCGAGGGGCCACGTGACCCATCAGGATCACGACCAGGCACTGCCACCTATGCCCGCCGGCGCGACAACACCGTGCACACACCGCGCCAACCACAGCCAGCCTATAGCAAGCCAGCCACGAAGCCAAACTTCCGCCCAGGGTTTATGCAGCAAAACAAAGGCCAGCAATCACGCAGCTTTGGCCCGCATTGCTAGAGGTTATATACTGCAAAATACTTCTAGCACTGTAAGAGTGCCACTTCTTGCTCTTAAATTTTCTCCTAAGGATGGCGAGTCTGCGTTTTCAAGCGTCCTCGAGAACCCCTTCATATCTTCACTCTTCTTATTCCAATGCGTGGCCCATCAATAGAATGAGCACTTTCTTACTATCATTCCCTTATAGAGCTAAGGCTGATTGTTCGAAAGTGCCATACTCTTACCGTTTATACTCTGGTGGGATGATTTCATCTGCTGTCACAACCTCTGGTGCACCATCAGTCTGGAAAGCTTGGCGAGCTTGCTCAAGCGTGACAGTAATGGTGCTGCCAGGTGCCACACTACCACTGAGCATCTGGCGTGCCACAGTGTTCTCCACCGCTTTTTGCACCACGCGGCGCATCGGGCGAGCACCAAGCCGTGGGTCGTAGCCACGTTCGACGAGAAAGAGCTTAGCATCATACTCTACCGCGACCGAGACCTTTTGCTGGGCGAGTGTGGCATTGACCCCCTCGAGGATAAGGTCGAGCACTTGCACCAGCTCTTCCTTAGTAAACGGCCGGAAGAGGACGATTTCGTCAAAACGGTTGAGGAACTCGGGACGGAACTGACCGCTGTTAATGAGCTCGTCGGTAAACTGCTGCTCGAATTGCTCAAGCTTATAGCCATGCTCGATATATTCGCGGATGCGGTCGGCCCCAGCGTTGCTCGTAGCAATGACAATCGCATCACGGAAGCTCACCTCACGGTTCTTAATATCGCGTAGGATCCCCTCATCCAACAGCTGCAGCAAGGTTGCCAATACCTCTGGCGCGGCCTTCTCAATTTCATCAAGCAGCACCACGCTAAAGGGCTGTTTCATCACCTGGGCAGTTAAGCTGGCTGGGTCATCAGCACCATCGGCAATTAGGCGCGATACATCCTCCGGCCGGACATACTCGTTGAGGTCGATCCGGACAATCTTGCCCTCGCCACCAAAGTACACATCAGCCAAAGCCTTGCTCAGCTCTGTCTTGCCCACCCCTGTTGGCCCAAGGAAGAGGAAGGTGCCAATTGGCCGATTTTGGTTGCGCACACCGGCTCGTGCTCGGCGCAAGGCGTCGCTTACCACGCTGACCGCTCGCGTTTGGTTGACCATTCGCTGGTGGATGAGCGCCTCCATATTGAGTAGCCGCTCACGATCATCAGCAGTACTCGCCACACTTATTTTCACATCCATCGTCTGCTCAATAGCTTGCTGCACCGATTGCTTTGTCACAATACCATCCTCGTGGTAGCTCGCGGCCGACTCGAGCAGCTTGATGGCTTGGCCCGGCATGGCAAGATCATGAATATAGCGCGCGCTTAGTCGATACGCCTCGCGCAGCGCTTGATAGCGGTAAGCCACATGGCGCTGCCCTTCAGTGATGACAGCTTGCTCTTGCAGGACGCGCAGTGTTTCAGCTTCGTCTGTGGGTGCTATGGAAATGCGATTGAGCGCATTGGCAAGCGATGGGTTGCGCCGGCCAATCTGCAAAAATCGCTGCTCATCCATGCTCAGAATAACCCTCAGGCGTCCTGCTTCGAGAATAGGCAGCAGCACATTGGTGAGATCCACCGCACCAATCCCTTCCTCAAAGAACAGCTGAGCATTATCCAGACAAATGATGATATTTTTGGCAGTATATGCCTCACCAAGGACGCGCATAACAAGGTTCTCGAGCTCACCTCGGCCTGGTGCCGCAGCGATGAGCGACGATGAGTCGAGAATGAACACCTGCCGAAACTTGAGACTACTCGGCAAATGCGCCGAGGCATCGAGGAGCCGCTCGGCAAAGGCGTGGATGATGGTCGTCTTGCCTGTGCCAGCCTGCCCTACCAGCACGGCATTCTGCCGCCCACGGGTACCAAAGATGTCGATGAGCTGATCAATCGCCTTGGTGTGCGACGCCACATCAACAGAGAACATCCCGCCACCACGACTAATTTGCTCACTGATATTCTGTCCAAAGCGACGCAGTAGCGGAATATAACCAAACGACCAATCGCGCGCCACCCCACCAGTGCGCCGTGGCTGATGAATCTGCGCTACCAATTGACGCAAGTGGTGCTGCCACTGCACAGCGCCATCGAGATCTTCGTCGTCAAGCTGGAGCTCCGCCAGGATATTTTGGTAGCCAAGCACACTGCGCACCAAAGCCACCATAAGCACACTACCGGTGATTTGCTCGAGCTGGTTGTACTGACGGATGCGATCAGCAAATTGCCAAAACTCGGGCATAATGCTCGGGTCGTCACTCACGAGATCCTGTATGAGCGCCGGGCTAAGACCGAGTCGCAATGCCATAAACAGCCCATCATTGACTGAGCGCAATGCCCAGGCGACATCGCGCGGTGTTGGCGCGGCAGGCAACCGACCCAGAACGTCACCTGTAAGCAAACCGTCAGCCGTGCTACCACTGATGGGCAAATGGGCAATCTCACCCTGATACCACCGATGCAGTCCATATGGCACCACAGCCAAGCTCGCGACAAACCACCCTAGTGGCAGCTCAATCGCCAGCAATGCTCCTGCCCCTGCTAAGAATAGCACAAATGGTGCCCACCACCAGTGATCGAAGCGGCCCATCTGCACACCCAGGCGAGCCTTCTTAGCACGCAAACTATCATAGTGAAAGTCACTTACCATGGCAGCCACCCCACTATCGCAAGCCCCACCCCTAGCAGTGGCAGTACAGGCACAAGCGCCCACGCAATAATAAAGATAAGCCCCGCCACCGCGGTTATCACCAGTGTCACGATACCAAAGATAATCATAAAGCTCCGCACGATGCCGCCAATCGTCCGCGAGATGAGACGGTCAAAAAATGCCCGAATTTGCACGCCAATCGGCCCATCCACCGCTCCTGCCGATATCTGTCGAAACGGCGCAAACCACGTTCGCACCAGGAGATCAATTGAAAAATAGTCAAATACACTCACCAGCTTCCCCCACACCATCGTGATCCGCTGCCACCACCCAGCGCCATACCACCACGCAAAAAATCCAACCACTATCATACTATGCATTGTAGCGCACTAGCGTAATTTGTGCTATATATCGCGCCATAAATAAAGGGTGATTCATGCTATAATAAACACCATGATTCGTATTACAACTCTTGTGGGCAAAGGGGTGCAGCGCGCGGCTCGGTTGCGCGGTGGTGGTTCAGCATTGCCAGGCCTCGTCGTCGAGAAACTCGATCGGCACTTTCTTGCCCGTACGCTTGATGCTCTACCGCATGGTGTGGTGGTGGTGAGTGGCACTAACGGTAAGACAACTACCACCAAGATGGTTGTAGCCCTACTGGAAAGCCAAGGTCTCCGCGTCTTTACTAATCGCACGGGGAGCAACTTTACCCGCGGCGTGGCAGCAGCACTACTTGAGGCGGTTGATACCCATGGTGTTTTGCCAGCGGATATTGCCGTGCTCGAGCTTGACGAAGCGCATGCGGTGCACTTCGTCAAGCAAGTTGCCCCACGCTATTGTTTACTACTCAACGTCCTGCGTGACCAACTCGATCGCTTTGGCGAGATTGACTACACGGCGCAGCTGCTTCACACCATCGCCATGCGCACCACAAATGGCATTGTTCTCAATGGCAACGACCCACGGCTGACGCGGCAAGAATTTACCGCTGATCTCACAGCACCAATAAGCCGCTATGGCGTCGATCCATCACTTGCCCACCTCTTCCCAAGCGACGATACCATGCGGAGTGCCTCAGGCCAGACTACAGCCACCACTGATGCTGATGTGACGCTATGCCACTTATCTGACCAAGCTGCCACTTTCCGCTTCGACGGTTCCGACCATCCTGTCTCACTGAAGCTCAAAGGCAGCTACAATGCCCAAAACGCTGCAGGAGCACTTACCCTCGTCCGTACTATTCTGCAAGATAAACTCGATACGCCCGCCATGCTCGCTGCCCTCGCTCAGGTCGAGCCAGCCTTTGGCCGCGGCGAAGCTCTGACCGTCAATGGCCAGCCCTGCGAACTTGTCCTCGTCAAGAACCCGAGCGGTTTCCGTCTGAGCCTGGCATCGTTTGACCCTCATAAGACTGCTACAATGATTGCCATCAACGACCAATACGCCGACGGCCGCGACATGAGTTGGCTATGGGATGTCGACTTCGACACGCTTCGCCCCACTGGCGTGGCAATGGTGAGTGGTGTGCGCGCCTACGATATGGCGCTGCGCCTCCAGTATGATGAGGTAGAAGCTCGGCGCGTTATACCTGGCCTCAAGCAAGCTCTGGCAGAGTTTGTCCAGGCCAACCGCGGCACTCCCTTGCGCATCTACTGCACCTATACCGCCATGCTTGCCTTACGGCGTGAATTAGCTCATTACACAGAGGTAAATGCTGTATGAAAGACAACACTATCACCATCCTCCAACTCTACCCTCACGCCATGAATATCTATGGCGACTGGGGTAATACCCTCACGCTCAAGCGACGGCTTGAATGGTATGGCTACAGCGTGCGGCTCGTTGAATACAACCCAGGCGACACCTTCCCAACCGATGTCGATATCATCGTGGGCGGTGGTGGCCAAGACTCTGGCCAAGCTACCATTCAGGATGATTTACTCGCGATTGGCCCCACTCTGCAGCGCCTGGCTGATGATGGTATGCCAATGCTGGTGGTGTGTGGGCTCTACCAGCTATTTGGGCGGTTTTTTAAAACCACTCAGGGAGCGATCATCCGCGGGATTGGGCTCTTTGACATTGAGACAATCGCTGGTGAGCAGCGCCTGATTGGCAATATCGTCACTGCCAGCAGCGACTTTGGCGAGATTATTGGCTACGAAAACCACAGTGGCCTCACAACCCTTGGGCACAGTGTACCACCCCTGGGTATCGTATCGCGTGGAGCGGGTAACAATGGCACCGACCAAACCGAAGGAGCGCGCTACCGCAATGTGATCGGCACCTACCTGCATGGCTCAATTCTACCCAAGAATCCACGCATTGCCGACTTCTTGGTTGAGCAAGCAGTGGCGCGGCGCTATGGTGAATTTGCGCCGTCTGTCCTCATCGATGACACCTTTGCCACCAAGGCACGCACTGTTGCGAGCAAGCGACCACGCTAGCCTGTTGCTATGCCTCTCAGTTTTTAGACCATAGAGTCATCAGTGTTGGATATCCAGACCTCGGATCCATATTTCCTCACCACAACATTAGACAATCTTAAGCGGACTTTTAGCAAATCTGCTATACTAGATCATTGTGACAACCCAACCAAAAGCCAGCGCGTCCTCTGTTGGGCGCATCGTTAGTCTCGACCTCATGCGCGGGTGGTTTTTGGTTATCATTATTCTCGACCATCTCACCTACTTCCCCAATGGCCTCACTTTCCTCACTGGCGACAGTCGTCTCGCTGTCTCGGCAGCCGAAGGGTTCTTCATTATATCCGGCCTTGTCCTGGGCATTGTGCGCGGTGCCAAGCTCCGCACGCAGCCCCTCATGGCAGCGACACGCTTGCTCTGGAAGCGAGCTGGTACGCTCTACCTTACGAGCATTATCGTTACTGTTCTCTCGCTCCTGATCAGTTGGTGTTTTATCGACAATAAGGGCGTCAAGTTGCCCTTGCCGCTGCCCGATGGCAACTGGCTTGGCCTGGCGTGGGATATTATCACCCTGCAGCAATTCTACGGCTGGGCGGACTATCTGCGCCTGTATGCACTGTTTATTGCGGTAGCACCAGGCACGCTCTGGCTACTGCGGCGCGGCAAGTGGTATATCGTGCTAGGGCTCAGCCTACTAGTGTGGGCGCTAACACCACGGCCAGTCAGTGAACTATACCAGCCACTCACCTGGCAGGTGCTGTTCTTTATGGCCTTTGCTCTGGGCTACCATCTGCCAGAGATTACTCCACGCTGGCAATCGTGGCCGCTCGGCCGTCGGCGCATCATCAAGCGGAGCATTGCAACGCTCTTCGTCCTCACACTCTTTGCCGACGCATACGTTACCTTTGTGGCGCATGGGCTGGGCGACGGCTTTCATCAAGCGCTTGCCGCGGCCGATACCGCACTCGACAATCAGTTCCTCAAGCTCGACCTACCACTGCCTCGCCTTACCCTATCGTGGCTCTGGTTTGCTGGGTTCTTTATGCTGTTTCGGCGATTCGAGGATCGCATCAGGCAGTGGCTAGGCTGGATTTTGCTGCCGTTTGGCCATAATTCGCTCTATGTGTATACAGTGCATGCGTTCGTTATTCTCGTCATACATCTCTTTGTGGCACCAGATTATTATATTAGCGACTTTTATTTTACGTCGGTCGATCGTTTCTACGAGATCCCGGCCAATTTCGCCTTATCTGTCAGTGCACTTGCGCTTATCTACCTTGCCGTCAAGACAAAGTTTTTGATGAAGATTATTCCACGCTAACAGGGATCAGCTAGAGAGATAGATCTTCTTTTGTTTCATTGGTCTATCCCATCAATTAGTCCGTCTTTACTATACATCTCCATAAAAAACAGAGGCCTCACGAGCCTCGGTTATCTATGGTATACCCGGCAGGGTTCGAACCTGCGACCTTTGGTTCCGGAAACCAACGCTCTATCCAGCTGAGCTACGGGTACGTATAGTGGTATTGTACCACGGATGATTATGGCTTTGCTAGTGGATTTTTTGCCAACAAATCGGTACTATAAAAGATATGAGTAAACAACTAGCGCGGCAACAATCTGCCGCTCGGGTCAAGAATTCCGCCCTTATTCTCGCTAATCGACTATTTCCCCTTGTCTGTAAGATGCGACGCCACTGGTTTCGCATCGCCATTGTGCTAGCACCACTGGTGGCGATGGCGCTGTGCTGGTGGATTGGCAGCCAGCAAAGTGTGTGGTTTGATGAGGCGTATTCAGTGTGGCTGGCCAAGCAGCCAATTGGAGAGCTCATCCGCCTCACCAGTATCGATACGCACCCACCGCTCTACTATCTCATCCTCAAGCTCTGGGCCAGCGTGTGGGGTTATAGTGAGCCAGCCCTGCGTGCCTTTAGTATCCTCTGCTATGGCGGCGCGATGGTTGGTATGGGGTGCTTTGTGCGGCGTTGGTTTGGCACGCGCGCCGCGGGGTATACGCTCCTCACACTGATTGGCACACCCCTACTCATGCGCTACGGCTTTGAGATACGGATGTATGCTTTGGGGTCACTCATCGGTGTGAGCGCCACCGCTGTACTAGCACGCGCCTGGCACGATGACCGTTGGCGCGACTGGATGCTCTATGCGGTGCTTGTCGCTTTCGGCATGGGGACGCTGTATTATAGCGCCCTACTCTGGCTGGCTCAGCTGCTCTGGCTCATGGTTATGACCTACCGTCGCCAAGGTCTACAACAGTGGTGGAAACTGCCGTGGCTCTGGGCATATGTCGTGAGCTTTATGCTGTTCTTGCCATGGCTACCGACCTTCTTGGGGCAGATTGGCAATGGTGCTTTAGCCGAGATTGGCCAGCCGATGAACCTGCAGAATTTGCTTGGCATCGCATCCTTCAATATGATTTATAAGCCGTCTTGGTTGCTAGGCGTTGTGTCGTCGCAGCTTGTCCTGATTATTATCTGTGCTGTTGCGTGGGCGTGGCCTCGTGCCATGCGTTCGTTGCCGCACCCCGAGTTTGCTTGGCTATTGCTTGCTCATATAGGTATACCGGTTGCAGCGTTGGTCGTCGTGTCGCTATCTGCCCCAATGTATGTCGAGCGCTATCTTGCTCATGTGGTAATTAGTGGTATCACTATTGCAAGTGTCGTCCTCTATACAGCCTGCGTAGCCCTGCATCGTTCGCCGTTGCGCTGGCACAAGGCTGTATCGACCGCTCTCTTGGTGCTCTTGCCAGTGGTTATGGTTTATGGTATGGTGCAGCTATCGCTGCAAGGCAACTTCAACTTCCAGCGTGATGAACGCCCCAATGTGAAGCAGATTGCTGCTCAGCTCGGCACTTGCCGCGATGGGAGCGTCATCCTTGCGGCCGACCCGTACATCGCCATAGAGATAAGCTATTATCTCGAGCAAGCGCAGTCACATTGCCCTATCTACATGGCCTATGTGGGTGGCCCACTGATGGGCGGCTACGCACCGCTCGAAGGGAGTACTATTTACCGTAAGGTAGCCGACACCACTCAGCCCTTTACCGATGCCAAAAAAATCAACGTTCTCTACTATAGCAGCTCAACCGCAACCACCACCCCAACACTACCCAGCGCCTACACCCTGCGCTCCGTCACCGGCGACCCACTGGTGCTGATGCAGTTTGCCCGCGACTAGTGCTCGAGCATTATACCATCTATACAGTGGTGGATAGTTCATAGCCTCACCTATTAATTGCAGATTACCCCGCCATCATCTACACTAGAAGGATAAGGAGGCATGTATGATCGAACAACTCAAAAGACATATTATTGGTGCGTGGTGGGTGATTATTATCATGAGCCTGTCGTTGATTATCTTTGGTGGCGTCTCGCTTGCGATGCCAGCAGTGACGCTCACTATTTTAATGACAGTGCTTGCAGTTTTGATCATCGTCTGGGGTCTATCACAGCTGGTGCGTGGCCTACAGGTAGCAAACGGCCAAGCCAAGGCATTTCTCGTGGTGGCAGGTGCGCTGCTTATTCTGCTTGGCGCGGTGATGCTTGCCAACCCTCGGGTTAGTGTGGCGACGCTCAGCTTTGTCCTTGGCTGGGTGGTAATGCTCCGCAGCCTCATCGACCTTATACTCAGCCGCATCTTTCCCGCCAGGAGCCGTACGAGAGCACTCTGGCTCATGTCTGGCGTGATCGGTGTTATCGTTAGCTTCGTCCTCTGGCTCTTCCCAGTGGGCAGCGCTCAGCTTTTCGTCCAAATCGTTGGTGGCTATGCACTGGTTAATGGCATCATTCTCCTTGCCAATGCCATCGAGCTGCGCCGCACCGTGCGCCGTCGCATGCATGGGCATCACACAGCCAACAAGCCAATCGACCGGGGTGAGGTGATTGATCTGTAGTATATATTACAATACTTACACCTCAAAACTTGCGTCGTTTTTCCGCCTCAACCATTCTCAGGATCGACGTCTTACAAATACCAATCTCTCAGCATTAGTACTGTAAGTCAGATTGCCCGCAGCGAAATTCCATAAGGCAGCGAGGGAAATGCGGTTAGTATAAAAAGGGCTAGGCTTGAGGCCGTACTACCTTAGCCTCGCCCCATTCATTGCTATCTTAGCTGGCAGAGTGTATAGCTTGCGGAGAGTAACATCTGGGCTTAGATCTTTATGATGCTAATTTTACCTCTGCAACTCCGGCTCACACACTGCCGGTTGGGTTGGCTCAACGGCGCGGATCATATGGCAGTAGCGCAACACACCATCGGTCGCTCGCGACTCATTCTCGCCAGATTGCGCCTGATAGGCATCACACCCGCCCTCTTTGGGTTCGCTCTCTGAACCCTTTATATGATAGACAAGCTCCCGGGTGGTGCGCGTTGTTGCCTCTATGCAGTAGGTTGCCGATGCGACATATTTGAGCGTCGCCGTAATATTCTCACTCTTATGATAATCAGCTGGTAGCGACGTTGGGTAGCCATTATAAAATGTCCGGTAGGCTGTCATGGCCGCGGCAGCAGCCCGCAGATCGCTCACGAGCTCCGTCTGGGCTGCACGCTGGCGCCACGCACCATATCCTACGACCGATGCCGACACCAAAATAGCCAACACTGCCACCACGACCAGAATCTCAACCAGCGTAAACCCTCGCTTATTCATGCCTTCATGATAGCATAAGCATCATGGAGAGTACAGATGGTACTGCTGTGTTTTGCCAATACATAAACATTCACCACCTCATGATGTATTTACCGTCTACTCTCAGTTACTCTACACCAAGTAGCTGATGATCTCATCTGCCACCGCAATAGCCGATGGATAGGTGCTCGTGTCAATCGGGCCACCAGGCGTTAGGTCGTGGCTAGCCAGCACCGCTGGGAATTGCTGCATGCTATCCATGTCGTCCTCGCCATCGCGCATAAATTCTTCGAAACTCTGGATCACTGCTGCATCGCGCCCAGCACGCCGCCTTGCCTCGGCCACTCCCTTAAAGCGCTCATAGCGGAGTTCATCTGGCGCTGTGAGCACCACCGTGCGGTAGCGATCACCCAGTCGCTCCTTGAGGCGGCAGGCACTGCGGTAGTCGCGCAGGCCATCGAGCACCACCAGCTCCACACCAGGCCGCTCAAGCAGCTCCAGTGCCCGGTCGGCCAGTAAGCTCGGTGCAGACTCCGTCATAATCTGCAGCACGCGCAAATAATCGCTCCGCTTGCGCAGTGTCATATGATGGCTGGCGGCATATTCGCGCAAGACATCGCTCGGGCGAAACAAAACAACCCCGGCACCTAGCCGCGGCATTAGCTCACGAATTGTTGATGATTTGCCGGCGAGTTCTCGCCCAGTAATATTCACAATTTGGATGGTTCGAGTAGATCTCATACCCTCTATTGTAGCATGGCATCTGCGGCAGAAATACCTCAAAAACGGCAAATTTATGGTATTTGTTCTATTTTTGGCTCACGACCTCTGTCTATACTCTCCTCTATATCTGCAACTTTATTCGATGAAGTATGCGGACTGGCCACTACAATAAGTACTGTACCCTCGCACTAAAGGGATGAATGTTCTAGAAAAGCATTCATTTTATGCAGCCAAGCCAGCAGCAAGAAGCAGACGAAGTGAACCGTTTGCTATGAAAATATAGACACTCAGGTATGTGTAACAAGATATATTATTGCATAATTATGTATAATATTGTGTATTATATGTTATTACCCCTGTTTTTGGGCACATTATGCAATATTGTGCGTTATTTTGCCATTTTCCTCTTCCCTTTTTGCGACCTCTGTTGTATAGTGAATGGACTATGTATACACAACAGAGACCAAACAGGGGTGAAAAAGCTCCACATTTTTCATCCACACCCAATTATGAAAAACATGATGGCAGCAACTATCCTCACTTGGTAGAAGATCCTGCTACACAGCCTGAGTCACAGCGCTCAAAGGCTAATGACATTTCACGACGAGGCCTTCTTGGAGCCGCTGTAGTGCTAGGACTAACAGGGTTCATTGCTTTACAGTCAAAAGATAACCACGATCAGCACTCTTCTGCCGCTGAGCACCAACCCACCCCCGAAGAGCAAGCCACTCAGCTAGTCGATGCGTATAGCGATTACCTCAGCCAGCGCGAAGCCTACGAAGCAGGCAAAACCACAAAAAAACCCCAGCTACCAGCCAACCTGGATGGTATTACTACTCTAGCCGTCGAGGCTGGCGACAGCATCGGTACTGTGGTAGACCGGCACATCGCTGCACTTACCGAAGCAGATGCATTCCATACTAAGCCCGAGCAAGATGGCGTGACTCATGCTGCATCGGCCCGCGTTGCTGAGCTCTGCCTGACCGATGGCGACACCCACTACGAGCTACAGCCTGGAGACGTCGTGACACTCGCGCAATACCAGGGTTTTGTTATACCACTGACAATCAACTCGCACGAGCCAAGCTCCGGCGTGCCACAGCACACTCTCGAGCCATAACTATTTGCGCGCTACAGCAGACCAGCCAGCCAGCCTGGCTGGTTTTGCTATAAGCAAGGTGGGCTCGCTCTTTAGCATCATAAGTGGTATAATAGCGCATGCGATGCAAATGGAGCAGGTACAAGCACTGATTTTTACGATTCGCCAGGCGGATGCCACGCGGCTCAATGATCTCGCATATGCCGAGAAAACAGTGCGCATGCTTGCCAAGGTAGCTGGCCTGCACGCACTCGAGTCTGTCTCGCATCAGTTCTCACCGCAGGGCGTGAGTGTGTCGTTGCTGCTCGAGGAGTCGCACGCCACCATCCACACCTGGCCCGAGAATCGCGGAGCATACCTCAGTATTGCCACGTGCCGACCACTGAGAGAGGATACAATTGAGACTCTCCGCCAAGCCATTGCAGACGCATTTTATACCAATACTATAACGATCGAAAGCGCTATCTTATGACCAAACGCACCAAAGCTCGCCTCAAAATCAACGATGTGCTGCGCGGCACGCGAACCAACTTCCGCGCGGTGGGTTGCTTGTTGTTTAAAGAAGACAACCCCGAGACCAAGCAAGCTTCCTACTGGGAAGAGTGGGAGCTAACGGGCCTCGAAAATTACGATAGCTGGGTGGAGTACGACCACGATAGCAAGGTTGTGTCGCTCTACGAGCCGGTGCGGTTTGCCCAGCGGCTTGAGCCAGAGCGCCTGGCGGCGGGTAACGAGTTTAGCATCACGCTGGAGGATGGCACAGTGCAAACCATTACCGTTGCCGAGGCCGGCGAAGGCACCATTATGGCTATCCGCGGCAAGAACGCCTACCAGGTCTTTGAGGGCGAGCCAATGGCCTATGCCAGCCTGCACTACACCGACGCCGAAACCGGTGCTACCACTACCTACACGGTCGAAAAATACAACCAGCGTGAGTACGATGTCTACCGCAAAACACCCCTGTCCGACGCCCAGCAGAAGGAATTATTCGGCCGCCTCATCCGCCCGCGCAACTGGCCACTATTTTGGCGCTGGGTGATGATCATCAGCTTTGTTGGGGCGCTGCTCTTTGCGATTTACGATGAGTTCTTTGGCCACGATGATTCGCACGGCAGCGGCACCTACCACGGGCGCAGCGTCTATGGCGGCGGCAGTGGCGGCGTAGGCAAGTAACCTAGGCGCGAAAGGCATACAGATACTATGGCACACACGCACGTTACGCCACCGGGCACCAAGCGCATCACCAGCAAGGAAAATATCGCGCTGTTTGCGGCGGCGCTCCTGGTGGCAATTGGCGGGCTTATCTACGAGCTCATCCTAGGCACAGCTGCCTCGTACCTAGTGGGTGATTCAATCCTGAGCTTTAGCCTGGCAACTGGTATTACCCTTTTTGGCATGGGGGTGGGGTCGCTGCTGGTGCGGCATATTCGCTGGCACCCGGCCACCAGCTTTGCCGTTAATGAAATCCTGCTAGGGCTGGTGGGTGGTAATTCGGTGCTGCTGCTCTATAGCGCCTTTAGCTTGAGCAAGCTGCACTGGCCGGTGTTTGCGCTGATTAGCCTGGTGATTGGCGTGCTGATCGGCCTGGAAATTCCGCTACTCGTCAAGATGTTTACACGATACGGCCGACCGTCTTCGGTGGAGCTGCTCAGCAAAGTGCTGGCGATCGACTACTTTGGCGCGCTGGTGGCCTCGCTGGTCTTCCCGCTCTTCTTGCTGCCGAGCCTGGGCCTGATGCGCAGCACCTACTTGATCGCCACGCTTAACATCGCCGTGGCAGTGCTGATTCTGCTGCAGCTCAAGACCTCGCGCAGACTCCTGGCCGCCAGTGTGGTAGCAACCATTCTGCTGCTGGGGCTATTCTTTGGTGCCAGCTGGCTGGAGCACCGTATTGATACCAAGGCCTACAAAGACCCGGTGATTCTGTACCAGCAGTCGGCTTACCAAAAGATTGTCCTCACAAAGTACAAGCAGGATTTGCGGCTGTATCTAAATAACAATCTGCAGTTTTCTAGTCTGGACGAAGCCCGCTACCACGAAACACTGGCCGGCGCGGCGATGACAGCCGTCAAGCAGCCCAAAAACGTACTGATTATGGGCGGTGGCGACGGCCTGCTGGCGCGCGAGATCCTTAAGTACCCCAGCGTAGAGCACATTACCCTGGTGGATATCGACCCGGCGATGACGCAGCTGGCGCGCACCAACCCCCTGCTCGCCGAGCAAAACCAGCGCTCGCTTGCTAACCCCAAAGTGCGCGTCGTCAACGAGGACGCGTTTTTATTTGCCTTCAACACGCACCAAACCTACGACGCCATTCTGATCGACCTGGTCGACCCATCGAACGACCGCCTCGCCAAGCTCTACTCGCAGCAATTCTACCGCCAGGCCGCGCGCATCCTCAGCCCCAGTGGAGTGATGATCACCCAAGCAACATCATCGTACTTTTCGCCACACGCCTTCGCAATGGTGGCTAGCACCGTCGCATCCGCCCAGCCCCAGCGGCATATCACGCCCTTTAGCATCAATGTACCTTCCTTTGGCGAGTGGGGTTTTGTGCTCTCGACCAAGGATAAAGCCAGCCTGCTGAGCCAGCCACTGCCACCTGGGCTCAGCTACACCGATACCAAACTGCTCGACTACACCCTGCGCCAGCGCCCCGCTAGCCTACCCCCAGCCGGCACCTCGACCCTGCTAACGCCGCGCATCATCGACGTCTATAACCGTGATATGGCGCAGTGGCGGTATTAATAAAGAACGCTCCTCCGTGTAGAGCCTAGCTCTTCCCTAGAATTAATCTGTAATCATAATTCATTATTTGCGGATATATAGCCTGGCTAAAACTAACCCGTCAGAGCTGTCACATTCCTCGTTTTACTCATCAACACCCACCAATTCTTCTATACTATTGGGATATTTTGCGTATGTTTGCTCTGCAGATCGATATATCGTATGATATATCTATGTATAACACGCGACGACGCAGACAAGCCCGCCATTATGACATCCAGTGGTACCGCCAAACAGGTGTATTTTACCCTGAGCAACTATCAGGTACACCAACCGCTGGTGTATCTGCCAATACCTGGCCCGAGTACATGAGTCTGATACGCCTGAGTCTGATACGCCAAGCAGCTGTTGATAACCCCACTCACCGCTACCGCTTTGTCAGCCCCGAACTCATGACGACGGCAGACATAGATCTGCGTGAAATCCCAGACCAACGTGCAGTGGTAAATGGCCGTCTCACCGAGCTGGAGGAGCTTTCTACCTCTATGCCCACAGCGGAGCTTGTGGTAGGCACACCAGAGTATCAACCACACAGCACCTACAATTCACTGATGATTATTACCAATGGTATACGCCATGTACTTGAGCGCAAACGCACGATTTTTAGCTCAGCCGAGCGAGGGACATTCACCGCAAGCAACACATTGCAGCAACGGTGTACTCGCACGTTATCTGCTGTGTGTGCCGATCTAGTGGGTTATGGCATGCAATACCCCCCAATACCCCAAACTCCCCCAAGACACTCGTGTCATCCACGCCAGCTGCTGCTGGGCGACACCGCTCGAGGAGGGAGCTCGCTATGCCACAGCGCCAGATAAAGAACGCTACCCCAGCACCATGACGCGCGCGCTTGGTCGTCTCTTCGAACGCTATCGACAGCTACAGCAGGTCATAGTCGTCGATCGCACCCCACCCAGCACAACCATCCCACCGCTCAACTGCGTGGCGCGGCGGAAGACGCATAATGCTATAATAGAGTCATGACACAATACGAAGGAACCAAACTCGCCGACTTTGCGCCTATGGCAAAAGTTAACGCATTGCAGATTATTGACATTATCCCCGGCACTGGTACCGAGGTACCAGCTGGCGCGACTATCACCGCGCACTATACTGGTGCACTGTGTAAAAATGGCATCATCTTCCAGAGCAGCCACGACTTTGGCCAGCCCGTCACCTTCGGCCTCGACCAAGTCATCCGCGGCTGGACAGAGGGCGTGCCTGGCATGAAGGTTGGTGGTATGCGCCGGCTCATCATCCCAAGTGAGATGGCCTACGGCTCCGTCCGCGCCGCCGCTAACATTCCACCTAATAGCGATCTCGTGTTCGACATTGAGTTGATGGATATCAAATAACAGAGGTCAGCGCGATAAGAAGCTCACACTAAGTGAGCTTCTTATTTTCTTTGTAGATTTGCCTAAGGCGATTGGTATTTGTCATTATGGACACTCATGACACCAAGCAAATAACCACCCTCTCCAGGTGGCTATTTGCAGTGTAGCTAGCAAGACACTACTTCTTGTCGCTGCTTTTGTCGTCGACAACTTCGCCTTCGACGGGTTCGTCTTTGCCAGGCTTCTTGTTGGTCTCTTTCGCCTTGGCATCAGCTTCTTCTTCGGCTTTTTTATCCTCAGCTTGCTGCTGATAGAGCTTAGCCCCGATAGACATCGTCACGTCGCCCAGCGCCTTAGTGGCAGCCTCAAGCTCGTCTTTGTCTTCTGCATTCTTATGCTTCTCAGCTTCGGCAATGGCATCTTCCAGCGTCTTCTTGTCATCGCTCGAGATCTTGTCCTTAAACTCATCAGGCATCTTCTTGGCCTGGTAGATGGCATTCTCGAGGTGGTTCTTGGCATCAATTACTTCACGCTTTTTCTTGTCTTCGTCGGCGTGGAGCTCAGCTTCCTTCTGCGCCTTCTCAATATCTTCCTTGCTCATATTGCCAGAGTTTTGAATGGTGATCGACTGCTCTTTGCCCGTGCCTTTATCCTTAGCGGTAACACTGAGGATACCATTGGCATCAATGTTGAAGGTCACTTCAATCTGCGGCACACCACGCGGTGCTGGTGCAATACCGTCAAGCACGAAGCGGCCCAGGCTCTTGTTGTCATTAGCAAACTCGCGCTCACCCTGCAAGACGTGGATCTCTACCTGTGGCTGGTTGTCTGCTGCGGTTGAAAACACTTCGCTCTTGCTGGTTGGCACAGTGGTATTGCGCTCGATTAGTTTGGTCGACACACCGCCCATGGTCTCAATGCCGAGGGACAGCGGCGTCACATCTAGCAGCAGCACACTCTTGACGTCACCGGCTAGCACACCACCCTGAATGGCTGCACCAACGGCCACCACTTCGTCTGGGTTGACGCCCTGCATTGGGTCTTTGCCAAACAGCTTCTTCACCCGCTCGACCACTGCTGGCATACGGGTCATACCACCAACCATGACGATGTTGTTGATATCAGACTTGCTCAGCTTGGCGTCTTTGAGCGCTTTTTCTACTGGCCCATCGAGGCGGTCAAGCAGATCCTTCACCAAGTCCTCAAGCTTGGCTCGCGTCAGGCTCATCTCAAAGTGCTTTGGCCCATCAGCATCAGCTGTGATAAATGGAATATTGACATCATACTCAGTAACAGTCGAGAGCTCCTTCTTTGCCTTCTCGGCTTCGTCCTTGAGGCGCTGCATGGCGGCGTTGTCTTTGCGCAGATCAATACCTTCTTTGGCTTTAAAGTCGTCGAGGAAGTAATTGACGATGGCATTGTCGAAGTCCTCACCACCAAGGTGGGTGTCGCCATTGGTTGACTGCACCTGGAAAATCTCACCGGTGATTTCTAGCACTGACACGTCGAAGGTACCACCACCAAGGTCGAAAACAACGATCTTTTCGTCTTTCTCCTTATCTAAACCATAGGCAAGAGCGGCCGCTGTTGGCTCATTGATGATACGCTCGACTTCCAGGCCAGCAATCTTACCCGCATCCTTGGTAGCTTGGCGCTGCGAGTCATCGAAGTAGGCTGGCACAGTAATGACTGCCTTCGTCACCTTCTCACCCAAGAAGGCCTCGGCATCAGCCTTGATCTTGCTGAGGATCATGGCACTGACTTCTTCTGGTGTATATTCTTTATCGCCCAGCTTGACGGCAACGGCATTACCCTTCTTGACGATCTCGTATGGCATGATGTCGAGATCTTTCTGGACTTCTTTGTCGGTGAATTTGCGGCCAATTAAGCGCTTAACGCCATAGATCGTGTTCTTTGGGTTGGTCACACGCTGGCGCTGCGCCACCTGCCCCACAAGGCGCTCACCTTTTTTGTTGATTGCCACCACTGATGGTGTGGTACGGTTACCTTCAGCATTGGCGATAACCTCTGGCTTACCCGCGAGCAAGTACGCAAAGGCACTGTTGGTTGTACCGAGGTCGATGCCGATAGTTTTACCCATATATTTTCCTCCTGGTGCGCCTGCCCTGCCGGCAGCGACGCAATGTTGTTAGTTTATTGTTTCGGTTATTAACATCTTGTTTATTCTAGCACTCTTTAGCAGCGAGTGCCAATAGGTTTAGTATAGCGAGCTAGCACTCGGCTGTCAAGAGTGCTAATAGATTTTGCTTACCACTGATAGATCTCATCACCCGCAGTAATTGCCGCAGCGAGCATCTCAGCCCGCCGGAGACGCCAATAGGCCATCACTGCATAGGCAAAAACCGCCACACCACCGGTCAGCACCGCGTAGCCCACGCCACGCACAACCCGTGTGTCACTCCCTTGGACAAATATCATATAGAGCGCAACTGCACCCACCAGTGGTGCTGCCGCTGCTGCAACTATGGCCCAGCGTGCCCGCACTACACGCTTACTAGCAAATGTCCGGGTATGCTGGTGCCGTGCCCAGACTGCAGCAAGTGCCGCCACGAGTCCAGCACCAATCACCATAAGTAAGTACAGGCGATTCGTCGCTTGGTTGGCATCGTCTACTGTTGTATTAAGCACGCCAACAGCTGAGTCGTACTGACTCACTGCTGTTTCTACATCTGTCAAATAGACTGCTGCAGCCTGCGTATCTTTGCTAGCAAAGGCCTGTGGAGCACGCTCAAGAAGTGTCTTGACAGCCGAGGATTTTTCTTTCACTGCTGCCGCATGACGGCTGTATTCATCGCCAAGCTGCGGAGAAAAAGAGTGCTTCGCCACTGCTGCAAAGGCTGCCGCAGCCTGCTTGGCCCGTTCGTCGATGGAATCCTTCTTAGGTTGGGAAGCATAGAGTTCGCGCGTGAAGGCTTGGTAGGCTGTGCTCGCTTGCTTAACCACTGTAATGTCGGCTTGATTAGCCAGTGGCGTTGCATGAGCATGAGCACTGCCAACACCAAGTGTTGCTATAATGATGAGTGTTCCTGCAAGCAGCCAACGCCTCATCCCGCTCACTCCTACGGCTGCCGGCTGACCCGCACCATAGCATGACGCAGGACGTGACCATCAAGCTTATAGCCGCGCTGCAGCTCTTCGCTAATAATTTCTTTGTCACCACCCTCGTCGTCCATCGAGACGGCCTCGTGGAGGTCTGGATCAAACTCGGTCGTGCCAAGCTCAACTACGATCGGCTCAAGCTTAAACTCTGCCATCAAGCCATCGAGCTTCTTCGACATTGCCACCACCCCACTCGCCCAGGTGTCGTTCTGGAGCTTCTTAGGGACGTTGGCAGTGGCGCGCTCGATCGTATCAATCACGGGTAGGAGCTTGCGAATCGCCTGCTGAGCACCTGCCGCCTTGGCCTGGAATTTTTCGGCATCAACGCGCTTGCGATAATTCTCAAAGTCTGCCCGAGTGCGCTGTAAATCCTGCGTCAGCTCGCCAATCTGCTGCTCGAGCTCGGCTATATTTGGCGCTTTCTTGTGTTTTGTCATCGATATCATTCCTCCTGCCTAGTGGTGTTGCCTGTGGTACTGAGCAGCCTGCTCAGTCGTCATTATCCTTCATAGTATAGCATGGCTGCAGCGCAAATAGCAGTGGTCGTGCCATCATAATATCTCCTCCAGCATCACCCCAGTGCGTTTAACCAGCTCGATAGTACGGCGGTAGTGCTGGCGCATGGGACCAATTACACCAATGTAGCTGCGGTCGCTATAGGGCGAGCGAAATTTACTAATAATGAGTGTCGCATCACTGCTCTTGCCGATGGGGTTCTCACTGCCGATGAAGACATTAAGTGGCTCGTTGGGCCGAGCTTCGCGCAGCCACGGCTCAATATTGTCAATCAAATGTGCGACCGATTGGACATGCTTACCCTCAAGAAACTCTGGCTGACTAAAGAGCCGGCTAATGCCATTCATATAGAGCTCATTGCCGATGGTAGCAAAGCCTAGGTTGCCCGTGAGCTCGACGAGGCTATCCACTGCACTGCGAATAGCTCGATCGGCTGCATCGAGATGTGAGTTGACGTGCGCTTCGATAGCCTTGGTGCTGCGATCGATCCCACTGGGGAGCTCGCTCATCTGGGCGTTGGTAATGCCATTGACATAGAAGCGGTAGCCCTTGCTGGTGGGGATACGCCCAGCACTGGTGTGCGGCGCCTTGACGAAGCCCATCTCCTCGAGCTTGGCCATCTCGCTACGGATGGTTGCACTAGACACACCAAATAGCTTCGCTAGCGTCACGCTCCCCACAGGGGCAGCGATCTCAGCGTATTGCTCGATGATGGCAGAAAGAATCGCTTGTTGCCGTTCGGTCATAGTCGCATTATAGCGTAGGTTTGGCACTCTCGTCAATAGAGTGCTAATGAGCTAGTGGAAGATATAGCCTATTCCCTGCTGCTTAACCGCTGCGATAACCTGCTCGATGTTAGCAAAGGCGTGGCTATTTGAGATCGAACCATTGATAGAATGGCGTACTGCATCAACCCGCATCGCTATAGACATTGCTGCAAGATATCGCTCACGCATCACTGGTGACCCCTGTGCAATTGCTCGACTCACCGCCGCATTAACACTAAAAGCGACAATCTCGGTAATAGCGCGGTATCGATCCCTCCTCTCCTCATGATATACCGGATGATGAACAAAATGGCTTAGGTGGACTGCCTCATGAATAACTTCGTGTGCAGCAATAAGTATCTGCGATCTATCGGGCCGACCAGGCAGCTTTTTGCGGAGGCTAATGTGGGGGCGGCCACTATACGCACGATAATCTGGTGCGATGGTTATTGGCTTAGCATAGGCAATGGCGTGTTGTCTGTCTTGAACGGGCGGTATTTCATCAAGCGGCCACGCCTCTGGGGTGAAAAGGGTTGCTGTAGCTTCTGGATATTGCGCTGCTCTTGCTACATTACGGCGTTGAGTTGGTGAGGGATAGCACATAGGTGATCGTACATGCTCATTTGCAGACGTGGCAATGAGCGGATATACATCGCGCTCTTGCCATTGTCCGTGCGGATATTCGCGTGGTGGTGAGAGTATACCACGGCGAGTCACACGACAGGCACGCAGCGTATCCAGTGTTGCTGCAAGTATACATATATTTCCCAGTGCCTCTTGCACTCTCGGGAGGTCGGCAATTTCGTGTGCTAGCTCCAGCCCATCACGAGCAAGCGCATAGCCATACCCTCGCTCTTGGGTAGAGCTATACCACTCTTGGATCGACCGTGGTGATCCAGCTTGCCGGCGGCGTATCACAGCGAGCCTTCCTCTGTATCTTGGTTATCGGGGTCGCGCCGCTCAACTGTTGCACCGTCGGTCATCTCGCAATGCAGGAGTGATGGTGACATACATGCAGTGGCTGCCACCTCTGTCACTCTGCCATTTCTTTTCGCTATTTTACCTATCAAGACTGGCGCTCCTTACACTGAGCAATGAGCTGGCTCAGTTTATCTCTTGCCTGCTGATTCTCCCGCTTGAGCCGATCCATAGCACATACAATAGCCTTGCCTAGCTCAGGGTCGCCATCTGCAATATCAAAGCAATTTTTCCAGAGATCACTATACGTCCAGGCTGTCATCGCTATTCTGCGGCGCAGCTCGGCTGCTCGCGGGCAGCCATAGCACTGCTTGGGGATATAAGAAGCCGCAGATATGTCTGGCTCATCAAGCCCTTCCACAATGCCATAAAATTCTCGTTCTTTGTCTGATGCCATCAGTGTTTTGTATATTCCTCTGTCGTTATTTATTGGCGAAATAGGCTGCTATTGGTCGAAGGTGTCTAATTCGGATGAGTCCTGCTCGCCTCTGCCAGTACGATCGACTGCCGCTAGTTCGTCACTTCTTCCACTGGGTATAGTATGTGAGCCACATACCTTTACAACTATAGTTTTATCTTCACTTGTACATTCTACAGGCCCAGGGCAATCATCATTTTCTTGCACCGACTGCCGCGAGCAAAGTATATCAAGTATATCGCTATAATAATTGTATTTTGCCGCTAGTTCCTTCCGTATCTCACTTCGAACTTTTTCCGTCTGCTCCGAGTTTTTAAGAATATCATCTATCTCATCCTTAGCTTTTCCATGCACCTGCAAGTATTCAGTTATATCTTTCTGATCTGCCCGAAACCCCGTATTAGCGAGCGCCTTGCGAGCTGTTTCTAGAAGCTCGATTGCATCTCTTATCTCTCGGTACTGCGGACAGTCCCAACACTGTCTGGGAATTACATCATTATAATCTGGGCCAGCATCAATTTGTCTAGCAATATCATCAAACCGCTCTTTCACAATATCAGGTAGTGTAACTATTTTTTGCCTTTTTGTCAATCTGAGTAAATTTGAGCTGTTAAAGCTTTGGCAGTTCTCGCACCTCTCGTTGTCATCACCCCTCTCCTGGAGCATTAATAAGGATGAATATTATTTGCGAGTATTCAAACTCTAGTTCTGAGGCCAGAATTAATTATTATAATCGATGGTAGCTCTATCAGAAGATGGAGTAATCTATCTCCACTCACCCGCATCAGAGTAGAAACAGCGCAATAGCACCGAGCATAACCTACAAATTTGCGCCGCTACTTCCCACTGCGCGCCCGTGTGAAGCGCCGGGCGGCATCGGTGGAGAACATGAGCACGATAACAATGTTGACGCCAATGAAGAGCAGTGTGCCAGCAGCCGACCATGTGACCCTGCCGATAGTCAGCCCAAATGAACTAATCACCGCTGCAAGGCTAGCAATGCTCATCAGCAAAATACGCGAGCGGTCGCTGCCGCGGAAGGTTAGCCCCGCAAGAAAAATCACGATGCCAATCCACGTCGTCGATACAATAGCCGAGATAGTCGCCACGATATGCGTGGTACTCTCAATACTCTGCAGCGGCAGTCCACTGTCGTGAAAAATCCGCACCACCTCCATGCGTAAGTGGCTAAAGTTGAGAATCTCGAAGAAGGTGCTCATCGTCGCCACAGCAATCGCCAGGCCAATCATAATAATCCCAAGGGCGATCTGTGGTGGGCGGCGGCTCAAAAATTGCGACATGAGAGTAGCGTGTTCATCAGGCATAGTCTCGTGCGTCGTTGCGTCGAGAATCAGGTCGGAAGGCACGTCCTCGTCTTCGCTTGCTTTGGCGCGGACACGGCCAAGCTCGATAACGGGCAGGTCGCCATCGGTAATAATGTTGTCTCCACCCCCATTGCGCGAGTGGTAGCCCGTCGAGAAATCCTCCAGCACCGTGAGCTCAATCGAACGAAGGGCGCGCGTGACTGTCTTGACAACGTAGTCACGCTCGATGTCAGTATTTTCATCGATCTTGTGTGTCACTTGCAACGTAAAGATTGATAACCCCACACTCTTGTCGTACGTACCAGCCGCCAGCCAGTCCACCTGATGCCCACCAGGCAGCAACCACCCCTGGGGGCAACGCCAAAAGCGCACATGGTGGCGCTTGCCTGGGTTGCCATCGATCTCCTGTTGGTAGGCAAAGTCCTGCTGCCTGCCAAACAGCACTAGGGGCGAGACTGGTGCATTAGGATAGCTGCGGCGGGTCAGTGTGGCGAGGATAATCCGCCACGACGAGCGCACCGTCACGTCATCAGCCAGCGCCCAGCCGGCGGCCGTCATGGCGCGATGCAACTGGGCCTCGCTACCACGAAAGGCGAGATTGACCGGATCTCCGAGGAGGCCATCTGTGGTACGTGTTCGGCCAATGAAATAATTGGGCACATAAATACTGCTTAAGATACGGTGCAAGCGCGGCAACGCAAAATACGCCGTTATCACCCACACCACAGCAAAGAACCCCACCAGCCACCAGCCACCAGTGTGCCAACCCTCGCGCCACACCAGCCACACAAACCAAAACGATGCCACCCCCGCAAAAATAAAGAACCCTTGATCGACCAACGCCGTGGGCGACCACACTGGCCGGCGCAGCGCCAGGGATGAACGTTGCTTATGCTCAGCATCACCTAGCTCAGCAGCATGCGTGGCTAGCTTACTCATACATGCTCCGGATGCTCGCGCAAGAGGCTATCGAGCAAGTCTCGCGCCGCCAAGCGAGCTTCGTCATCCTTGCGATTATACACATCTGGCTTGGAGGCAATCGCCCGCACAATGCGCGCCGTCTCGTCGATATCATCGTTGATGACGAAGTGGTAGTATGGGACTTCGAGTGCGTGAGTGATCTCGCGGATTGCACTGGTATAGCGCTTAGGCCACTCACGATCAAACTCCGCCTGCGAGGTATAGCGTACACTGAGGCGTCGCTGCCACTCCTGGAAGTTCGGCGGCAAGAGAAATATCGCGACCACACCTGGGGAGAGCTTTTTATACTCATCAACACCCTGCACATCAATATCCGTCACAGCAATCTTACCTGCATCGCGAATATCCTGAATCTGTCTGACCCCCGTACCATACAGTGTCCCATGGACAAACTTCGCCTCGACGAAGGCACGGCTCTGCAACAACTCTGCGGCAGTTGCTTCATCAATATAATGATAGTCAACTCCCTTTTGCTCCCACACACCTTTGTTTTGGCGAGGCTGACGGGTGGTGTACGAGACGATATCGGCAAACTCGGTGCTCGCGAGCAACCGCTGCTTGGTCGTATCCTTGCCTGCCCCAGAGATACCAACGAGCAGCACAATCCTTGTGTCGCATACAAGCTGGCGCACTGCCTCAGTTGGCTGATACTGTTCGATAAGTGATTGAAGATTCGTCATAGTCATATCATATTTATGATAGCACATCATAGAGAGCGGTTTCTCACCCGTGGCGTAAGAAGCTAGCTATTATTCTTGATATTGTTTAGATCTATCTGAAAGTAGTCTTCCAGGAACTCTTGGGAGTACTGATCGATATCTGTCATATGTCCTCCGATACGCACACAATCAGGCATCCCCATATGATCTGGCTTCGTTACAGCGTGATATTGCCTGTGCGCAATAATCAATGCTGGTTGGAGCTGCTGCTCAGGTCGAAACTCATGATGAATCATTGCTGCGATCTCCTCTTCTCTACCGCGCGTTTGGTATGCCCACTGGCCACGGGCAATTGACTGCGCCGTGCGCCGTGCGTCCGCATAGTGACGAGTAAAATGCACTGGCATGCCATCAAGAGTAAGTATATCGTTGCCATTGCTCAGTTCTAGCGCAAGCCGCGCTAAGCTCACTGCTCGCCAATACCGATAATCGCTCTCTCTCTCTGCAGGTGGCACATTGTCATACACGAGCGCTCTGTCTATATCGGCCACCAATTGGTCATAACGTATCTGCACTCGCACACAGCTCCTGTTAGTTGTTAATCTCGCTTGAGCATTACCGTAAAGGCTTCGCTGGGGATGTCGACCTTGCCAAAGCGCTTCATGCGCTTCTTGCCGCGAGCTTGCTTGGCAAGGAGCTTCTTTTTGCGGCTCACATCGCCGCCGTAGAGATAGCCAGTGACATCTTTGCGGTAGGCACCAATATTTTCGCGGGCAATAAACTTCCCACCAATCGCCGCCTGCAGTGCCACCTCAAAGCTCTGGCGCGGCACGACATCCTTGAGCTTCTTCACCACCTCGCGCCCCAGCCGCTGCGACTCCGAGCGGTGACACATAACGCTAAGCGCATCAACCATCTCACCTGCCACGTAGAAATCCACGCGCACTAAATCCTCCGCTTGGTAGCCCCGCAGTTCATAATTAAACGACCCGTAGCCACTGGTCACCGACTTAAGTTGGTCATAAAAATCCGTCAAGAGATTAGCCAGTGGTGCCGCAAAGGAGATGAGGGCACGCTCGTCGATGTAACTGAGGTTCTTTTGCCGACCGCGCTTGCTAACGATGAGCTGGATTACTGCGCCGATGTAATCTTGGGGCACAACGATCTCACCATCAATCCACGGCTCACGGATCTCCTTGATCTGGGCTGGGTCGGGCAATTCACTAGCCGATTTGATGTCTAATTCCTCGCCATTCGTCAAACTGACTTGGTAGTCGGTACTCGGGTTGGTGACGATGAGGTCTAAATTATACTCACGCTCGAGCCGCTCGCGAATGATATCCATATGCAAGAGACCAAGGAAGCCAATCCGCACACCATAACCCAACACCGGCGAGTTCTCTGGCTCAAACTGCAGGGCGCTATCACTCAAGCTCAGCTTTTCAATCGCTTCTTTCAGGTCATTGTAATCTTCGTTGCTCACCGGAAAGAACCCTGCGTAGACGAAGGGCTTGACTTCTTTGTATCCAGGGAGGGGCTGGACGGTTATTAACGACATATTAAGCTATATTATAGCACCTTGCTAGCACGACGGGGATACATAGCTCGCAGCTTACATACCTCTATCTAGGGTGTCTTGCGTTTTATATGTTCTAAAGTCTTTTCTGTGGTATAGCGATGAAAACCAGAATTAAGAAGATCCTCTGCTACTACAGGGTCAACGTGGCCGCCCTCGGTAAGGCGACTAAGGCGTATGCTAGCCTTTTCAGCATTGGGATCTGTAAGCATTGCTTCCTGGGCTGACTGTGGACGAGCTGCTCTACTCATCTCATCCTCGGCAATAACAGGATCCATATCACCAGTTTCTACCTTCGCGGCTAGCTCAGCCGACAATTTACCAAGCTGCGCATCCCTTTGATCTACCCCCCTGAACTTAAGAACATTTCCACCAAGACTGATAATATCCCAAGAAGCACTTATATTTTTTAAAAGACTACGCTTTTCTTTCACAGCACGATACTCCATAAATAACTTATTAATGAATCTCATGATATAACTATTATTTATAAATGTCAATGGTACCGCCCTACCCCGTACCTAACATTTAGTCGCTTCTTAAGTTGAAGGAAATAAATTGGATATTACTTTTCGCACAAAAGCCGCCTTACCTGCCGTATATGCCTCTCTGTTGTGTCGATACTGCTGTGCCAGCTCGTGTTTGAGTTTAGTATACTTCTCACGCAAGACACGGCTACTCCGCAGGCGATCACGAAAGATAATCTTCGGCGATGGCATCGCCTCTACCTGCTCGACATGGAGATGGTACTTCTGGCGTAGCGGATCCTCCACGTCATAGCCTTTGCCAAACTCCATCGTCAGCTCCGTCTCAGTATTAGTCATATTTTCGTAGCCAAGCGGGCGAAGCTGCTCTATCAACCGCTGCTTCGCCCGACTGTCGAGCTTTTTCACAAGGAGTAGGCTATCTATGATTGGTTTGGCTGCCAACCCCGGCACCGCTGTGCTACCAATATGCTCGATGGCACACACCTCATCACCCAGCACACCACTTACCCGCACTGCCTCAGCCATGAATAACTGTGGCCATCGTTCATCATATGGCACTACCTCTATAGAAAAGAGCTGGCCAATTTCTTCTGGTGTCATGGCGTCGAATTTGCTCATCGTGGCTATTTCTGTTAAGTATTATCTTTCCCTTATTCATTCTTTTTATCTGTTAGATACCGTAATAACACCATCGCAATTCTATCCTCGCGCATGTCACCTTTCAGGGCCATTTCGCGCACTTCATCGTATGAGAACCACAAGTCTGTCTGAATCACTTCGCCATCCTCAAGTTGCTGCCCATCATCACTTTTTGTAAAATTCGTTGCAACAAATGTATATAAATCCCACTTCACCGTCGCACCAAGTGTCGAGGTGTGAATAAGCTGCGGGTCGACAATCGTGTAACCCGCTTCTTCTTGCACCTCATGCACAGCCTTCGTCGTCGCGGCTTGAATTATATCAATATGTTGGGCGCGAGCAGCTTGGTAGTCAGCACGTGAATCAAACACCTTGCCTCCTGGCAGGCGATAGTCATATCCATCCAGCTCATGACGAAATTCGCGGGTGAGCAAGATTTTGCCACTGTTTTGATCATCAAGTATAATGCGCACGCCTGGCGCTCGTACCACCCTTTCCCAGCCCTTGTCATTATGTTGGACATCAAACATCATGCCTGCAAAAGCTGTGTGCCAGCCCGCCTTTGCTTCATCTTCACTGTTATGTGCTATGTTCTTTTCTGTCAGGAGTCTTTCTTGCGTCATACCGATCCTCTACTAGGCAGAGTGTTACCGCTCCTCTATCATCTACACCACACCCGTCTCGTTATACCGCTGGTAGGCAGTGAGAATCTGGCGTGTGGCGTCATTCGTATTGAGCTGCAATGCTTCGTCTAGCGAGAACCACTGACCTGTCGCTACTTCCTCAGTGTCAGTGTGCGGTGCCTCACTTTGCCATTGCTTAAGGCAAAACACTACGGTAAAGGCTTGCGTGTCACCATCAGGATAATGATACACCCGCCCTGGTCCAGACTGCGTTGCAAAGAGCTCAAGGTCGCTGGCGTGCGCAGTGATTCCTGCTTCTTCACGTAGTTCATGTAGTGCCGCGCTGGTGTAGCTATCACCCTCCTCGACGTGCCCACCTACTGTACTCCATCGGTCGAAGGCTTTGGCGTAGATGAGTTTGACGCGCCCTGCTTCATCAACCGGCAAGACATCAACAGTCGTCGTGAGTAATTTCTTATCCCCAACCTTCTGGCGCAACTGCCACACATACGAGCCAACATACCCCATATTCACACTCCCTTCTCTGCCGCCAGCAGATGATCAATGGTACTTTCTATTATGATTTTAGCATATTCGTTGAGGATGAGGCGGCGGCCACGGTCGGTTGCTATCCACGTGTTCACTCTCAAGGATGGGCTTGGCTCAGGGCTTGCAGTAAAGATCTCTACTGGCCACGGCGCAAACTTATACATATTCATCTCTGCACGGCGAACATTAAATTCGCTCGTCACCAATGTAATGCGTCGTGGACACCACAGCATCGCTTCCCAGCAGTCAATACTGCGCTTCACATTGTCTGGGATGGATATTGATCGATCTTCGATGATGATATCTCTTGCCGGGACACCATGGCCTTGAGCATACTCCGCCATGCGCCAAGCTTCGGCTACAGGAGTATCTTTGCCGTAGGCAACCGCCCAGCGCGGTGAGGCACCAGCAATCGTTATTTTGGGAGCAACACCAGCATGATACAACCTCACTGCAGTGGCAATTCGCCGATTCTCTGCCGAACCAAACACCAGTATGACATCCGACCGTCTTGGTGGGTTACCCCTTGCGAGTACCTTGTAGAGTGTAGCAGCTTCGCTATGATGAGCATGTTGAGCCAAATAATCAGCAAATTGCGCTGTAAACCGATGAAGCTTCGATATAGTATCATCAAAATCGTACACCGCATAATAATCAAAAACAGCTGTATCGATACCAGCGTGATGTGCAATCCGCTTCAGCTCCACAAACAACCACGGCCGTGCGTCAAGATAATCCTGGTGCCGAGCTAACCGTGACGATTCTTGGCGTATCATTGTGCGCAGTTCACTGGCCGATGGCAATTCTACACTACTCACTCGCATGAGAGTCTCCTACTTGCTGAAGGGTGCTGGCGAGCAAAGCCCAGGCAGCGAGCATGGCGTAGTTGGTGATTGCGCCAGTAGCGACCATGCGGTTGATAGTGGCAATTGGCAGCCACTCAGAGATAATTTGCTCGGTGTCATCCGGCCGGTGTTGGTGGTTTGTCCCAGCATATTCGCCGTAAACCACGTGGAGCTTCGCACTGGTGCGACGATTGTCGGCATAGAGCCAACCACACGCTCGCACACCTGTCATGGCAATGCCCGACTCCTCAGCCAGCTCTCGCTGCGCCGCCGCGCACACATCCTCGCCCGCTTCGATCTTCCCGCCCGGGAACTGATACAACACCTCATCCACCGGATACGAATACTCTTGCTGCACCAAGACGTTATCACCTTGGCGACACACCACGATTACCCCACCATGCCCATGGTAGGGGTAATGGACATATTGGATGGTCTTCCCATTTGGTAGCTCTATTGTATCTTCTGCGACAGTGAGTCGAGGGCTCTCGAAGAGCGTCCGCGACGACAGCATGCGCCATTTTTGCAGCTGATGCGATGACATGGTTGGTAAAATACGGATAATAGCTTTACCTATTTGAGCCTTTCTTGATGAAATTCATTTTCTTAACCCCAGGGATACGACGACGAGACAACATCATAGCCAACCACAAACAGCCACTGCATAGAACAAATCCAATTGTCGCAGGGGCAATCACCGCCAGACCAGCTTCGCCAGAAAAAGTTATACTCCATAGTAGTTTACCGGCAGCCATGAACGCCATGACTGCCACACCCAGCCAGATATTTCGCCACCACAATGCCGCTGCTAAAGCACTAAAGGATAATGGTATAAGCAATGTGAAAAAAATTTTACGTAATGTCCATTCACCCTGCAGATACTGCTGCTCAACTTGCAAAAACTGTTGCACCTGTAAATTCGTTTCATCGGGCGGAGCAAACCATCCCATGCTGGTCAAGGTCAAGAATATCACCATCATTATCCCTGCCCAGCTCCGCCGATAGGCGAACCAGCAAAATGGTATCAAAAATAACGGACGGATATACCAGCTTAGCTGATTATGGTGCCGCTGCCACAGCCAATCCCAAAAACTCGGAACAGTAAATGCCACGGCGATGAATAGCATAATCAACCCAGCAAACAAGATAGCGATGAATGTGTCATACTTTTTTATCACAGCCATCATACGATAAACTATACCACTATATTATAACTACTCAAAGTATTTCTTGAGTGTCACCGTATCCCCCACCCGTGCCTCACGCGTGGTCTTGAGGTTGGTGACGATGTAGCCGATTTCGCCGGTGCCAAGCAGTGGGTCGGGCTGCATAGTTGGGCTGAGGTGCCCTACCTCCAGGGCAAGGCCACGGGCTCCGGTAGCCATCATGGTGATGTCCGCACCTTTCGGTATCGTGCCATCTACCACGCGCACGTAGAGGATGACCCCCCGGTAGTCATCGTAGTAGCTATCAAAGATCAGGGCGCGGGTTGGTATGCTTGGCGTCTTGCCATCTTGCGCAGCCATGCGCTCAGCCTGCACCGCCAGTGGCGATACTGGTACTGGGATGCGCTCGACGATAGCCCGCAGCACTTGCGGTACATTCTGCCCGGTCTTGGCCGAAATATGAATAATATCGCTCTCATCACAGCCGAGCAGATTAATCACCTGCTTGGAGACGCGTGGCACATCGGCTGCTGGCAGGTCAACCTTGTTGAGCACCGGGATGATCGCAAGATCCTGCTCCATCGCGAGATACACATTGGCCAGCGTCTGCGCCTGGATCCCCTGGCTGGCATCCACCACCAGCACCGCACCTTCGCAGGCCTGCAAGCTACGCGATACTTCATAGCTGAAGTCAACGTGGCCGGGGGTGTCGATCAGGTTGAGGTCGTAGATGCCAGGTTGGGGTGCGGTGTTTCTGTCCCCGTCAATTGAATCAGCAGGCGATACTAAGCGGGTGGCAGTCGACGGGGCAGCACCCGCTTCTGAAGAAGTTACGTACTCATACTTCATCCGCACCGGGGCGAGCTTGATGGTAATTCCCTTCTCGCGCTCCAGATCCATGCTATCTAGCAACTGCTGCTTCATATCCCGCTTGGTAACGGTGCCCGTCAGCTCCATCATGCGGTCGGCCAAGGTGCTCTTGCCATGGTCGATGTGGGCGATGATGCAGAAATTACGGATATGTTCCATACGCTAGCGTTTCCAGTTCCAGCCAAGGTTAATCCGTCCAAAGAAGATCTGCCGCAACCGATTAAGCACTGGCTCGGCCTCTTTAAGCCGCAGTCGCCGGCTGAACCATATATAAACCGCAAAGCTCACCACTGTGATCATAATAAACTTCGGGAAGGCAAGGAAGAAACTCTTATCGTTCGTACCAAAGGGGATCATCACCACACTCAGATAGGCGGCCAAACCAGTTGGCACTGCAGCAATCACCATCTTGTAGATGCTATTAACGAAGCTGCGGTCAAACAGCCTCGGCATGCGCCGCCCCATGAAGAAGAAGAGGACAATCACCTCCACAACGGCAGTGATAGACTGTGCCCAGGCTAGGCCGTAGCCTGGATTTTGATTCTTTGACCAGAGATTCACCAAGATAATCGCCAAGATGATATTAAAACCAATCGCAAAGAACGAGATATAAAGCGGCGTCTTGGTATCTTGCTGCGCGTAAAAGCTACGGGCTGCAATATGATAAATCGTGCGGAAAAATATCGTCAAAACAAGCACACCAAGAAAGCCCGATATCACCGGGTCGCCCCCGTTATGGATAAAGCTCACCACATAGCCCCGTGCAAAGTAAGTAATGACTGCCACTGGCAATGCCAACCAAATAATCACCCGGATCATCACCTGCAATTCTTTGCGGAAAAGATCCTCGCGCCCTGCCCCCAGATGCTCCGTCATTTGTGGGAAGGCTGCGTTACTAATCGCCACGCCGATCAAGTTCACAGGCATCAATGACAATGCCGATGCCTGCTGGTAGGCCCGCACCGTCCCATCAGCCATGCGCGAAGCAAGGTTTGTCTCCACGAGACCATTAAGATAATCGATCCCTTGGTCGAGTGAGCGCGTCCGCAGCAAGCGGAGCACCTGGCGAAAGCTCTTGTTCCTCCGCTTGATCATAAAGCGATAGTCAAAGTCTAAGCCAAGCAGACCAATCGAGCTCACAATCAGCTGCAGCACCGAGCCTAGCACCACACCCAGCGCCACGCCCATAATGCCACCCTCAAACACTTGCCAGCCAAAGATATTGATGCCGTTCGTAAAGAAGGTTGCACCAATGATGATACCAATATTGTAGATCGTTGGCGCCAGCGCATAGAAGGTAAAGCGCCCAATTGCCTGCTGCATGCTCGCAATGACGGTGGAGATAGAAAAGAGGAATGGATTGACCGCAATCACGCGCATCATACTCACTGCCAGGCTCCGCCCCGACTCGCTGAGCCCCGGCCCGACCACGACATTCACCAGCGGCTCAGCAAAGATCATAATCAAAATACTCGCCGCTAAAGTCGTGAGCGCTAAGAAATTGATCAAGCTCGAGCTCAAATCCCACGCTGACTGCTTGTTGCCCGACGCCAAGCGCTGGTTAAATACCGGTATAAAGGACACACTCAGCGCCCCAGACACTAGCACAAAGAACATGAAGTCGGGGATAGTAAAGGCTACGGTATAGGCATCAGCACCCACTTTGTAGGTGTCGTAGTACATGCCGTTGATGAGCCGTTCACGGTACATCCCCAAGACGCTCGACAGCAGTGTTGAGCCTGCCAGGAGGGCGGCAGCATTCTTGATGTTTAATTTGCTATTTGCTTTGGCGACGACTGAGCGGACACGCCGACGATTTGCTCCATGTGCCACTGATACCTCCCTGCTCCTAGTGGAGCTTGGCCTCCGTTGGCAAAGTGGCATCTGCCATTGCAGCCTTAGCTTCGTCTTCTTCTAGTGTTTCGTGAACAAGCAGCTCATCTTTGAGCTTTTCAAGCGCTGGACGGTTGTGCGAGAGGACAATCTCAGCACGGCGAGAAGCCTCTTTGATAAGCGCCTCCACCTCGTGGTCAATCGCCTCAGCAGTCGCATCGCTATATGGCCGCTCGTGAGTGATCTTGTCAAACACCATACCACCATTATCTTCATGGAAGACCTGGTCGCGGAGCTTTGCGCCCATACCTTGCTCGATCACCATATCACGGGCAATCTCCGTCGCTTTGCGTAGATCACTGCCCGCTCCCGTCGTAATACCATCATCGCCATAGATCAGCTTCTCGGCAATCCGCCCACCCATTGCTCGGGCCAGAATATCCTTAAATTCGTATACATTAGTGTAGCTCTTGTCCTCTGGAGGCAAGAACCATGTCACGCCGCCCGTGCCACCACGCGGGATGATGGTTACCTTATGCACTGGATCGCTATCAGGCAAGACATGCCCCACAATAGCGTGACCTGCCTCGTGGTACGCCGTGAGTTCCTTCTCGTGGTCGGTCATTACCTTGGCTTTGCGCTCAGGGCCAATCGCCACTTTCTCAAAGGCTTCGGTCAGGTCTTGGTTGGTAATCGTCTTCTTGCCGCGACGCGCTGCAATAATTGCTGCTTCGTTGGCCATGTTCGCGAGGTCGGCACCACTGCTACCAGCCGTCTTAGCAGCAAGCTTGTCGAGGTCGACCGATGCATCGGTTGGTTTGTTCTTGAAGTGCACCTTAAGGATCGCCTCACGGTCTTTGCGCTCGGGTAGGCTAATCGTCGTATGGCGATCGAAGCGGCCTGGGCGCAACAGTGCTGGGTCGAGCACATCGGCTCGGTTGGTTGCCGCTAGGATAATCACGTTTGTATCAGCCTCAAAGCCGTCCATCTCTACCAAAATCTGGTTGAGCGTCTGCTCACGCTCGTCGTGGCCACCACCCATTCCAGAGCCACGCTTGCGTCCCACAGCGTCAATCTCATCAATGAAGATAATGGCTGGCGCATTCTTCTTGGCCTTAGCAAAGAGGTCGCGTACCCGGCTTGCCCCCACACCAACAAACATCTCCACAAACTCTGAGCCACTAATGGAAAAGAATGGTACGTTAGCCTCGCCTGCAACTGCTCGCGCTAGCATTGTCTTACCAGTACCGGGGTTACCGACAAGGAGAATCCCTTTAGGGATCTTAGCGCCGAGGCTCTGATACTTCTTGGGGTGCTTAAGGAAGTCCACCACCTCTTGCAAATCCTGCTTGGCGTTTTCATTACCCGCAATGTCATCAAATACTACCCGCTCTTTATCAAGGCCATACAGCTTGGCCTTACTCTTGCCAAAGCCCATCGCTTGGCTATTCTGCCCCTGAGCTTGGCGCATCATAAACATAAAGAGAACGCCAAACAGCACGACCGACAGGACAATCGGCGCAAGATTCCAAAACAGCAGCCCTGTCTGTGATTCATTTTGCACCTTTACCTCTGTTTTGTCATGTTTGAGCCCTTGGGTATAGATAGTGCCATTTTCTTTGAGGCTGCGCTCGGTTGGCTTAGACTGGCCTTTGGGTGTAACAGTCAGCTCATTGCCTTGGATCTCGATCTTGGCAATCTTGCCATTATTTGCCCGGTTCACCACGTCCGAGAGCGGCACATCCTTAAGGTTAGCCTGCGGCGAATTAATCGCCCAAAATGCCAGCACACCCAGCACCACAATCGCCCAAAACAGCCCTAGACGCAGGGCATTGGTCGCTTTCGACGGTTTTTTATTCATCAGGGAACTCACTCCTTTCGTTCGCTTGCATTCTCACACAGTAATCTGATCTATTGTACCACTTCTACAGTGAATTGCCGAGGGCTAAACTGCAAATACACGCCATCGCCCACCACGTGGCGGCTGCCTGGACGAGCAGTCTTGATGGCTAGTACCGCACGCTCAAGCCGCGGACGGGTTGGGCGCGGCGCACCTGCCCACATAATCATCGCACCCAATAGTTCCTGAGCGCTTGCTTCGTCAATCATAATCAACCCATGGCGCTGGGCCGCAAACTGCGGCAAGAGGTGTTGCACTTCATCATTAATGGTGTGGCGCAGCGCAAGTTGCCGATCCCGCAGCGCGGTAATCTGCGCCGCCTGCTCTGCCGTAAGGAGCCGCTGAATGCAGCGCCGCAGCCGATTGCGCGTGTAGCGGTCACTCGCATTCGTCTCATCTTCTACCCATTCCAGACGATGAGCTAGTGCATAGGCGCGGATATCTGCCTTGCGCCAACCCAGTAGTGGCCGCTCCACCCCGGGGCGGTTCAGCACGGCCAGCCCACGCCAGCCCGTCCCACGCGCCAAGTTAAGCGCCACTGTTTCTACTAAATCGTCCAAGTGATGCGCCGTCACCACTGGTGCTTGATACTGCGCTGCTGTATCAAGCAAAAAATCATACCGAGCCTCTCGCGCTGCTGCTTCGCTCGCATTTGGCCCAAGCTCAAGCTGAGTAGACACAAAAGGTAGTCCATAGTGCGCCGCCAGTGCTGCCACAAAGCGCGCATCCGCTGCCGACGCTTCACCCCGAATCCCATGATCGACATGCGCCACAATCAACGGCTCCGCTGCCTGCGCCGCCATCACATCCAAGAGCACTACACTATCCACACCACCAGACACTGCAACAAGATATGCCATGGCAATAGTATATTCATTTTGCAAAGAGGAGTAAATACTAGTTTTATTATGCGCAATATGCTAGGCGCAAGACACAAAACAAGCCGCCCGGGAGGAGGAACGGCGGCTTGCATGATAGAGGAGGAGGTAGCATGTGCTACTACAGGTAGTATGCCCCGTCTTACTTAAATGGAGCTGAAGGTGGATACTTTTGCTATTTTAAATACGCTGATGCAAGCCAGCATGGCAGAGTCTTCACCAGTGAGCTTCTTGTAAGCTCTAGAGTCTCGCAAACTTCTTCGTAATATACTGCAAGGCAATAGGCAATATCCTATGCAATTTGCATCACAATATTCTCTGTTTTTATGAAAAATACAGTAGTATATTCAATTTTTTCTTTTTTGCCTCATTGCTCAGGATTTAGCAATTTCCACTCTTTTATTCTACACCGTTCTACTCTCAAAAGTAGCAAGACTAATGCGATGGTGTCGAGCTAAAAAGCTCACAATCCTAGACTATTAAGCAGTCAAAACTAAGAAAGCGAAAATACCTCAGCTACAAAAACAGATCTCTCTACTTACGCGACAGCTTACTTGCCGCCGTTCGCACTGCTTCGCTCCACGTTAAGAAAACGTGCGGGAGCTCTGCTAACTGCTCAGCAGTGAGGTCGTGCTTGATGGCGAGCGTGACCTCTTGGATGAGCTCACTAGCACGCGGCGCGACGATCGTCCCGCCGAGCAATACCCCTTGTTTGTCGCTAATCAGCTTGACGAACCCCTCGCGGAAGTCGCTCGTATTGCTGCGAGCAATCATCCCCAGCGGCACCAACACCTTATTGATCTTGAGATCGCGCTTAATACAGTCATCTTCATTAAAGCCTACACTAGCTACCTCTGGATAGATAAAGGTGGCGCGCGGTACTAGCTCGTAGTCGAGCGTCATTTGCGATTTAGGGTGAAGGATGTTGTGCGCTGTTAGCCGGCCCTCGCTCAAGACGGTGTGGGTTGGCACATCATTGCCCAGCACATGGCCCGCCGCATAGATATGCCGCACGTTGGTCTGGAAGAATTGGTTCACTTCAATGCCACCATCGGGCGAATACGCCACCTCAGCATTATCAAGCCCGATATCAATGGTCGGCTCTGGCTTGGTCGCCACCAAGACACGCTCTACTTCCATCGTCCGCTCAATACCACCACGAATGTATTGGACGATTACGTTACCACTTGGGCCACGCATGAGAGAGCGAATCGTCGTTTGCGTCAAGACCGATAGTGGTTGGTCGCGCTGTAGGAGGCTGCTTACTGCCTCACTTACCTCTTCATCCTCGGTCGGCAAAATACGTGATGACTGCTCTGCCACCGACACCGTGCTACCAAAGGTCGCAAAGAAATGCGCTAGCTCAATCGCCACCGTCGTCGCACCAATGATCAACAGGCTGCGAGGCGGGCGGCTCAGCTTGAGGGCGGTGCGTGGCGTCAGCCAGTCAATCGTCTCGATACCCGCAATCGCTGGCTGGGTCATGTGTGCCCCTGTCGCGATCAAAATATGCCCTGCCGTCACTTCATGGTCGCCAATCGTCACGGTGTGCTGGTCACGTAAGACACCTTTGCCGTAGAATGTGTCAATCCCTTGTTGGTTATAATAGTGCTCATTATCACCCGCACCAGTCCGCTCTACCACTGTATTTTTCCAATGCTGGATGGCTGGGTAGTCAAAATCCACTCGTGATGTATCGAGCCCAAACTGGTGACCGCGTTGGATGCGATTGTAGAGCTGTGCCACACCCAGCAATGTCTTAACGGGGATATCTCCCCAATTGGGCGTTTCACCACCAAAGGTGTCTGCCTCAATCAGCCCCACCTTCTTATCTGCCCGGGCTGCCACCAACGCCGCAGTACTGCCAGCTGCACCACTACCCAGCACCAACAAATCATAATCGTAGCGTGGTCGTCGTATCATGTGGTGATTCTCCTTAACTCCTGATTGGGCGTTTTCTCTATTATACCACTGGCCTGGGCAAAAAAGAACGCCAAAACACTCGCCTGAGCCCTAGCCTTCTTGCCAATTCTCTGCTATAATGCGTCATGTTTGGCACCGTAGCTCAGCCGGTTAGAGCGCAGGACTCATAAGCCTGAGGTCACTGGTTCGATCCCAGTCGGTGCTACCAGATATGATAGGCGGCGTGCGATAAGTGCGCCGTTTTTTGCTTATGATCACTACCTAGATCCAGTGTATAAGTGAATACCATAAAGAAATATTCAATCTTGGGGTCGAGACAAAAAAGACATAACGAGGATAGAGTGCAATGGAGTGCGGAGTACTCAATCACTCATCACGTGCATCATCCTCTATAATCAAAAGCACCTCAGGTACATCGCCCAAGGTGCTTTTTGGTCTTTTTAGAGCTCTACCTCTGCTAATTTGCTGTGGCGCGCGGCAATGAATGCCCGCAGCTCTGCCATACTACGCGACCGATTCCAGGTGGCAAGTATAGTTTCTTTCGTCTTTTTTCGCATATCTACCCTCTTTTTGTGTTGTCATTATCGACCTACCTCGATCCTAGCATATATACGAACAAAATGCAAACAAATTGTTTCTTATTTTAGTTTTTCTTATTTATCCCTGTTATCTCGGTATCCCTCACCATTCTAGGGCAGGTGAACAGCGCTCACCGGTTCATGCCTGAGGTGAGACTCCACCAACTCGCATAGCACTCATGGCATACTGCTAACCATCAGCGGTAGCGAGACTAAAATAGTGTGCTGAGACGAGCGCCAAACTTATTCTTCTTTCCACCCTCCCAAGACACCAAAGCAAAAACCCTACCGCGTGGTAGGGTTCTTACCTTGGTTGCGGGGGCAGGATTTGAACCTGCGACCTGTTGGTTATGAGCCAACCGAGCTAACCGGGCTGCTCCACCCCGCGTTACGGTTCTTATTCTACCAGTGATGAATGCCAATTGTCAAGGATTTACCACCTGAATGTCAAGATTTCCGCTCCCCCGCTTGTTATTTATCCTTTTGCTGAGCCTGCTCGGCTGCACCACCAAAGAGGAAGGTAACCCACTGCTCGAGGTTGCTGCTCTGCGCATCGGGGTTGGTAGGCTTGTCGGTTGGTGGATCGTGCGCCTCGGGGCTGTTCTTGGGCAGCACAATCACCTTCTCGCCAGGTGCCACCAAGCCAAGCTTCTCGCGGGCAGCAAGCTCTTTGTATTCATCGCTCTCGCGGAAGTTCTTTTGGTATTGCAAGGTTTGCGTCTCGAGCTCGGTGAGGACAAGTTGCCGCCGTTTCGTCTCTAGCTCGCGCTGCTGCGTGTAGTTCTGCTGGAGGCGCGCCACCGATTGCCAGGCAAGGTACGTCGCAATCACGAGCGCAAGCGCCAGCACAATGGTGTTGAGCTGGAGATAATCATGCTTGATCTTGTAGATGATGTGGCGCTTGGTAGTGTCGCTGAGCACAAACTTCATAGGCTTCTATTATACCGTAGACCGCGCAGTTGCTGCAAAAGCTGCGGCCAGCAAAAAACACGCTGCGCACCACAATTTTGGTCAAAAATCGCTCATAGACTTGCCAGGTGTCGACCTCTGTGCTATAACCAATGCAAGATGACACATATACAACCTTCTCATAGGGCTGTGCTTGAGAGCAGTCCAGTGTTACCAGTAACGCCAGAAACGGTAGTTGGTGCTGTGACATATGCAACAGTACGGGTAGGCCAATTAGCAATACAAGGCGAGCTATTTGGTGATAGCGATACTTCTTATTCTGCCGATCATGAACAAACCGAGCCTATACCCGCAATATATCCCAACACTCATACCACAGGCGGCTCTACCTCTGAAACACAGCCAAAGAGGCCTACATTTGATGATCTCCTTGCCCGACAACGCTCTGTTAATGCGCTTGAGCGCAAACGCACTCGTCATTCTACCCCCGAACTTATCAATGCTTGGCGAGAGCTCGATCACGCCATTGCCAACCATCTTTTTGGCATGTCACCACAAGAATATGAAAAGTGTCGCACTGAGGCGACGGAGCAATTCTATGCAATCGTTGCATACCGCCGAAAAGTGCGTGATGCTACTAAAGCCACTTACCCTTCTCAAACCACCGCTCAGCGCAGCAACAGGCCACGACGCAATGAGTCAAAGGAAAAGATTGACTCGCGCTCCGCTGCTGCCGGCGAAGGCGTCCGGAGCCTTAGTAAACTCGACTACTAGTAGCATATACACCAACAATACGGTATAATGTGGCAAGTGGATCTGGGGGCGTAGCTCAGTGGTCAGAGCAGCGGGCTCATAACCTGTTGGCCGCTGGTTCAAGTCCAGCCGCCCCCACCATTGCAAAGATTAGTCATAGCACGCCCATAGTGGCGTGTTTTTAGTATGCGTAAACGGTATTAATAGGACTATGAGTAATGTAGCTAACCGCATAGACTATATCAAGCTTCCAGCCCAAGACGCTACGAAGTTGGCTACAGTAAAAGTGCTTTTATCTTCAAGACCCAGCAGGCAATACCCTTGCAGCTTGGTCGGAATAATCGCCAGTAACTTGTATGATATATTAACGATATCATACTATTGCGTCTTGTAAAACTTCGTTGCATATAATCGTTACCTTCTGCTATACTACGGCTATGAAGAGCAAAAAATTATCCGATAAAATCATTATTGTATGGCTAGCGGTACTTACCGTCGGCCTCTTGTCGCTTATCGGCTGGGCCGTAGCCTTGCAAAACAGCTATCACAGTGCAGTCGACTCGCTTGGTAAGCAAGTGTTTGACCTTCAAATGCAGCTTAATCAAAAGAATCAGCAGAAATAACCACTATGCCCGTCCTCCATCACATCGCGCTCTCAGTGCGCAGCGCTACTGCAAGCATCCAGTTCTACAAGCGCCTTGGCTTCGCTGAGGCAGTTGTGTGGCATGCACCAGATGGTACGTTGAGTATTCATCAGCTGATGAATTCCAGTGGTGTAATCCTCGAGCTCTTTGCCTATACCCACAATACGCACCAACCACAAGCGCAGCCAACAATTGGCAATGATCTCGAAGCAGTCGGCATTAAGCACATCGGCCTCAGTGTTGATAATCTCGATGAGTTTCACGCAGCAGCCCTTAGCTGGAGTGAGCCAACTGACATCGTCATGGGGCGAACTGGTCTTCGCTACTGCTTCATCAAAGACCCAGACGGCAACTGGGTGGAAATTGTTGAAGATAAGCGCAACCTCGTACCAGGTATGGCAGTCGTGGATATGTCGTCGTTATAATACTTAGCCAGCAAAGGAGGAATATGTCTCATTCAGTCATGCTCACTCAACTCGCCAACAGTGGCTGGACCCAGTGCCCATCAATTGCTCGTGCCTTAGCTGAAGCTGGTATTCCTGTGCCAACTGAAGATTATCTACGGAGCGCCTTTGACGTATCGGTCTGGGATACGGTTGCGACGCTATGCAGTGATCTGTCACGATACTTTCAGAGTTGCCCCTTCGCTGAGGAGGCTATCTATGGCCCGCTCCTAGTGCCGAATGCCCGTTTATTTGATGTGCGCCGATCTCAAAGCAGACATATCCGCAGCAGCCAACCTGAGATAACCAAGCCAGACTTCGTCGACGAGCGTCTTCCTCTTGGCGCTGACCATACTGACCTTGCAGCTCCTTGGACACTCTTTGTCACCATTATCTCTGATGCTGGCCTAGCAATGGGCAGTTACAACGATATCACCACACAGCCCAGGAATATATACACCGTCAACGACTCCGACACGCGCCAACTGATGACTCGGCAACTATGGTGTGCGCTTGTCTTGCAGAATCTCCAAGCACCAGACTGCGAACAACGCAAGCGCTGGACGAGCACACTCTTTGCCGGTGAAGCATTGATTGATGGCAGCGCTGTCTCCGGGACAGTCTTGCACGGCCAAGTGCGCCAACGTCTCGGCAAAGCCACTCGTGGTAGCTCACCAATGCGCGTTCGCCCAGCACTGCATGTGGGGAGCGCTGCACCAATGCATAACATGTCATATAGCTAATTGCTAATACGCAGCTTATGCGCTCACATCTCTTCTTACGCCCCTCTCGCTGCGAGAGGTACAAAATGAGAGAAAAGCCAAAAGCCACAATTCATGCCAAACATCGCGCTCTAGCGCTCTGAGTGGTGCGAGAGCGTACTTCTCTATACAAACTTAGTTATCGTCATACGGTATAGGCTCGCGGCTTACTTAATCTCATACTCCACTTGCTTTGTAGCCCTCTCTTACACTAAGTCAACAAAAAAGACCCTTCTGTTACAGAAAGGTCTTTTTTCTATATACACGTGTCCGGGTTATTTGGTTGCTTTAGCAGCCTTTTTGGTGGGCTTTGCCGCGTCTTTCTTGGCAGCAAAGGGGAACTTATTGCGCGAGTGCTCCTTCACATAGTAGCCCTCAGGCATGTCACACGGCTCACCTTTGCCGTTGTTTGGTGATTTGCAAAAGTAGTAAATCGTCCGCTTTACGCCACCGCGCAATACTGCATCTTTTTGCGTGTGCAAGTAGTATGTAGTACCATTCGAACTAGTATATTCGTAAGCCATAGTGCTCCTCCTATTTGATCTTACAAAACCTAGCCTACATGCTCATAAAATGGATGTCAACACTTTGGCAGCGATTTTTTACAGAGATGACGGCCAAGGGTAAGCAATTTTGTTTTTTGCTTATGGTTATTGTGTATGATAGATGTTGGTACGATTTTTGTACGATAAACAGGGGTCAAGCATAAATTTTATGGAGCGTCTAGCGAACGCTCGCTCAAGGCCATCATGTGTGTTGTACGTGTTGTAAATTATGTTGTGATTTTTTATTTTTTGGCTATTTATTTCGCTGCTCGATACTGAATGCGCAGCATGATACGCAGGATAATCATCCCCACGATACGCCCAAGAATGGCCGAGATAACCACGCCAGTGAGGAGAATCGTCCAGCCGGCGAAGTCGGGCGACCATAGTGGTGCGCTGAAGTTGTAGTGGTAGAGGCTGGTATCGGGCATTTTGGCAGTCTGGAGGCCAGCATTGGTGCTACTGAGCTTGCCGAGCTCCTCATAAACGCAACGTACGTAGTCGATCGACCAGCTATGGAAGCGTGGCTTACACACTGCATCGGCCTTGGCATTGGCGGTTTGGCCAGCGCGGTTGGTGGTGCTCATCGAGGCGTTGAGCGCAGCCTTGGCGTCGCGATTGTACTGCTCTTGTAGGTAGATTGGGCCAGTATCGGCATTCATATGGGCAGAGGAATACTGCTGGAGGTCAGCAATGCGCTGGCGGATCTGCTCCATATTGCCCGCCTTATCTGCCGAGAGAACTGCCCGCCGCCGCTCGGTCATCCCCACATTATTGAGCCGCAAAAAAGTGGCAGACAACACGAGCAGCACCATAAGCAGTAGCACCAAGTGCCACATCTTGATGCGCCGGAGCCGCTTCATCGAGCGCTTGACTTGCTGTTTGTTTGCCATGTTATATACCCTGTGTATGCCCACTTATGCTTTGGCTCTAGTATAGCATAACCTCAATATTGAACCTAGTAGCGCGAGGTGGAGCGATCGCACTCCTTGGCTACCTCTGGTGGTTTTGTGCCAGAGGCGGTACAATGGAGGGTATGAATATCTATTTCTCTGGAATCGGCGGCGTGGGCCTGGGGCCACTGGCTGAGTTGGCGCACGATGCAGGGCACCGTGTGCTTGGCTCGGATAGCCACACGGGGCTCGAAACACAAGAACTCGAGCAGCGCGGCATCTCCGTCTCGCAAGACCAAACAGGCGAATACCTAGCCTATCGCCACGAGCAAACCCCCATCGATTGGTTTATCTATACTGCAGCTTTGCCACCCGATCACCCCGAGCTCGTCTTGGCGCATCGACTTGGCATCTATACCGCTAAACGCGACGAGCTCCTCACCTATCTCATCAACGAAAAAGACCTCCAGCTCATTGCCATCGCTGGCACCCACGGCAAGACGACAACAACTGGCCTGATGGTCTGGGCGCTGCGTCAGCTGGGCGAGCCAGTGAGTTACTCGGTGGGTACAACATTGAGTTTTGGTCCCAGCGGCCACTATGTGCCAGACAGCCGCTACTTTGTGTATGAGTGTGATGAGTTTGACCGCAACTTTTTGCAATTCCACCCTTATCTCACGCTACTAACCTCTGTTGACTACGATCACCCGGACACCTACCCTACCAAGCAGGATTACACCGATGCCTTTAGCCGCTTCCTCGAGCAGAGCGAATATACTATCATGTGGCAGCGCGATGCCGATGCAGGCGTTGTGCCACCACGGCGACGGGCGCGTGTCTTGGAAGATGAGGACGTGCAGCAATTTACCCTCGCAGGGGCACACAACCGAGCAAACGCAACACTGGTAGCAACGGCGTGCAAGCAGCTACGACTTGGCTCACCCGAGCACATTCGGGCGGCTATCAATACCTTCCCGGGGGTGCAGCGGCGCTTTGAGCGGCTTGGGGCTGGGCTGTATAGTGATTATGGCCACCACCCGGTAGAAATCGCCGCAACATTGCAAATGGCACGAGAATTGTCCGACCACGTTGTGCTGGTATATCAGCCACATCAAAACGTCCGTCAGCATGAGATCCGTCAGCAATACACCGATTGCATGGAGCGCGCCGAGCACATCTACTGGCTGCCAACCTACCTCAGCCGCGAAGACCCAGCCTTGCCTATTCTCACTCCACGGCAACTGACCGAGCAACTAACGAACCGTAGCAGCGTCCACTACGCCGAGCTAGATGATGCCCTGTGGCACGCTATCCAAACTGCCCGCGCTGAAGGTAAGCTTGTGCTCTGTATGGGAGCAGGTACGATTGATGGCTGGGTACGGGAGCGGCTCGCACAACAGGGGTAAATAAACACCTCAAAAGTATTGACGAGTTCTCACACCGCCACTGCTATCCGCGAGTGGTGGTTGTGGTGAGTTGTAGTGGCCTCAGCCAGGGTGTGACTTACCGGTCATCCCCACTACCCCGCAGCTGGCCGCGCTGCTGGCGGCTGGCGAGCTTGGCGTTGTTGCGCTGAGCGACCTCCTCAAGACTCGAGCCAAGCAGGTGCGCCACCGCCGTCACATACCACAAGATATCACCCAGCTCCTTGATAATCGCTTGCTTGTCTACCTCTGTTATCTCACCCTTCTGGTCGCGCAGGAGCTTCTTGAACTTCTCGAGCACCTCGCCCGATTCGCCACCCAGGCCCAGCACCATACCCATCAGCTGGGCATTGGCATCGCCATAGGCATAGTCGCTGCTCAGGGTAGTGATTGCTTGCTGTGCGTAGTCGTCGATCTTCATACATCCTCCTCCTTGTTATTGATCTAAAACGTCGTCAAATTCCTCAAAAAAGTATGGGTCGCGAAAGAACACCCGCGCTACAATCTGCTCCACTGCTGGTGCAAGCGTGTACTGCGCCAGCTTGTGTGGGCGCGCCCAAATGAGCCGCTCGTGCGGAGTGATATCATCAGTTACTCCATAAAACACATGAGCCAGTGTGGTTGAGAGAATCGCCTTGTCTACCCAAACACGAATATAGCATTCGCCCGCATGCTGCAGTACTAGGTCCACAGCACCAATTTTTTCCGCCGCTTCGCGTTGAGCCGCCGCTTGGATAGATCTATCATCGATATGGAGCTTGCCGTAAGGGAGCGTCCAGGTATCGATGTAGGGCTGTTTGGTGCGCTGCTGCAGCAAGACGTCTCCATTGCTATTTTGCACCACCAGCATGGTTACGATCTTGGGCTGGGTCCGAACCAGCATAGTGTCTGTGCTCACCCGATCGACATACACCAAACCACGCGGCGCTAGGCTATAGCCACCCGGCACCTTTTGGACAAGCTGGTGGTGCTGCAGTACCTTGAGGTGATAGCTAAAGAGATTGGTATCCACCCGCGGCGGACGCAGATCACGAAAGCGAGCCACCTTGCGGTAACACAACACACTGAGGATACGCCTTTGGATGTGGTGGTTAATCGTATCTTGCTCAAACATATTTGACTCAAATTATCCTATCTATCCATATTTACTATAGCACGCTATGGTAGTGATATGAATAACCTGCCATACAATAGTCACCACAATAATAACCAATATAATCACACGCCAACGACTTGGCTGCCAGAACACAATTATCCACCACACACGTCACACGAACGAGGTATCACACCATCACCAGTCCAAAGTCAGCTGTGCCATATTGCACTGCAGAGTATGGAGATAAGCTGTGATTTGGCCGATGTAGTGCGCGTGCCACGCCGGCCCGGTGGCGAGCGCGAGAATGATGCAGAGCATAGTTGGTCGCTTGCCGCCCTTGCGCCAGAATTACGCGCCTGTCTCTATCCGCAGTTGGATAATGATGCGGTGCAACAATTTGCAACTGTCCACGAGCTGCTCGAGATTGCCACTGGCGATGTCGCAACATTCGACCTTACCCCTGTGCAACTTTCCATCAAACAACAAAACGAGCAGCAAGCAGCCCACACATTATTACAGCGTCTTCCGCCCGTTATGCGTCAGGGGCTAGAGCGCTACGAAGCACAAAACACACCCGAAGCACGCTTTGTACGAGCAGTCGATAAGATTCTTCCAGTAGCGATGGATATTGTTGGGCAAGGGGTGCGGGTAGTCGAAGAGGACTATGGCATTAAAAATCTTGCTGAATTGCAAGCAGCACACGACAAGCTCATCGAGAGCTTCACTCAGCGATTTGGCACAGAATTTCCTGAGCTTGCTGAGCTGTATGCAAACCTCGCTTATCATTTTGAGACATGCTATGCACAAGAAAAATCTGCCGACATGATGAGTTCTCACGTCCCTGAGCGCCCTAATCAGCTCAAAGAAGTTGAGCGTAAATTTTTAGTCAATCTTGATAAGATACCAGCAGATATTGACTTATATGATCATATCGACATCAGTCAGGGCTATCTCGCGCACAGCAGCGATGGATCGGAGACACGCGTCCGGCGTTTTGGTGATGGGCAACGTTTTGAGCTCACAGTAAAATCGGGTGGTACTGTCGTGCGAGATGAGCAAAATATCATTATTAATGAAGCAACCTTTGCTTCGCTATGGCCACTCACCAAGGGCAAGCGCATCGAGAAAACACGCTACTATGTACCCTACACCGACCCTGATAGTAACGAGCATACAATCGAGCTTGATATCTACCACGGCAACCTTGAGGGGAAGCTCATCACTGCTGAAGTTGAGTTTCGTGGCCGCGAGACCGAGGCGACACTACGTGCTGAAACATTCTGCCCTCCCGAGTGGTGCAGCACAGATATTAGTTATGATCAACGCTACAAAAATAACGCACTAGCGAGCCAGCAACACGGCATGCTAGAGCTCAGTCAGGTGAGTATGTAATCTTGCCACGGAGCGATACTACTGGCCATTACTGGTCGTCGCTCGCACGCAGCCAATCGCTTTCCCCTCACTCATCCAGCGCTGTTCGTAGGCGGTGAGCGTCTTGTATTCATCAGGTAGTGACGACTCGTGGAGATCGAAGGATAATTCGCGAATCGACCACTCTTGAGTAACGAGCTGCTCCAGGCTCCAGCAAAAGAAATCACGGTCGTCGTGCTTGAGCAAGAGCGAGCCACTCGGCCGTAGCAGCTGCTCGTACTGGCGCAAGAATGTTGGGTGAGTAAGACGCCGGCCAGCGCTGCGTCGCTTGGGGAATGGATCAGGAAAAGTCACCCACAACTGCTTGAGCGAGTGAGCGGCAAAGAGCTCACCAATCTGATCGGCCCGAGCCCGTACAAACAGCACATTGGTGATGCCACGCTCGAGCGCCGCGTATGCCCCTTTTTGCAAGCGATCACCCTTAACATCCAGTGCCACAAACACCTCATCCGGGCACTGCGCCGCTAGCTCCACACTAAACATCCCGGTACCAGCGCCAACCTCGAGCACCGTCGCACTCTGCCGCACCTCTGGTGTTGCCTGGCACCATTCGTCGTACTCGTAGCAGTTGGTGGCGTTATGGAACTTAGCAAAGCGATATTTCTTGCGTTTGCGAGTAATGATAAATTGCTGAGGGTCAAGATATGTCATGAGTCTATTATACCTGAATCACATGGCCTCTTTTTGCGGGTGGCCCCACGCTCCACGTTATTTGGGTGAGGTATGAGAACTCACTATTGGTCTAGCATGTTTTCACTTGCGTAATGAAACCGCTCTAAAAATGTTGTAATAATTATATCACTGAGTAAGCTTCCACATTTTTCTCAGGTTATTATGCCCTACCTGAGTCGTTCCACTACCCCATCAGATAGCACCCGTACCAAGCGTGATGGTGGCGTATCAGTCGGCACAGTACCGCCATCATAATAGCAATCGATACCATTACCAAAGTACACACGAGCTTCGGCAATAGTGCGGGCGGGCGGCTGCCCCTCGAGGTTGGCGCTGGGAGCAATCAACGGGCCAGTCTGGCGCAAGACCGCCTGGAGCCACGGCAGCTGCGGCTGGCGATAGGCCAGCATATCATTAGCGCGGCGTAGCCACTGCGGAGCATGGGGCGAATCGAGCAAGATACTCGTGGGCTGAGAAGTATCAAGCGACGGCAAGGTGGGCACATCGACATAAATCTGGCTGGCATCGGCTACAAGAATAATCGATGATTTATTGCTATCGCGCTGCTTGAGCTGGTATACCCGCGCCACTGCCGCTTCGTCATCTGCCCGAGCAACAATGCCATACAGCGTATCAGTCCGCAGCACTGCCACACCACCACGCTGCAAGGTAAGCACAAGCTGGTTTAATTCATTATTCACATCTGTTATACTACCATAATATGAAGCCAATTACCTCACCCGAGCTCACCGCACTAGAGATTATCATTATTATTATCGTGGCAATTGCATTGTACTGGGTGGGGCCGCGCGTGGTGATGTGGCTAACGCGACATGCCTTCGTTACCACATATCAGCGTACGCTGCCCAAGAAGGATCTCGAAAAGCGGCACAAGACGCTGGGCGGGCTCTTTGCTAATGTGTGGCGTATTATTGTGGTGGTGATTGCGGGCTATGCTATATTCACCCATTTTTTCAATAGCGCAGCTCTTGCGCCGCTGTTTGCGAGTGCAGGAATTATTGGTGTGGCCTTTGGGTTTGGCGCGCAGTCACTCGTTAAGGATTTCCTCTCAGGGGTGTTTATTATTAGTGAGAATCAGTATCGGGTAGGAGATATCATTGAGATCGATGGCTTTGGCGGGACGGTTGAGCGGATCGGCGTGCGCTCCACGGTGATTCGCGACGTCGAGGGCAATGTGCACTTCTTCCCCAACGGCGTGGTGCAGCATGTTATCAACAAAACGATGGGCTATAGCAAGGTGTACTTCACCATTACCGTTGCGCCTGATACCAATATTAGTACTGCGAGCGATATCATCAACCGGATTGGCGAGGAAATCTCCAGCGAGGAAAAATGGCAGCGCAAAGTGATTGAGCCACCACACTTCGACATCCTTGGCGACTTCAATGCGTCGTCGATTAGCCTCGTTGTCTCTGGCAAGACCCAACCATCCGACCAGTGGGCCCTCACGGCCGAGATGCGGCGGCGGATCCTGCGTGAGTTTGAGAAGGAGCACATCGAGCTCGGCGCGGCCTCGCCAGGCAAGCACAAGTAACTTCTATTGCGTATGCATTGCTCCCGCCATAACAAAAATTCATTCTGCGTAACGGATACTCCTGCTGAGCTATTATGCTTTAATGAAGTCCTGATCTCAAGGTATATGACCTCTGTTAAGACACATCGCGTATTTACCAGTATAGTATAATACGCTCATGAATCAGCAATTTCCTTCTTATCCTTATCAATCACAGCCGACAGCTCCACCTCAGGCTCAGCCTGTGCCGCCACCATATTATCCACAGCAGTCAGTACAAACACAGCCACAGCAGCCATCAGAGCCAACGCTCCAGGATAGTCTCACCCAGCCAGCTGAGCAATCACCTATCCGGCAGCCGGCTCCTCTTGTTATACAGCCAGCGCCACAGCCTGCACCAGCTCAGATATCACAACCGGCAGCTCCAACGCCCCAAGTAACCCTGCGCAACCAGCCGAGCAATTACCCGTTCAGCAGCCCGCACCCCTTGTTGTCCAGCCAGCAGCCCAGCCGGCACCGGCAGCGATGAACGCCAACTACAGCAGTGTTTTCGACGGCACACCACTCGTTATGGCAACACCCGTCTCGCACTACCACAACCGCACCGTCTTGAGCCAAGTGCCCTGCATTCTCGAATGGACAACAGCCAATCGTATCCGCGCCATCGACTTCGACTCCAAAACAAACCAAATGGTCGGCGTGGTGCTCGATATTGATCCACAGCAGATCACCAAAGCAGCTGTCGAGGCAAGCTTTATCATCATATGGGTCAATGGCCAGCGCATCCAGTTCGACTTTGCTGGAGCACACACCCAGCTGCTGGCTGGCCTTGGCGCTGCAGTATCGCCAGGTATTGGCGGCGTTCTCTATGGCAACAATGTCGAGCGTGCACTCGACAACGACTACGACTGGTGGTGGGCTGCCATTCAAGCCTACGCACCCTATGCTAAAATTATTGACGGCTTCGAGCGCGACGCGATGATTATCAACAATGGCGTCAACATAGCCTTCATCATAGCTTTTGTGATACCAATCATAGTAGTACTTATCGCCTTTATTATGGCATTATTATCATAAAACCAGATGACTCCAGCAAGCTGATTGACGTATTTTCTAATAAACAACAGTATCCAAGACACCATATAATAGATACAGCAAATGCAGGCATACTCCTGCATTGTTACTTCTATAGGAAGTCTACAACCAAAAATATATACCGTAAAACATATTCGTACTTGCCGATCTCAAGTTATATAGTATAATACTTCCATGAATCAGCAGCCCACGACACCTGTATACCCGCAAACCACCTTATACTACCCACCAACACCAACTATGCAACCCGCACCACCAATTGGCCGGACTCCTGTTGCAGCAAACCCTCTCCCTCAGCCCATCATGCAGCCAATGCAGCCACTTACCACACAATCATTGCAACCAACTACTGAAGCTAGTTATAGCAGCGTCTTTGATGGCACACCACTCATTGCAGCAACATTTGTCTGGTATAGCACTGGTTATTTCAATGAGACACCCTGTGTTCTCGAATGGACGAGCACCAACCGTATCCGTGCTATTGATGTAGATGCTTCGATGGGTCAATCAATCGGTGTTATCTTTGACATCGACCCACAGCAGATTACCAAAGCAAGAACTGAGTCAAGCTTTATTATTGTCTGGGTCAATGGTCAACGCAACCAATTTAACTTTGCCGGAGCGAACACGCGATTACTCAACGCCCTGAGCGCCGGTGTGTCACCTGGTATGGGAATCCTTTATTATTCCCATACCGTTCAAGATGCTCTCAATAATCACTACAACTGGTGGTGGTGGAATATTCAGACATACGCACCATCTGCCAAATTCGTTGATGGTGACGACCAAGGACTCAAGATTGGTGTTGCTATTGGTCTTGCAATACCTTTCATGGCTTTTGTTCTTGCAGTTATTGTAGTTATTATACAGATGGCATCACACCACCCTTAAAGAACTCCCAGGTTTTGTGTTGAGCTTGAAGGTGCTAACGCAAAATCTGCGTAAGATAGTGGCCAACCGGAGCGACACAAGAATTTAATTCAATCTAGGCAAACTATTTGACCAATCTCCTCTGATGCGTCATAATGGGGAGCTATGAAGCGCACTTTTCTTGCTGTTGTTATAGTTGCTACTACTACACTTGGCTCTCCGGCCTATGCCGAGCCCGCTGCGCCACTCAGCAACGATCAACTCACTCAAATAAAACAAAACTGCGTCCGCGTCAAGTCTACCCTGCGGCGCATCCATGCCAATGACGGGCTTGTCCGCGTCAACCAAGGGCAGCAGTATGAGGTGATTGCCACTCGCCTGATGGCACCGCTCAATAGCCGCATTGCCCTCAACCGGCTCGACGGTGTGGAGCTTGCCAAGACAACGGTAGAATACAATACTCAGCTTGCCGCCTTCCGCAGCGAATACCGCCAGTACGAAGAGAAGTTATCTGAGCTGCTACGTATCGACTGCACCGACCAGCCGGTCGAGTTCTACTACCGCATCAAACCCGTGCGTGAGCAACGCAAACGAGTGGCCGATGTCGCCTTGCGGCTCAACCAGCTACTGAGCCAGTACGGTTCGCAGTTTGATGTATTTTATAGTAAGCAATTCCCTGCCAAAAAGGAGGTGCCGAGTGCCCAGCAGCCAACCCAACCAGCCCAATAAACTCGACTTCGAGCACCAGCTGAGCACTATGCGCGAGCACCGTTTTTTGGTGATGATCTGCGGAGTCATCGCCATTGCGGGTGTCATGGTGTGGGTCGCCATGGATATGTACAATACCAGTGGTGCAGCGCAGGTCGACCTCAGCCGGCCTGGCTTCCAGGAGGTGCGCAAGCAAGCCGCTCGCGATGCCGAGCCCGAGACATACAAAACCGAAGGTAGTATCACGAAGCAATCGCTCGACGAGTTTAAAAAAATGTACCAGCAGCGCCGCAGCAAAATCGCCGATGGCACCTTTGACCCAAACGTCCTGAGTGACGAATCACTCCAGCTATTCTCTACCAATAGCGACACCGAGAATCAGCAACAAACGCAAGCACCAGCCGAGCAGCAATAGCACCTCACGCCAGTAACACACATAAACTCGCTTGAATATGAGCGAGTTTTATTTTTCTACTGATCTGCTTCTACCTCTGTAGAAAAGTTAAATATTCTCGAGAGATACCTAGCTTTATTTATGCTTACAAAAGAGAAAATAACAAAATAAGAGAATGAGCTAATATTGCAAAAGAAGGATCTTAAGCTGCAGATAGCTAGAACTACACAGCGTAAGCCAACATAATTTGACATTGTTACCCCTTTCGTGATATAAGATAGTTACTATGACTCGCTCAAAATCTGAAGCTGTGCCAGACGACTCAGTCAAAAAAACACCACAACATCTCTCGCGCCGCAAGGCGTTGGCAGTGGCTGGCCTTGGAGTACTTGGCGCACTACTCCCCAGCGGCGACACCTCTCAGCCTTCTGCAGAGCAGCGCCAAGACCACGAGAAAGATTCATTCCGGCCGGTCGTTGTCCGGCTTGGTGTTGTAGCGCTCAATGCTGCTGGCTTCGAACCTGGCAAGAGTAACGAAGAGATATTCGAAGAAGTGCGCGTCCACACTGGCCGCATCACTCATACAACTCGTGGCGCGTACGAGTTCCATGTTACCGAGTTTGTCTGCAACACTGCGCCAGACAGCACCCGCACCAAGGAAGATGGCACGACCGAATACTATTACTCCAACGACCAAATCAAAAAAATCGCCGAAGAATACCGCGAGCAGCTAGACGTACAGGATGGTGAGCATTCACTTATGCTGATGGCCGTTAATACATCAGGTGTGGAGAATGATGTACTCGGCCTTGCCTTCCAGAGCACAGACGAAGATAAAGCCAAGGGCGGCAACGGCCCGATGGTGCTTGTGCTGAGCAACAAGACTGGTGGCAACGTATACAGCCATGAGATTGGGCACATACTCTCGGAAGATGAACAGAACAGCGACCCCAGCAAGGAAAAGCAGTTCGGCAAAGGCATGGGGCATGAGATGGTGATGGACTGCCTCATTACTGATGCAGAGGGCAATATAACGCAGTATTGTGCTGTCGATACTATCCAGCAGCTGCTTGCTATGGGCTGTGGCCTCAGCAAGCGCGATAAGTCGGACGCTGTGAATGAATACGCCTCCCCCGTCACTGTCATGGGTAATTCTATGGTCTACACCGATGCCGATACAAAGGTGAGCCAAGTAACGAATGAGGTTACCACAACAGAGGAGCACAAACCAATCTACTCGCCCGCCGAGCTTACCTTCCTCGATTCGCGCCTCCAGGTCGAGTGCACCACGTTGACCGATGGACGCTACCCGCTCTCGTATGACTTTCGCAAGCGCTTTGCCTTGGCGTACTCGCTACCCGCCGACCACGCACTCAAGACGATCCTCCCCAAGGCCGATACGCTGGTCTTTGCGCCAATCATCGAGTATATCGATAAAGATACGCCATTTGACTCGACCAATCCAGATGTAGTGCAGCGCCGCATTGGTGTCTTTGCCACGTGGGACAATGGCCGCGGTACGGCGCTGCTAGATGTAAGCTTATTTAACAAAATCGACTACAGCGGCGAGAAAGAGAACGTCATTTATGCCGACGAACAACTCGGCTTTGTTGCTGTCTCGGGCTACGACAAGACCGATGGTGAGTACGTGCGGATCGTTAGCCTTAGCTCGCAAGAAGGCACTACCCTGCTAAATGAGGCGCGGACGCGCACTGCCGAACGCAATCAGCTCCTCCTCAAGCCTAAGCAACCAAACGAGTGAGCAGCTAAACCTTGCAGCTTCTCGCTCCGCCTCTTGGTGGCTTCTTTTCCTGTTGTATTATTATGAATATATTTTTTAACTATTCATTACCCATATCAGTGGTCATGTGCTCTACATTGGCATTGTAAGCTATTCACTTTATCCCCACCAGTCGCTCATTTTTTGCGTCTTGCTTGATGATTGCGCTGATGATTTTCTCGCTCATCCTAGGGGAGCTATCTCCCGTAATCACCAATTTTATAGCACGAAGAATCTATAGTACGGGCGAGACTGTAACACCAAAGCATTCACCTACCCACAGTACAATTTTTTGCATTTGCACCCTACTATGCTATACTAGCCAAGTTATGAATATGAAACCTGTCCTCAAACGTTATATTTCTGAATTCGTCTACGGTGCAGTCGATGGCACCGTCACAACCTTTGCTGTAGTAGCAGCCAGTGCTGGCGCGGGTATCTCGAGTGCAATTATCTTGGTGCTGGGCGCAGCTAACCTTATTGCCGATGGCTTCTCGATGGGTGCTAGCGCCTACCTCGCGGCCAGTGCTGAGCACGATGAGTCAGCGCGGAGTACAAGCAAACGCGCCTCACCAAAAATCATCGGCCTCATGACCTTTGCTGCCTTCGTTGTCGTTGGTAGTGTGCCTGTCATCCCCTATCTCGCCCATGTGCTGGCACGCGGCTCGAGTGCGGCTCACCCTCTGCTGTTTTATATCAGCTCGGGAGCGACGGCGCTTACCTTTGTGGCAATTGGCTATATCAAGGGCAAAGTTGGTGGTGAAAATCCACTCGTTGCCGCCCTGCAAACTCTCGCGCTCGGTGCTATTGCTGCTGCCCTGGCTTATGGCGCTGGAACAGTGCTCGCTGGGTGGCTGGGTGTGCAACTGTAGGAGCTGCAAACAATTCTAATGATTCTACCTCTGTTATTTATCTTTCTTCTATAACTTGCTAAGTTTTATGGATATGAATATATTTAGTGAATGTTCATCATTGTTTATGGCATAGTCATTAAATCATAATGGCTGGTTTCGTCACACTCTAGAAATAAGCTTGGCATCTCTGCTCATTTTGCCGGACCATTCTTTGGTAGCTGGTCGATCAGCTCCAGTAGCTTCTCCCAATCAGCTCGCCGGGTGTGGTCAATATCGACATCTACTGCATGGTCGCGAATCGCCCAGAGGAGCGGCTCCGTTTCTGGCGTGATCCATGGCTGCATCTCGAGCGGATAGGCTAGCTGGTCAGACATAAGCACTCCATCGCCGTAGTCATTTACCAGCATGTCGATCGTATACTCGCGGCGGAGCATCCGCGCCCAATTCTGGCACAGTGTGATGGCTTCTTCTCGCGTGAGGGCTAGCTCACTCATACCAGCCCATCCTTCCGTAGTCCATCCAGCGCGGCAGCAAAACGCGGGTCGCTGTGCAGCTCCTGGGTAATAGCGCTCAGTGGTTGCCCCTGTGCCATGCGCCGTACAATCTCGCCCCGCATTTGGCGCAGGCTGCCGGCAAAGCGCGACTGCCGTGTGTAGTGCCGGCTGGTGCTAAGCTGACCCTTGCCCGCCGCCTTCAGTTCAGCGCCGTAGTCCATCAGCGCCCAGAACCATTGACGTGGGCGAGCTGTATCCATCGTCTGCTCCACCAGCGCCAGCACATCCTTATCCGCCACGCGCTCCTGCCCAGCAAAAAAGTGATTAAAATACACCGTGCGGATATTGGTTTCTACAAAGGCGGTCGGGATTTGATACACATAATTCATGATGGCCCCAGCGGTATTGGCGCCAATGCCAGGCAGCGCCATCAGGTCAGCCTGCGTGGTGGCAGGTGCACCAGCAGCAATCGCCTGCGCCGCGCTGTGGAGGTACTTGGCCCGGCGATTATACCCCAAGCCCTGCCAGGCCTGCAGCACCGCCGGCAACTGAGCCGCCGCCAGGGCCTCGATGGTCGGGAACTGCGCAGTAAACTCGGCAAACTTAGGCAGCACCCGCGCTACCTGCGTCTGCTGCAGCATCAGCTCACTCACCAGCACATAGTACAGCGTCGGCTGGCTGCGCCACGGCATCGGGCGGTAGAGCTGCTTGGCTTTGTGCCATATCATGGCCTGGAATTGTGCTGTGTCCATATCACTAGTATACGGCACGGGGTTATGTTGTGGTAGCGCTGTACTCAGAGCTATGAACCTGCGGGCTTATTTGCATTACGGTTATTTTGCTAGTACGATATATGTATGCAATTTTTTACGGGTGCCACACGGGCAGCCGGGTTGCAGGCCGTGCGTGAGCACGCAACTCTACATGAGAGGAAGTGGCTAAAATGGCCAACGACCAGGACTTTTCACTCAAATCAATCCTACGCGGCACTGGCGGCATCTTGCTGCTAGTCATGGCTGTGGTTGTAGGTTTTTATACCTACCACCTAGGTTTTAAAAATGGTGAGATAAGTAATCAGGATAACACCGTTACCCTGAACGACCAGGGGCGTGCCATTGTCGCGCCCCACACCACAAAACCAACCGGCAAAGATATACGGATGCATAATAAAATTGCCGAAGACCTCGCTCAGCGATGGTTCAGCGATGTAGTGTCGGCTCACCAGTACCAGGGTAAGCAAATGTTCTACCCAAATACCGAATATCCGGCCATTGCACCGGTAGGGTCGTGCAAATTTGAGCTCTACATCCAAGCGGATGGCTCAAAGGGTCACATCCAAGTCAACGCCCGAAGAATCGAGACAGCCGGAAGGAGTGAAACTATACGCAACGCAAGCGTAAAAGCGCTTAAAGCCGACCCGCGCTTTGCGGACTGCTTCTCGTAGCGCACGGTGCCCCGCTCGTATGAGCGGGGGCTTCTCTTTATTGCAGCACCCGCTCGCTCCACTCCTGCCAGCGGCCGAAGCTGCTCTGCTTGGATAGATCCAGGAACTCGCCAGTGCTCCACTCTACCAGCCGCATGCCAAGCTGGTGGATAAGATACGCAAACACCTCCGTTGGCTCCCTACTACCCCTGACGCGCAGCCCCATAGTGATGAGTTGCTCCCTATGTTTGCTCAGGCTGAATTCAATCAGCCACTCTTTCTTCTCCATCACAAGCCACGACGGGTCGCGCGTGTCTAGCTGCGCATCGCATGCTTTGGCAGCCTTTTTTAGCTCGGCGATCATCTGCTGGCGCTCGAGTGGCACGCAGTCTTCTTCCGTCAGGTCGCTAACCGACTGGACATGACGTTTTGTTTTGATTGCGGTGAGATCCCAGCTCATAGGGTTATTGCCTCCTTAGTGTGCTTTGGGTAATGTGTAGCAGATTCACAGCGATAGCTAGCACTCGCTCATCTGTTTACAACCCCAACTCCTTCAGCTGCTCAGGCTCCACCTGCGCGGGTGAGTCCATCATGACGTCGACGCCGCTGCCGTTTTTAGGGAAGGCGAGGGTTTCGCGGACGTTGTGCTCGCCGATTAGCTCCATCAGGATGCGGTCGATGCCAAAGGCGCAGCCCGCGTGTGGCGGCGCACCGTAGGTAAAGGCCCGCAGCATGGCGCCAAACTTCTCTTCCACATACTGCCGGCTATAGCCCAGCAGCCCGAACACTTCATACAGCACGGCCGGGCTGTGGTTGCGCACACCGCCGCTACAGATTTCGTAGCCGTTCATCACCATATCGAACTGGTCGGCCAGGATGGCCAGCTTGTCTTCGTCCGTCTGGGCGGCTTGCAGCGTGCTAAGCCCGCCCTTTGGCATACTAAAGGGATTGTGGCCAAAGTCGAGCTTACGCGCATGCTCGTCCCACTCGTAGAATGGGAAATCGATAATCCAGGCCAGCGCCACCGCCTGCGGATCCTTCAGCCCAAAGTGCTCGGCAAACTCACTACGCAGCCGCCCTAGCACAGCGTTGACCACGGGGCGCGTATCAGCCCCAAAGAAGACTGCATCGCCGTCCTTGGCCCCTGTTTTGGCTTGGATAGCGGCCAGCTCTTCTTCAGTCAGGAACTTAGCAATTGGACTCTTGGCCGCGCCATCTTGGTAGGTAATGTAGGCCAGGCCACCTGCGCCCTCGGCTTTGGCGATATGGGTAAAGCCATCGATCTGCTTGCGGCTGAGCGACGCGCCGTTTGTGACGCAGATTGCCTTAATACATTCAGCGTTTTTGAACACGCCAAATTCGGTGTCGGCAAACACGTCCGTTAGCTCAACCAGCTCCATGCCAAAGCGCAGGTCTGGCTTGTCGCTACCGTAGGTCTCCATGGCGGTTTGATACGGAATGCGCGGGATAGGCTGGCCATCGCCGGCCGGCAGATCACTCAGATCCAGCAGCGTTTTGCCAGCAAAGTCCGTCACCAGCTGCTGCATCAGTGGCTCCATCATCTGGCGGACTTGCTCGCCATCCTCCACAAAGCTCATCTCGAGATCCAACTGGTAAAACTCACCATACAGGCGGTCGGCGCGCGGGTCTTCGTCGCGGAAGCACGCGGCCAGCTGATAGTAGCGCGGCACGCCACCAACCATCAGCAGCTGCTTAAACTGCTGCGGTGCTTGTGGCAGGGCGTAGAATTTGCCCTCTTGCAAGCGGCTGGGGATGAGGAAGTCGCGCGCGCCCTCGGGGCTGGAATTTGCAAGGATTGGCGTTTGGATTTCGATAAAATCGCGCTCGTCCATATACTGGCGCATGCGGCGGTACATATCGGCGCGGCGGCGCAGCATCGTTTGCAGCTTGGGGCGGCGCAGGTCGAGGTAGCGGTAGGTAAAGCGTAGGTCTTCACTGGCTTGATTGGTCTCGCTAAAGGGCTGGATGGGCAGCGTCTCGGCTTTGTTGAGCACCTCTAGCTCGCTTACCACAAGCTCGATGCCACCGCTGGCAATATTGGGGTTGGCTAGGCCCTCACCACGCTGGCGCACCTCGCCGCGGGCGCGCAGGACATACTCGTCGCGGGCATGCTCTGCCAGGGCAAAGGCGGCGGTTTGCTCGGGGCTAACGACCAGCTGCACCAGGCCAGTGTGGTCGCGCAGGTCGATGAAAATCAGACCACCATGGTCGCGCCGTGCATGCACCCAGCCGGCCACAGTGATGGTTTGGCCGGTGTAATCCGGCGTTTGGTTGGCAAGTATTCGTTGTGTCATATCTGTTAGATTATACCACAATTTCAGGCATCATTCTGCTCGCCCATGGGGAGGGCGCGCGGCTGCGTGGGTTCGGGCAAGGCCACTGGCTGGCTATATACCTCGTCATCATCCGCTGTGGGAGCATGACCAAGCAAGGCTTCAATACAATCATCCAGCGTCACCATCCCCACCGTCTCACGATACGTATTGACGACAATGAAGACCTGTTGGCGCGTCTTAATAAACGCACCCAAGGCTTGCTCGAGCGACTGCGCGCCGTCGATGTAGTACACATTTGGGTCCATCACCGTTTGCACCTGGGCCGACACCGCCTCCTTGAGCGACATAAAATCGCGGGTATGTAGCACACCAATAATGTGGTCAATGTCGCCATCCACCACTGGGAAGCGGCTATGCCCGGTGCGGTGCAACTCATCGAGCAACAGCGGCCCCACCATGGCATCTTGCTCAACTGTCTTGATAGCATTGCGCGGCACCATGACTGTCTCGACCGTCTTACGCGCAAAGGTCAAGCTCCCCAGCGCTTGCTCACGCTCCACTGGTGGCAAGACTGATGGCCGAGCATGACGCACCAGATGTTCAAGCTCAGCCCGTGACCCCAGGCGAAGGTTCGTCTCTACTGGCGGCACAAACGAACGGACAATGCGCACCACTCGCGGGAACCGCCCGGCAAAGCTCACGAAGCTCGGCTCAACTGCATTATAGAAGCGCTGGGCAATCGCATGTACCCAGCCAATCCGCCCTACACCACCATGGAGCAGTGCCACCGCGAGCGCAACCAGCACACCACCACCAAAGTCAAATGCACCGATACTTGCCATCACCATCAGCACCAGCAATAGCGCCACCACGCAGCGCTGAAGCGAGACAAGGTCATCATAGACAGCAATGCGCCGCAACTGGTGGATCGCTGTGCGATTATTCTGCTGGCGACGACGCTCGAGCTCGTATTGGCTCACTGGCGGTATATCAGGCCATGCACTACCAGCCAGGATGAGGGCAATCACAAAGATAGCAAAGATGATGATCATGAGCATTTCCATGCCATCATTGTAGCGCACTCCCCTGATCGGCTCAATGCTTTAGCCCTGTACAGCACCTCTGTCAGCTTGATTCGGCCACTCGAGCACGATATAATATGCAAGAATAAGGAGGAATGTTTCGTTTATGACAAAAAAATCATGGCTGATCTTTGCAGTGCTCTGCCTCGCAATCTTGGGTGGGCTCGTGTGGCTGTCGCGCCAAGGTGAGTCGATCAATCTGTCAGGTGTCGACCCATTGCAGGTACAAAGCGCCAGTAGCCAAAATGGCGACATCGCCGACCATACCCACGGGAGCAAATCGCCCAAGGTAACAATCATCGAATATGGAGACTTCCAGTGCCCTGGCTGTTCGCAAGCCTCGCCTGCACTCAAGGCAGTCACTGAGAAATATAAGGATCACGTGCAGCTCATCTTCCGCAACAACCCTCTCTCGTCCATCCACCCCAATGCACTCGCGGCAGCAGCTGCCGCCGAATCAGCTGGCTTCCAAGGCAAATATTGGGAAATGCACGATAAGCTCTACGCCGAGCAAAATTCGTGGCAGTCGCTCGACGGTACAGAGCGCACCAACTACTTCGCCACCACTGCGCAGGGACTTGGCCTTGATGTCAACCGCTTCAAGACCGACCTTGCCGAGGCCGACCGTTCAGGTGCCCGGATTAAGAAAAAGATCACCTTCGATAAATCCCTGGCTGGCGCTCAAAATGCCGCCAGCGCCACACCAGCTATTCTTGTCAATGGCAAGAATGTAACCAATCAATATGTCAAGGATGGCAAGCTCACCACCTCAGGCAGTTCAGATGCGCGCCAAGTGTGGGCCGACGCTGATGCCTTTGGCAAGCTCGTCATCGAGCCAGCCCTCAAAGAAAAGGGTGTCTCCTTGCCACAATAATTTTTACTCTAGTAAGCCAAAAAACCACCTCATATCAGAGGTGGTTTTATTATCAGTATTAGGTATTCTTGGTCGTATCTTGCGTAGTCTGTTGGGTGGTGCCTTGCTGGGTTTGTGTGGTGGTATTTGCTCCATTTGACGGTGCGCCTGGCTGAGCACCACTGCCCGCCGACTGCCCTGTTTGGCCTGGTGGCGACATATTCCCCTGGCTGGTTTGACCACCCATCATACCATGGCCACCAGGGCCACTTTGGCTCGATGTGCTGCGGCTATTGACCTGCATGCCACCAAGAAATCCGAGCGTTGCCGCCACGATCACACCGCCGATCACCGCCGCGATCAAACCAGAGTTAGCCGTGCCTTTGGCCTGAGACTGCATAGACGATGGGGATGTCGGTGACACACTACGCTTCTCCGTTGCGAAGCCATCTTCTATTTTCATACATACTCCTTTCGTTATTATGGTTCGAGTATAGGGAGCAGGCGTTAAAAGAAGCTTAAAGTGAAATCTTGCAGACCCATCGCATTGCCGCGCGCTTTTCTCGTGCTCAGTTCACACTATTTTTTGCATAAGCTTCGTTCGAGTGTGCTATCTAATAGGATACAAGAAAAGAACACTGTTCTTGACGCAGTATATTACTTCGTACATAATCAGTGGTATGAGTATGGTGACAACGCGTATAAAATTAGATGAAAATATCAAGCGCCAAGCCCAGGAAGTTGCAAAAAGCGCTGGCCTAACGTTGAGCGCGTTAATTAACAGCTACCTCACGCAAATCGTTGCAACTCGCCATATTGAGCCGTATACCCCTGAGCTAACGACACCGCAACTCGAAGCACTGCTTACTGAAATTGAGCCATCGCTAGCAACTGGTAATAATTTGAGTAAGCCGTTTAACTCTGCCGAAGAATTTTTAGCTGATCTCAAAAAGTAATACAACCCATATACTCTTGCTGTCAGCTAGTCCAAGTCCAGTTTGAGACGCGTCTTTGCTTATTTATCAAGCATCCCTTTATTTCTACAGAACGTTATCTACTGCGTACTCTGTTTACCAGCAAGGCGCAAGCTCACCGTAAAGGTCGTGCCACTACCAGGCGTACTGTCGACAGTAATTTTGCCGCCATGTTCGGTGATGATCTGCTGGGCAATCGCAAGCCCAAGGCCATAGCCCTGGCCTAGGCCACCAGTGCGAGCTTGGTCGGCTCGGTAGAAGCGCTGGAATATCCGACGCTGCGTGGCGGCGTCCATCCCGATGCCTTGGTCAATGATCTGCACCCTAGCCCAGCGATTGGTACTCGTAGCGGTGATGGTAATGGTGGTATGCTCCGGGCTGTACTTGATGGCATTGTCGAGCAAAATGGTAAGGAGCTGAATAAGACGCTGCTGATGAGCCCGCACCATCAAAGGTGGCGTTGTATCGTTAATGGCAATCGACTTCGCTTGGGCAGGTGCCACCACCAAGTTCATCACTTCACTTACCACGGTTTGTAAAGCAACTGGCTGCAGCTGCACCACCGAGCGGTCGTGCCGAAGCAAACCAAGCATTGTATTGGCTAGCGTTTGCAGCCGCGTCGCATCGGTCACATTCGCTTCTATGACGGTGCGGGCCTCGGCCAAGGTGAGCTTGGGGTTGCGCAGCGCTACTTCGTTCGCAGTACGCAGCGCGGTCAGCGGCGTGCGCAGCTCATGACTGCATCACTAACGAACTGAGTCTGGGCGTGCATGTTGGCGCGGATCGGCCGCAGAGTATGCTCCGCGAGAAGATAGCTCACTACACTGCCAATTGCCAGCGCCGTGAGATTCACGAGCACCAGCTGAGCGATCAGCTCTTGCCGTGCCTCAGTCGCTCGCCGCTCAAGGAAGCGATTGACGGTATGATCGGTAAAATGAAATTCTTGCTCTCTGCCAGCCTCACTCGGTGGGCGCTGCCGCTCCAATTGCGCGGCCGACGTCTGATAAAACACCAGGCTAAACCCGAGGCTCATTACCATGATAATCGCAAGATAGGTACCAGCCAGCCGGAGTGTTGTAGCGCGAAAGCTCATTGGCGCTGCCTCATGCTGGGTTGTCCTTGATGATGTAGCCAAAGCCCCGCACCGTCTCGATAATCGGGCGACTATTTGGGAATGGCTTCTCGAGCTTACCCCGGAGGTAGTTGATAAAAACCTCGACATTATTTGGCAATATATCGGCATCGAAGTCCCAAACGTGAGTCATAATGTTATTTTTGCTGAGGATTTGATTCTTGTTGCGCAGGAGGTGCTCGAAGATGGCAAATTCTTTGGCCGAGAGCGCGACAGGCTGGCCAGCTCGCGTCACGGTCTGCTTGATCGTATCGAGCTCGATATCAGCCACGCGCAGCACCGTCCCCAACGCTTCCTGCGGCCGTCGCAGCAAGGCGCGCACGCGAGCCGCCAGCACATCGAAGGAGAAAGGTTTGGGCAAATAGTCGTCTGCGCCATGGTCGAGCCCCGCCACAATATCCTGCGTCTGGTCCTTGGCGGTGAGCATTAGTACTGGTGTGTGGTTACCCGCGCTGCGAAGCTTCTGTACTACTTCGAAGCCATTCATCACTGGCATCATTACATCAAGAATAATCGCATCATACTCATCGGCCCATGCAGCATTGTAACCATCCTCACCATCAAAGGCGACATCGACGGCGTAGCCTTCTTGCTCTAACCCCTGTTTTATCGACTCGGCAATGCGCCGCTCATCATCAACGACTAATAGTTTCATATCCTTATTATACCGTGTTATTCGTCATTATAAATCTTTATTGCACTGCCCTAAATTTCTCTTTTCAGATACCCGATGGCGTGCTAAAATGAATATTTCCCAAGAATGTTCAAGTTTATCATTACATGTTGCATAAGCTGTGTCAGTCACATTATCTCACTTTTTTAGCGTCATAGTGGCGATGCTTATCCTTCGTATTGCGAGCTAGTACCCCAGTGCTGCTTCGGGCCATAGGCGGCGCATCATCTGTTGGCCGCGGCGACTAACAGTGATCCACCAATCGCCAGTCGTCATCTTGACCGTAATGAGCCCTTTGTTCTTGAGGTGGGTGAGTTGCGCCATTAGCTTTGGGCGGCTCATGCGCAGGCTCTGCTCTAGGCCAATCACATCATCTTCGCCATGCTCGTTGATCTGCTGCAAAACAAGCGCTTCGTCTGTGGTGAGAGTTGGTTGCTGTGCCATTGTCGTGTACTCCTTGTTTATGGTTGTATCTGTAGTATGCACGACGCGGCTTAGGGCAGTCTTAAAAATTCGATTTTTTACTTCATTACGCTGCACCTAGAGAATTAGAGGTGAAACATCACAATATATTATAGCTTGCATACTGTGTTTTCTACCCCTGTTCATTCCTCTTATGCTATACTAATCATATGAATCCGCTTGCGATGATTGCCTACCAAACCAAAGACTATCCACGCCTGCCCGATGGAAGGATCGACTACACTGGCCAACCTATCTGCTTTGTCTTCAACTGCGTGGTATGCTACGGTGATGAGATTTTACTAGCGCGGCGTAGCCAGCAAGAGGTGGAGCAACCGCGTATGCTCAATGGCGTCTCTGGCTTCATCGACCGGACCGATACGAGCATTACGGTACTGGCCGGGCAAGAACTGGCCGAGGAACTAGGCATTGACCCGCGAGATACGACTATCATGGTGGCGCAGCAACCCCTGATGCAGATTGACGCAGCGCATAGCCGCCAGTGGTATGTGTATCCGGTGCTCGTTGAATGTGCGCAGCGCATAACACCTCGACTTAATGCCGAAAATAGCGCAGCGACGTGGTATCCACTCACCGAGATCGATGCTTTGCCGCTGCTGCCGTTTTACCATGAGACGCTTCGCGCTGGCCTAGCAATGCGCCATAAGTAGGCTTTGCGTTAGTTGAGATAACAGAAATAATAGAGAGCCAGACCCAAAGGCTGGCTCTCTATCTCTGTTACGATATGGTCTAAACTGCCTGCGAGAGATCGTACACGGTATATTGCGTGCCACCGTAGTCAACCTTGATGCCAGCACTCGCCGCCCAGGTAGCGATAGCAGAGTTACCGCCTGGCCCTCCATGATGATGGGTGGTTTGCGTTTGGGCTGATGAGGATTGTACAGTCGATGTAGCCGACGAATTCGTTCCTGTCTGCGTCGATTGCTGCCCGCCATGCCCACCTGGCCCATGCTGACTCACTACGTAGTAGCGCACACTGCCCTGACGTACCAGTTGTTTGAACTGCTCGAGCGTGAGTGTGCTATCGCTGCCGTTAAAGCCACCGACTGCCATCACCGCCTTGCCTGTGGAGAGCTGGATTGGTGCCGACTCATTGGCGCTATTGACTGCCGCAAGCCATGTTGCATTCTGCTGGTGCGCCACAAGGTACGAGACAAGAGCGGCTTCTGCCTGGGCTGATTCGTTATTCGTGCCGCTCATTGCCGTCGCACCCGGACCCGCTGTAGGAATGCTTCCACTATGCGCTGTCGCTATTGTGCTCAAGCTAAAGGCTACTGGTGCAGCCATACCAGCCAGCACAGCCATAGCAAGAGCCGTCCGCACATACCACCGAGGAAGTGTTACTAGTGGCACAAGCGTCATCACAGCCGCTACTCCACCAGTGATAATGACAAGCCAGGTAAGCCACGGCCAGGTATTGCTATAGCCAAGCATAATGACACCAATAATCGTCGTAAGCAGTATTGTCAGTGGCACAAGCCAGGACAGCTTCGTGCGCCGTGTGTAAGCTTGCCACAGATACGGCACACCAATCCCTACCAGGGCAGCAACACTCGGTGCCATCGCCACGACGTAGTATGGATGAATCGTCCCACTCGTCATACTAAAGATAATGATATGAATGAGCAGCCAGCCCAGCCACAGCAGCACACCAACACGCTCTTTGTTGTGCCGTGGTGCGCGGCGCAGCAGCCACAGCACGAGCCCACCACCGATCACGGCTACCACAAGCAACCAGGCAATATTAGGGCCGAAACTTTCGTTAAAGATACGCAGCACCCCTGTCTCGCCACCAAAACCAACACCTCCTGGGCCTCCACCGTGACCGCCCATACCACCGCCAGTTGGTGGCGTCATGGATGCTGCCTGCGCCGCAGTATGGCCAGCTGGCTGCGCGGCAGATTGGGTTGTGGTTGCTGCCGCTTGGCCCATCTGCGCTGCCCCACCACCTAGCGCTTTACCAGGGCCACCACCACTACCCAGTAAGCGCCCAAAGCCATTGTAGCCAAAGATTAAACTCCAAATGTTATTGTCATTGGTACTGCCCACCCACGGGCGATGAGCCGCCGGAGTAAGCCACACAAGCACGCTCCACCAAAAGGTCGAGACAGCCGTTACCACGCCAGCCACGCCAAGATGCCAGAGGCGCGTCACGAGCTTTGGCCGGGCGCACACTAGATAGAGCAGTGCCATCACTGGTAGCACCAGTAACCCCTGCAGCATCTTTGTATTAAAGGCCAGGCCCGTAAAGAGCCCTGCAAGGCTCAGCCACAGCACTGGTTTCTTATTCTCAAAGGCGCGGAGGAAGGTATAAGCGCTGGCCGCTAAAAAGAGCGTCAAGAAACTATCGGGGTTATTAAAGCGAAACATCAAGGCAGCTGCTGGCGTCAGCGCCATCACCGCACCAGCGATGAGCCCTGCCTTGACACCATACCACCGCCTGACCGCTGCATAGACAAGCATGACTGTCGCGACTCCAGCAAGCGCGTGCGGCATGAGCATACTCCACGACGAGAAGCCAAAGAGCCGACCACTCAGCCCCATGATCATCATACTGATAGGCGGCTTATCGACACTAACAAAGTTCGCGGCATCAAGGCTGCCAAACAGCCAGGCCGTCCAGTCGGTACTCGCTGCCTGAGCAGCGGCAGCATAATAGCTATTGGCCATGCCATTGATGGTTAAGTTCCAGAGGTAGAGCACACTCGTTAGTAGCAAAAGTCCAGCCACAGCTGCTAGCTCACCAAAGCCCGTCTTGCCATATTCGCGCCGCACCCGCGAAAGGCCCTTGAGGTCATCTGTTGCGGTCTTGATGATATGAACGCGCGAGTCGGTGTCTTCAACCCACTCAACTGGCTCCTCGTGGATGGTATAGCCAGCGTATTCTGCCTTGACAAGCAGCTCAGTGTCGAAGAACCAACCAGTATCCTTAATGCGAGGCAGAATCTTGCGTGCCGCATCGCGCCGAATCGCCTTGAAACCGCACTGGGCATCGACAAATTTTGTCTTCATCGTCCGGCGAATAATCCAGTTGTAACAGCGCGAGATAGTGTCGCGCTTGAAGCCGCGGGTTGTGCGCGACTGCTTCATTAGGCGCGAGCCCGTCGCCACAGCTGCCTCACCCATAATCAGTGGGGTGATCATTGGCACGAAGCTGTCTAAATTGGTAGAGAGGTCGATATCCATATAGGCCAGAATATCGGCCGAGCTCTGTAGCCACGCTTGCTTGAGAGCCCGGCCACGGCCTTTCTCGGCAAGCTGGATGAGCTGCACCTCGGAGTAACGCAGCGCCAATTGGCGTGCCGCCTCTGCTGTGCCGTCCGTGCTGCCATTGTCGGCAATGATAATGCGCCAGCGATGAGACATATGTTGTGATAAATACGCGTGCAACGTGCTCACCGAGCGCGCAATAACATGCACCTCATTAAGCACTGGCAGCACAATATCGATACTGAGCGTCCGCGGATTAAGCGCACGCAGCACCGGCGCAGCAGGCGTCTCTACCACTGCGGCTGATTGGGTCATGGTTGCTGTTTTCATGTATGGTATTGTGCAGGAGGGAGATGAAAGCTAGCTTAAAGAGACTTCTGCTGAGGCGACGCGCTCGTATCGGCCCATTTATTATTTCTCGCTTCTTATTCTTCCTCTAGGAAGTTATGAAAGCTAGTATTTTACCTAAGCACCAATATTGAGAAAGTAGCCCAAACTATCTAGCCTATTAGTATAAAGGCAATAAACCTAATACAACGGGGTATATGGAACCAAGACAGAAGTTATACACTATTCACTCGTGTGCTCTGCGAGCATTTGTGCAATCATCTTCGGTGTCCATACCGTGCCATCAGCAAAAACCACTTTCTCGATCTGCTGGCTTGTGCTCTCATGCAGTCCGTCGTATGAGTACGAGCCAAAATATCCTTGGATAATGATTTTATCACCTGTACCCGTGATAGCAAGCTCGAGACTCTCATATGATGAAAGATGGATACGTCGAACAGTCACATCACGCGGATTAATGCCTTCGCCAAACTGCAGTGTGTCAATGCCGCCATTATCACCTATCGTGTCAATGCCATCCCCTCGCTTGAAGGTATAGGTATCGTCGCCGCCTGCACCATACATCACATCATTACCCTGCCCACCAACCAGTACATCATCTTTCTCACCACCAATGAGATTGTCGTCACCATCATCGCCATAGAGTGTATTAGTGTCTTGTCCGGCGCCCTGCACAGTGTCATTACCAGCCCCACTATGTACCGTGATACCATCATCATCAAAGGCATCAATAGAATCATCGTCAGCTGTGCCTTGTAATTTATGTGTCATGGTGCGAATTGCCTGCTCATCCCACACGGTGCCATCTGCAAAGACAAAGCGCTCGACACGATGACCTGGTACAGGACGGTTCCGCCCTGTCCAGTCACTCGAGCCATAATAGTCTTTGATGCGAATACTACCAGAGCTCTTTATATCTAAGACAAGATCATAGTCATTGCCTGGCGTGCCATACGGGCGACTCTCATAGCGTGCTGTTACATCGCTTGGCACGATACCCGCACCAAACCGTACAGTGTCAACGCCACCAAAGTCGCTAATCGTATCATTGCCATCGCCGCGGTTATAGATATATGTATCGTCCCTAAATTGAGAGTTGATCCGGTCATCACCTGCGCCACCAACAATCAACCCGGAGCCATTTATTCCATCATCACCTGCGCCACCATAGAGCTTATTAGAATCACCTTCTGAACCGTTAAGGTTGTCGTCGCCAGCACCACCAAAAATTGTATCACTACCACCATCACCATATAGAGAGTCATCACCATCGCCGCCAAAAATCATATCATTACCACCTTTACCCATGATAGTGTCATTCCCTGCATCACCCATCAATGTATCATCAGAATTCGTTCCTGTTACGTAATCATTCCCTTCTCGGCCCTCTACATAGACCGCACGCTTCGTCACGCCATAATCAGGGACATGATCGTACCCGTCAATCCTATCATCCGCTGATGTGCCGACCACACGAATGCTCTCACCAAAGACCATCTGCAGCCAACGCGCCATCGCATCAGGCGTCTCTACTATAGCAGCAAGTGTATCGCGCGTTATTCTAGCTGCACCGCTCAGTGCACTCAGCACGGCAATGTCGAGATGGAGCGAAGTTGTCCATTGCGCAGCCACAGCAAGTTGTGTCATCAGCACACGAGCAAAGGCATCGGCTTGCTCACCCATAATCCGACTTGTTTCATATACACCAGAGGTAAAGATATCCACCTGATCGCGAATCACCTGCGCTACATCGACAATGATCTTCTTACCGCCTTCAGCGACAGAGAGCGTTATTCGCACAAGCTCTTCAGCTGTAGCACTTGGAATCTCAACAACGATAAAATAAACACCATTGGCAATACCGGTATATACTTCCAGTGTCGTACGAAGTGCACCAGCCAATGTACTCGTGATGGAGTCTCCCTGTGGTACAGTGGCTGCTAGCGTACCATCATCAGTTAATAAACTACTTGGGCGATGTGCATCGAAAGCGAGCTCTTGGCTAGTACGATTCGCTACATACCCGAGCGATGCTACGCTTGCAGCTGCCATCCATCCCATAGCTGAGGCATGCTCGCCATTGCGTGCCGCCACAGCAATGGCACCCTGCACATACTGCAATATTGCCACATAGTCACGGTCCTTCTTACGAAGCTCATCACTGTTCATATCCTTAATGTACACTGTGCGGCCCAGCTGCACGCCATACATACCAATGATATCGTGCTCATTGGTGTAGTCCGTTACTGAGGTATCATAGTCCCGCGGGTTGACATTCTTCAGCACTTGGCCAATCCCTACCGCGTCGAAGGTGACTGTCTTATATGCACCACCAGTTTTATACGCCATATACTGCGCTAGTCCACCACCGAGTGAATGGCCAGTGAAGCTCTTGGTGCCTACATGGGCACCGCCACCAACTTTCTTGATCGTCTCGGTGTAGAAGGTGTAGGCGTCGTGGAATTGGTTCAGCCCATTCTGTACAAAAACATTCCCACTCGATGCAATCGCAAGGTCCGACTCAATATCTTTCATCGCCTCCCAGATATTCTTATCAATATCTGTCCCGCGGTAGGCAAAGACAATATCCTTGGTAGCTGGATCTTGCACAGCAATAGCCGACATACCAGATGAAGTGGTTGTAGTGTTGATGAGGTGCCAGGATGCGAGGGAGGAGAGGGGTTTAAGTTCGAGAGCAATAGATCCATCACTGTGGCGATAATTGTCAATTTTTCCCTGTTTTATGAGCGCCTCAATGGTGGCCTCTCGCTGCTAGAGGCAAAACTACTTAGGGATGTACTGTAAGATAATATGCTTAATGCCAAGTACTGTTCTATTTTCATAGCTTTTTCTCCTTCATTTCGATATATTTCCCTACATCCTGCGGTGAGTGTATACCGCGCATACTTGTTTCTCCGACTAATGCAACATATATTGTGGGGTTCTCATAATTAATGGATAGCGACACACTAAGCTCTCGCAGCTTGACGATTATCTGGTATATCTGTGCGGCTACATCATTATAAACAACCCTACTCTTTATACGCACAGCGATATGTATATCTTTACCAAATCGCTGAAAGGCATCACGATACAATGGTATCTTTTTTCCTATCCTTTGGTTCACTGCAGGTATACTGTAAACTTCTATTGATGCGAGTGATGTGTCGGCACCAAATACGTTTTTTATCATAGGATCAACATCCTTTTTGAGGTGTTTTGCCCATATCATATCGGGGTATCCATCCCAATAGTTATTACTGTATGGACTGTCCCCCGGAAAACCCTTCACCATAAATCGAATCGTGTGGTCACTTTTAGCGTACGCATCAGCCTTAGCAACACCATCTACTCCAAGGCCAGCTCCCTCGATTCGATAATTCTCTACTATAAATTCTTGGCCATACTTACGTTTGAGGTATGACCGCATATGTGATTGAGCAATATGATCATCAATAGTAGATTTTGTGTAGAATATACCAAATATTACCAACATGACAACTGTCGGAATGCTAATCACATAGAGAACACCACGGAAGAGGATGGTGCGAAAGCTTAGTTTGATGTTATCACTTGTTTTTTTCTTATGCATGTCTTCTACTCTCAGAATTCCTATCTCTAGCTACACGACTACTAATAGCATAATTATAGATCTCTCTAGCTATTCTTTTGAAGGTTGTATTTTTATAGGCAAGTGCACTTAGTGCAAGATACTGCTCTATTGTTATGCTCATATTTACAGACTCTCCTTTTCTTGAAACATTGTGACTAATGTTTCTTGTGGTGTGGATTTTAATGCCATGATTGTTATATCCAAATCAAACTTCTTACCTCCAGATGTTTGCGCTTGGTAGCGAATAGTAGTGTCAACGGTATCTGGCAGATCCTTTGCAAGCTCTTTAAGATTATCGACGATGCGCATTTTTTCCTGATATTCTCGTGTTTGGTGTGTTTTTTGAATAGTGATATTATATGGAATTTGCTGCTTATATTGCGCTGCCGCTTGTGTAAAATGTGGTATTACACCATCAACTTGTATATCTTTCGTTTGTAGCGTCATAGACGATTGGATGGTTACACTATACACTACATCTTTACTAAAGATACGCTGAATAATAGGTTTGAGTCGATCAGTCTCTTCTTTTGACCATACAGCACCAGCATAGCCATCATGCTTCCCTGAGGATGACAGCATAACAATGAAGCGGATGTCTGTATGATTCTTCGGGTAGGCTGTTGCTTCAAACCACCCTTCTACACCAAGCCCACTTCCATTCTTTTTTGGTCGTTCGACGATAAATTCTTCACCATATTTACTATGTAGATATGTTTTCATTGCTGCTTGAGCTTGGCTAGCTTCAGCACATAATTTGAGATAGAATCCACCAACGAGGAGAAGCATAACAGTCGTTGGAATAATGATGACGTAGAGGATACCGCGGAAGATGATAGTGCGAAGGCTTAGTGTGCCGTTGTCACTTAGTTTCTTCTTGCGCATATTTTCTACCCTCACCCCCCTACTTTCTACTCAGTGACTATTCTAGCACAAATATAGAACTTCTAATCTTCCCTTTTATGAGCTATATCTGTCTAGATGCCACATTGACGAACAGTCTCTATCCCACTCATCATTCCTTATCAATCACCTCAATCATCAGTTTGCTTTTTCAATACCTGGTTTGCTGTCCCGGACTTATGTCTCTTCATGTTATCATCTCCCTTCTAGCGCTATCCAACCTGCTGCTACGGATGCTGCCACAGATAGATCATTGTTCATGAGCATAGTTCGTAGCTCGTCAGTTGTTGGCTGTATTACTTCAATATCCTCATTATCGTCAAGATGTTGCCTATGCTTTATAGTGACATTATCAGCAAAGACGATCGCTATCTTGACACGGCTATTCGTAGGGTCCTCAAAAAATGTAGGTCCCTCTACAAAGAGACTGGAGGTGCCTCCAGTCTCTTCGTATAATTCCCTTTTTGCAGCAATTAAAGCAGATTCACCCGCATCAATCTTACCCGCAGGAAATTCTATAACACTTTGCTGCGCTCCGTGTTTATACTGACGCACCAGTAAAAATTTGCCTTCATGAGTGCGTGGAACGATCAAAACGGCGTTCATACCCTCTCGCACGTAATAATCATCGAGGACTTTGCCAGACGGGAGCCTGACGGTTTCAATATTGAGCTTGTACCACGGTGAGTCGACTAACTTCTTTTGACTTATAACGTTCCATTCTTGATTCATAGTATTATTGTAGTGTATCTTCAGATCTAGCACTACCATCAACTGTAGCATAAGTAGTATAAGCGGTGTCATACATCTATGTATAAACAAGACATTTACACACTCGCAGTTCCCTTTCAAATTGTGATACACCGTACATCATAGGACTCCAGCGGCACACGACAAGTGAGCTCAGACGTGTTAGTTTTTATCTCTTCTCGTATGTAGTAAAATACTATACATGAATACTCAAGCGCACCACGTTATTACCGACGAACACTTGATTGATGAGGCGCTATCTCGCTCAGTTGCCGAAATTCTTCCGAGCAAAGATAGTCTCAAAAAGGAGCTACAAAGTGGCCGCCGCCTCACATTCTATCTTGGTATTGACCCAACTGCGAACTACGTTCATCTTGGGCACTCAACAAATTATCTGATACTCGAACGGTTCCACGCTCTTGGCCACCGGATTATTGTGCTAATTGGCGACTTTACCGCGATGATCGGTGATCCGAGCGATAAAACTTCGATGCGTGTGCAGCTAACACGCGAACAAGTGCTGGAGAACCTGCAGACATTTAAGGCACAAATTGGCAAGATTCTAGACTTTAACGATATCGACAACCCGATAGAATTCCAGTTTAATTCGGAGTGGCTCTCCAAGCTAACATTTGAAGATTCTGTGGAGCTTGCCTCCAACTTTACCGTGCAGCAGATGCTCGAGCGCGATGCGTTCAAAAAACGAGTCGCTGCTGAGAAGCCACTCTTCGTCCATGAGTTCTTCTATCCGCTGATGCAGGGTTACGATTCTGTAGCAATGGATGTTGATGTGGAGATTGGTGGCACCGACCAAACATTCAATATGCTGGCTGGCCGTACATTGCTCAAGCGCTACAAGCAGAAAGAAAAGTTTGTCATTACAACCACACTGCTCGAAAACCCAGAAACCGGCGAAAAATTAATGAGCAAAAGCCTTGGCACCGGTGTGGGTCTCAATCTAAATGCCAAAGATATGTTCTTTAAAATCATGCAGCTGGCGGATGCGGGTATTTACCAGTGTTTTGTGGATTGTACGCGCCTGCCTATGAGTGAGATTGCTGTAATTAAAAATCGACTCAACGACGGAGAAAACCCACGCGATATCAAAAAGGATCTTGCTCGAGAGATAGTGTCAATGTACCACGGAGCGAGCGCCGCCGTTGATGCCGAGCAGCAATGGGTCTCTGAGGTGAGTCAGAAGAATCTTGCTAAGGATATTGACGTCATTCAGGTAGATGCCCATGAGTCAATTATCGATATCATTGTTCGACTTAGCATCACAAAAAGTCGCAGCGAGGCCAGACGGCTCATCAAGCAAAATGCCGTGAAGATCAATGACTCCAAAATTTCCAGCGAAGATACACCACTTACTAACGGTGACATTTTGCGTGTTGGTAAGAAACATACTCTCAAGGTAGTTTTACGCTCATATCAATGATGCATTATTGTATAAAACTGGTGTTATACACCTGCTGTAGAAAAACATTCATCTGCTATCTTCTGGAGAATTACATGTGTTTGACGCATGTTAATGCGCTACTCTAAAATTAGACGCGTATAAGTACTTTCGTCGTAACCAACTCAGCATCCATCAACCAGTCAGCTACTCATAGCCCAGCATATCATACGCCGTGGCCGCCATATACGCCTGGAGCCGCCGCACTGCCTGAGCTGCCTCAGGAGCGGGCTGGGCGCTGCACACGGCATAATACCCTACTAGGCCAGCAAGCAGCGGCCGGTTCAGCTCAGCCTGCCAGGCCTGCACATCGTAGCCGCGGCGCGCCATATCGAGCAAGAACTCGGTTGCACTCCACCGCCTTGGCACATAGGCTGCCCACTGCCAATCAATCAGCTTCACTTTATCTTGAGCAGTATGGTAGGCAACCGTCTCACTCCGCACATCGCCATGACTCAACCGATCACACGGCTGGTCAGCCACCTGCTGAGCCAATGTCGCGAGATCAGCTAAGCGCTCGGTATTATCAAGCACGGCGCAAAACTGCTCGTAGCGCCGGCGAATCACTGGCTTACTGGCTTGCTCAGCCCAGGAGCGGTACGTCTGCTGGATCTCCTCACGCCGCGTCGCATCATCGCAAAGTAACCGAAGCCCCTGGCACTGCACCACTCGGTCAAACGCCGTAGCATGCAGCCCAAGCGTCTCAGCCGCCGCCTTGGGCAGCTGCGTCTGCTCAAGCTGAGTAATCGCCCGCAGCACCGCCGCTATATAGCGCTGGCTCGCCGGCGTATCCGCCGCATCAGGCGGCTGCCACTGCCAGCCATCCTTAGCAATATACGCCTGGCTCAGCATGATCACCCGCTCATCATCATACTGAACAAACTCCGTCACCAGAGGCGAATTAGCCTGTTGCAACGCCCGGATGACGGCATAGTCTTTGCCAAGGGTTGCTGCCAGCGCAGCGTGGTTCGAAGCTTCTGGATCAGCTTCCTTGACAAACACCGCCTGCGTCCCAGCCAGTGCAACAGCTCGTCGGCACCCGGTTGACGCGCCCTCAATCGGCACCACCCGCACCTGATCACGCGCCACCTTACAGCGCTGCGCTACCATCGCAAGCGCCGATGGGCTCAAAACCTGGGGAGACGACGACTGACTCATACCTCTAGTATAGCAAAGGTGAGATAAATCGCCATACCAACCATGCTATAGCCCACCTCTCACGCTCCGCCTCCCCGCAAGCAAAAACGCAAAAACCCGCCATGCAAGCGGGTCTTTGACATTGACACTAGCTACCCCTAGCCTATGGCCGATCGGTCACCACATCAGGGCGATGGTCAGCCTCCATCGTCTGCGGCGATGGCCCATAGACCCGGACGCTCACATAGTCCTTGGGTGAGTAGGTACACGTCGAGAAAAAGTCGTGCCGGTCGCGGCAAGCATCGTGCTGCACGGTCACAATAGCTCGGTTACCTTCTTTGGTAATTTTTGTTGTCGGCTCTTTGACACCTTTCATCTGCAAGTAATCTACCTCAACGCGTGGCTTCTCGGCATAGCCACCATAGCTCGCCCGAGTTGTCCCATCGACACGCACTGTGGTGGCATCGGCGACGTCAACTACCTTGGTGCGCTGCACGTCGCGCATTTGGCGATCGAGACTCATCCCCGCATTCATGCCACCAACCGCTAGGCCAGAGATAGCAACCGCCCCAACGAGGAGCATCGCTAGCATCGCAATACCAACTGGCCGCTTCAGCCGCCAGGCAAAGATACTCCATGCACCGAGTGAGAGCAAAGCAGTCAGCGCCACGCCGCCGAGCACTGCACAGCCATACGCCAGCCACAGCCAGCTCTGCGCAGCAAAGTCGCCCATGCTTGAGACCATAGTAGCGCTCATTACACCACCGACCATCAGCGCGACGAGTGCACCCAGCGCCATCATCAAGACCCCACAGCCTATCATAATGCGCAGCACCTTCGCAGCAGTCTGAGCTGCTTGGCTACCACCGGCAGGCTCGGCAGCGGCTTTTTTTAAGCTATCAAACGTCACTGGCTTGCCCACCATGCGCAGCTTATCCGACGCGGTGACCGCTGGTGGAATGGAGAGCCACATCACGATATAGATGAGCAGCGCCGTCCCAAACGTCATAAAAGGTGAGACGATCGCCAGCAGGCGAATCCACAGCGGACTAATCCCAAAGTACGCTGCTACACCGGCACACACCCCACCGATCAATGCATGATCTGTATCGCGCATCAGCTGCTTGGGTGCCCCGTCCGCGAGAGCTGCCTCAGCTGCATCTCGCAGCGCAGCATCGTCGTCTCCTGCCTCGGCTTCACTGGCAAACTCCCGAGGTTCGCCCATCTGACCGCGCAGCGCCGTGACATCCTCAGCAGTCACCACACCATCGCGCGTCACACCGCGCTCGGCCAGCAGCTCGACCATCCGCGCTTCGATCTCGCGCATTGCTTCTGGCTCGGCATGCATCCGCTGCTGAATCGACGCCAGATACTCTCCCAGCGCGTGCTTCGCCTCAACCTCAACACGAAACGGTGTCTTGGCGAGGTGGATATTGGTAATTTCCTTCATTGCATATCCTCCTTACAACTTCTCTATTGTACTACTTAGTGCCGCAATATTATGTTTGAGCTGCTTGGTTACCTCTGCGCCAAATGGTGTGGCCGTGTAATATTTGCGCGGTGGCCCTTGCTCACTTTCTTTCCATTCGTGTTGCAAGAGCCCGTCCTTTTGCAAGCGACTCAGCAATGGGTAGATCGTCCCCTCCACCACCATCAGGTCAGCCTGACGGAGCTGCTGGATGATCTCGCTGGTATAGCGTGGCTCCTTGGCACACACCACCAGCACGCAGTACGATAAGAAGCCTTTGCGCAGCTGCGTCGTCAGCGCCTCGGCATAGTCAGTTGCATTCATCAGTGCCCCCTGGGATGTTATGGCGTGTGACACGCCCGTCTTTGATCACCACTTGGTAGTCACATTGCTTAGCCAGATCCGCATCGTGCGTCACGATGATGAGCGTTGTGCCATGCTCACGCTGCTGGCGAAAGAGCAGCTCTTCGATCTGGGTGCCCGTCTCGCTATCCAGGTTGCCGGTTGGTTCATCGGCAAACAGGATCTTCGGCTCGCCCACAATCGCTCGGGCAATCGCCAGGCGCTGCTTCTGCCCACCAGACAAATCCTTGGCCTTATTGTGCTTTTTGCTGGCCAAGCCGACCGCCTCGAGTGCCTGGTTCACCTTGGCACTACGCTGCGCCCGCGGCACACCAGCGATCTCGAGCGGTAGCATCACGTTGCTCACCACGCTATCGTTGCCCTCCACAAAGAAACTCTGGAAGATAAAGCTAATCGTCCGTGCCCGGAAGGCATCAACCTGTCGCGGCTTCATCTGCAGGATATCTCGCCCGCCGATCACCACCTGCCCTGTCTGTGGCCGGTCGAGACCAGAGATAGCGTGCATCAGGGTGGATTTACCCGAGCCAGATTTGCCGAGGATGGCTACGCTCGCACCTCCGGGGATGGTGAGGTTGATGTCATTGAGTGCCTTAAATTGGTTGTGCTTTTTGCCATAGGTTTTGGTAATATGCCGTAGTTCAATCATGTCCTTCTCCTTATTCTATTCTGTCCTTAGTGCCTCGATTGGGTCAAGCTTGGTTGCCTTGCGGCTTGGTAAGTAGCTGGCAATAATGCCGAGGATGGCCAGTAGTGCCACGAGGGCAACCATCTGCCAGGCTTCGGGTAGAAGCAGCTGCATACCCTCCTCAAACTTGAGCTTCTCAACAATCCAGGGATTGAGCAAGCTCAGTAGGCTAGCCCCGCCCGCGCCAATCGCACCACCGATGACACCGATCAACGCAGCCTCGTAGCGGAAGAGTTTACCAACATCACGGCTACGCATCCCCAGCGCCTTCATGAGGCCAATCTGCTGCGTCCGCTCCAGCACCGAGATGTACATGGTGTTAATAATCCCAAACATACTAGCTAGCAAGGCAAGGGCACCAAAGGCGAGCAGAGCATATTGCGCCCCATTGATAAGACTGAGCATACCTTCCTTTGCTTCAGTAAACGTCTGGGCTTGGTAGGTACCACCACCGAGCTTCACGACGGCGTCTTTCACAGCAGCAGCATGATCATCGCTGTCTGCCCGTATCACGACGCTTGGGTACTGGTTAGCTGCGCCGGGAGCTTTGGTCTTTTGGTTGATAAGCAGTGCATCATCAGTCGCAATCGTCACACCAGGCTGGTAGCCAATTGAGGCCATACCGGCTGTTTCGACCGCCACAATAGTCAGCTGGGCATCATGCGTCCCGCCCGGCCCCTGAGCATGGAGCGTAACCGTCTTGCCGACCGCATCCTGGGCCGAATCAAAGCCAAAGTCAGCCAGATATTCCTTGGCAAGGATGGCTTGGCCAGGCACGAGGTCTGTACCATCATCAGTCTTCGTCAACTCACCGGCCACAATCTTCGATGTTTTGCCCTCATTTTTGACGTTAATCGAGGCAATCAACCGCTTGTGGTTGGCCGGGCTCTCTACATAGCGCACCACTTGGGTCACATTCGCGTACGGCCGCACCGTCTTGACGTGATCCAGCTTGCTGAGCTTGGCGACATCATCATCGCTCAGCACGAGGGTGCCGCTCTCATTCACCGCCTTATTTTTGCCATATTCAGGTAATTTCTTTTCGTCACGGGCGTGCGTCACATACACCGTTGAGGCACTACCGGCACTATCAATCACCGAGGTTAAGAAAGCCCGGCCGCCATTGCCTAGCATCAGCGCCAGACCAATGGTAAATGCTCCCACCGACATCGCCAGTGCTGTTAGTGCTGTGCGAGCCTTGGCTTGGCGTAGGTTGCGCCCTGCTCGCTTGATTATATCGATTCTCCTCATTCGATACTCCTGACTATATTATTGTTATTGCCTGGTACTATGCTATACAAGGTATATTGAAATGTCAAGTAGTTTGAGAAATAAAGTACTGGGCACTCAGTTATTTTAGCTCACCATCCACTCGGTATCATACTATCCTTAGCTATTCGCGGGTTAGTGTAACGCATAAACTCTTCACCAAGCTACATCATCTACCACAGCCCTCACTCTAAGAGGTCACAGACTTTTTTGTCTGTTCCCTATTACAGTAAGCTTATAGAGCAAAATGACCCTGACACGCTCAATCTTTCTGATATCGCATAACAGAGAGTATAAAAAGCATAGGTCAGCGAGGAACCTTAGGTATATCTCGCTGAATGTTATACAATAATAAGTGCTACACTCCTGGGAATGGAGGAAACCATGAGTAAAAAGAAAGCATGCACCCTCACGTTAGCCTTGGGTATACCATACTTTTTTTGCGTTGGCCTCATTGCTGGCCATGACTCAATGGGCGGATTCCCGGTTATGCGCGCTCTCTTGTTCGCTATTACAGCGTCAGCGATGAGCACCGCCGGCGTGTTCGTCTTAATGTGCGATTCCGATTCGCTAGCCTAACTAGAATTTACGTTGAGTCGACGGGAGTGTAGCAATTCCCTGCACCTAAGAGGTGAGTTCATTCGACTCTCCGCCGTTTCTTTTCTTCCAGGCCTTCTCGACACGCCGTCTCGCTGAACGTACATTAAAGTACGCAAGAACCCAGGAGGCTAACAGTAGAGTTCTTGTGACTGTGATGTATCAGCCAGTACTCTGTGTCGGGTAGGCGAAGTAGCCGCATTGACTATTTGAAAGCCAACAGCACAAACCGCAAAGTCTTTGACAGAAAGCCGCGATAATCACTCTAAAACAAAATCTCCCGCTGTGTGACTTAAAAACCACCCGCTGGAGATTAGAGTGACACAGCATTAGCCTGTGTCTGCCTAGAATTATATGCCTTCTGGTACCATTGTCAACAACAACTCTGGAACTCACGTCCACATAAGCGCGCTAATCCTGTTACTATTCATCAAGGATCTTTTAATCAAAACTATCTTTTTGATCCGACTTTATATTTCGAAATTCCCGCAACAGTATCCTGGTATCCTTTTTCGTTTATCTAGTTTCTCTTTCATTTGTTGCACATAAAAAGACGTTAGATTTTACTTCTCCCGCCCTACGTAAAGCTTATATAACTGTCTCATCTGTTATTGACATAGTTAAATTTTCAAATTCTTATTGCGTAACACTCCACCAAACATCGTATGATACATATCCTTTGATGACTCTTCTATCTTGGTAATACTTGATATTTTATTTCCGGCATCTTTCGATGATGCTCCACAAAGATAAAAGGCTTCGTGTTCTGTCCCATAGTCTATCGCAATATACCGATCGTGATACTTTTTACCTGCAATCTTCATTTTTACATTGATGGTAGGATAATCTCTTATAAAATCATGGAGAATATTTTTTGTAAGCATATCTTTATGTCTTACATTATCGCTAAATATAATGACTTCAACACTATCTTTTGCAGCTCTTAGCAGTTCTAATGTTTTTAAGCCTATATAGTTGTCTATGACATAAATGCTTTTCTTGGCAGACTTATATAGCTTAGTATAGGCAACATCAGCTTCTATCTTATCTCCATTCATCAAGAGGAAGTGTTTATAGGTATCCGGATCTATAAAATTATCCATCACTTTTTTCAAATCCTCTTTTGTTGCTAAGGTGTTTATCGTATCATTTATCTTTGCTATATCATGTGTGTTCTTATTAGTCTGTATAGCTATTTGGACTAATTCTTTTGAGCCGATAAAATCTTGATTTTCAATCATAAAGTCTTTCATCTGCTTAAACAAGCGTATTAAAGCCTTGCTCTGTTTAACTGCCAGTTCTCCCCTTAATACAGTCATAAGCATATAAATACCCTGCTCCGTAAAGGCGTAGGGATTGTACTTTATATTGCTTCCTCTGCCTGTTCCTTTGTTCAAGGTCACATTTTGTGATCTTGAAAGTTCGTCCACTTCCTCATCAGTCAATTGGAACATAAAATCTTCATCAAATTTTTCATTATTTCTTTTTACCTGTTGATTAAACGCTCTTGTTTCATACCCATAAATTTCAGCAAGTTCAAAATCAAGCATAACCTTTTGATTTCTTATATAGTGAATCTTGCTTTTAATTGTCGTTTCATCTATTACCACAATCTCTTTATTTTCTTCTGTCATGAAATGCACCTCCACAATTATCTCAATATCTTTTCCAATCTGATACGCACTATAAGCTATTTGAAATCAACATCATATTCTCTTATATTTTTCTATTCCACCTTCAGCTTTTCCGATGTGTTCTACATTCTTTACAAGTCCATTATTGACATTTTCATAAAACCATCTGCCTATCAAAGCCGGCGGTGTTGCGATTAATTCCCTTAAAACAAACTCTTTTCCCTTCGGCAAGGAGCTTATTGTATTGAGTAAGGTAGTATACAGTGTGACATAGCTTGTATTTTTTTGTAGACTGCTGCACTTACAATATTCACTCACACTTGGGTAATTACCCTCTATTGCCTTTTTGGTTAAAGTTTTCAGTTCTTCATCGGTTACGGTAAATTGAATTCGCATTTATATTCTCTCTTTATAACTGAGCTTATTACAACATCATTATCATTTTATCATACATACAATGATTTTTCTCATACTACAATTTTACGCCTTACATGATGTTTTTTACACTTCGCCATAATCTGACACCACGTTTCCCATTACTGCTCTAAAAACGCCTTTCACTTACTTTTAGGATAGCTTTACATATTCTCTCTTGTCATATATCTTCACGAGTTGGAATCTTGCCAGTCTTTTCCCGTGATAGTGTATATAGTCTCTCTTTATCTTGTTCATACCAGGTACAGATCGTTACATCCGTCGTCTTGATACGTCTTTAACCCGGCTAACGCAGCGCCTGATGGCCGAACTGTTCGATGTCGATGTGCGCACCATCAGCGAGCACCTCGGGAATATCTTCTCCTCTGGTGAACTGGAGCGTGAGGCAACTATCCGGAAATTCCGGATAGTTCGATCCGAGGGCTCACGCCAAGTGACACGCAGTATCGACCTCGATCATTTAGAACAGCCCTCTCAAGCCGCCTAGCACAAGCGCCACACGTGAGTAAGTGGGTCAACGAAATGAGACACTGGCTTCTCTATGCCAGTGTCTCATTATTTTTTCCTTTGCGACACTTCTACGACACAATAATCGTCCCTTGCTCACCGGCCACAGCGGCAGCGGCGTGCTCTAGGTTGGCAATAATGGCGCGCCGACCAGGCTTTGCGACGAAATTGAGCGCGGCCTGCACCTTCGGTAGCATACTACCCGACGCAAACTGCCCCTGCTCGGCATAGGCGTGCATCTCCTGGCTGGTCGTCCGGCCAATCGCCCGAGCCTGCGGCGTACCATAGTCGACCATCGCGTTATCGACGGCCGTGAGGATCACCAAGGCTTCAGCATCAATCGCATCAGCCACCACCGCAGCGGTAAAGTCCTTATCGATCACCGCTTCAACCCCAGCCATACCCTGCGCCTCATTCTCAACCACCGGAATTCCACCGCCGCCAGCCGTCACGACGGTCAAGCCAGCATCAAGCAAGGCACGCACCGCACCTTCTTCGACTACGCGCTGCGGCCGAGGTGATGGCACAACGCGGCGCCAGCCTCGCCCCGCATCTTCTTTGAAGACGAAATCGCGCCCCGCCGCCGACTGCTGCGCCTCAGCCTCGGAGGCATAAAAGACCCCGATTGGCTTGGTAGGATTTGCAAACGCCGGGTCATTCGCATCCACCACCGTCTGTGTCACCATCGTCACGGCGTGGTTTGGCATACCACGGCGGGCAAACTCATTCGTCAGCGCTTGCTGTAGCCAGTAGCCAATCTCTCCTTGGCTCATTGCGCCGCACGTATCAAGCGGCATCGTTGGCACCTCAGGAGTATTAATCGCCTCCTCATGGAGCACAATATTCCCCACCTGTGGCCCATTGCCGTGGACGATCACAAGCCGATGCCCAGCCGCAATCAGCGGCACCAGCTGAGCTGCTGTCTCACTCGCCACTCGCTGCTGCGCAGCTGCACTTGCTTCACCTTGTTTTTGGAGGGCGTTACCACCCAATGCAATCACAATTGTACTCATCCTAAAACCTCAACGACATGCAGGTCAAACTGCCGGTTATCTTTTCAAATTCACTGGTATCGATTAGTTCTACGTGGTAGCCACAGTCACGGATCTGCTGCTCGATCTTGGGAAAGCCCTGTGGCACAATCACCGTGCCATTAACCCACAAGCTATTCACCGCATAGTACTCATCGTCATCCACCACCAGCTTGTTAAATCCTGCAAAGGCTGGGTGGTGCTCATAGGCCTTAGCAACGATCAGGTTGTTATTGTCCAAGTAGACCACATCATCCTTGAGGTGCAGAATCCCTGTCACCTCAACCGTCTCGGCCGTCATGCCGTAGCGCTCAAGGATAGCGGTGATCTGCTCGGCCGCCGCTTGGTTTGTGCGGTGGCTCAGGCCAATGTAGTAGTGGTCGCCCACCATCATAATATCACCAGGGTCGACGGTACCGGGTGCTTCGACCTGCTCGATAATATCATAATGCTGGCTCAGCGCCTGGCGCAAATCGGGCAAACTCGCCTCACCGCGCCGGCTCTCCGCCCCAGGCCGCGACAAAATCGCCACCCCATGCGGCGTACATAGCGCATTATCCTCGATGAAGACGCTATCCGGATACTCCTCATTGGGCTCCAAGACCGTCACCTCAAGGCCGCACTGGCGGAGCAGCGCAACGTACTGATCGTACTGCTGCATTGCCCGCTCATAGTCTGGCTTACCCTTCTCGGGTGTTTGGCTAATGCCGTTGATCAAGCTACGGCTTGGCCGACGGGGAATTGCGTAGCGAAACATCACACTCCTTTCTCTTATTATCGATGCGGTGCGCCTTTCTCGGCGCACCGCATGATTACTTGTTAGTTAAACAGCTTTGGCATCGTAATACCAAGTGTCTTATCCAGCCCGCCAGTCAGCAGCTGGAATAGCGCATAGGCCAGCGCCACCAGTAGTGCTGCGACAAGCAGCCACTCAAGCGTCGTAAATGGCTTCTTGCCTTGCTGCTTGCGCATCAGGCCATAGACCACAATGCCCGGCACATACAAGAACACCGTCACCAGTAAGTTTTCCACTCCCGCGGCATAGACCAGCCAGACGCTATATACACTGGCCATCACACCAATCAAGATATTGGCCGCTCGGCCCTTTGTCTCTGGCTTCTCGAGAGCCGAGTACTTCAGCTGGTAAAAGGCCGTCAAAGCATAGGGCACGAGAATTGCCGATGTCGCAATCGCAATACCAATGTTATACACCGAGCCACTCGTCAGCGGTATCGTCAGGATAAAGAGCTGCACCAAGAGGTTAGTAATGAGCAGCGAGTTCTTTGGCACGCCAACCTTATTCTCTTTCGCAAAAAACGCCGGAAAAGTGCCAACCTTTGCCGCCTGGTAGGGTAGCTCAGCCGCAAACATCGTCCAAGCCAGCCAACCACCGAGCACCGCAATGATTAAGCCAATATTGACCAGCCAGGCACCCCACGGCCCAACCACCTTCTCAAGCAAGAGCGCCATCGCTGGGTCTTTGAGGCCAGCCAGCTCCGGCTGCGTTGCCGCACCGAAGGCGAGGACAGTCATCAAGACATAGAGCGCAAGCACAGCCGCAAAACCAATGAAAGTCGCCTTGACGACATCGCTGCGCTGCTTAGCCCGGCCAGAGAACACAACCGCACCCTCAATGCCAATAAACACCCAGACGGTAACGATCATCATATCCTTGATCTGCCGCAGAACAACGTCAAGACTCAGATTGCTACCAGCCAAGCCCCAGAGATCTTTCGAGAATATATCGAGCTTAAAGGCGGCAATGATCGCCACAAGAAAGACCATCAGCGGGACGATCTTGGCAATCGTAATAAGCAAGTTCACTGCACTCGCCGTGCGCACACCTCTGAGAATCAAACAGTGCACACCCCAGAGCAGGATCGACATACCAATCGCCGAGGCCCAGTTTTGGCCATCAGCAAACAGCTGCGGGAAGAAATAGCCAAGCGCCGAGAAGGCAGTTACGGCATAGGCGATGTTGCCAATCCAGGCCGAGATCCAATACCCCCAGGCCGAGTTGAACCCAACATATTTGCCAAACCCTGCCTCGGCATAGCTATAGATGCCGGCGTCAAGGTCGGGGCGCTTTTCGGCAAGATTGCGAAAACTCAGGACGAGGAATACCATCCCCACCCCAGTGACAAGCCAGGCAATAATGGTCGCCAGTGGCCCAGCCGATTCTGCAGTATTACGGACAAGATTGAAGATACCAGCCCCAATCATACTGCCGATGACAAGCCCGGTGAGTGATCGCCACCCCAGCTTGCTCTCTTGTTGTGTTTGTTGTGTTGTCATATGTGAGGCCCCCTATGCCTCAGTTACTTTGTTATAACGTCAGTGCCATCACTGCCTTGATCGTGTGCATGCGGTTCTCCGCTTCGTCGAAGACCACACTGTGCTCGCTGCGGAACACCTCGTCCGTCACTTCCATACTCTCGAGGCCGTAGTCTTGGTAGATCTTTAGCCCCGTCTCGGTGTTGAGATCGTGGAAGGCTGGCAAGCAGTGCAAGAATTTGACGTGTGGATTGTGCGTTTCATCGAGCATCGCGCGGTTTACCTGGTAAGGCTTGAGTAAAGCAATCCGCTCAGCGAACTGCGCCTCCTCACCCATCGAGACCCACACGTCGGTATAGATCGCGTCTGCTCCCTCCAGAGCCGTCGCGCGGTCATCCGTCACGGTAATCTGCGCGCCAGTCTCGGCGGCAATTGCCCGGGCAAGATCAACCAGCTCACTGCTCGGGTGCAGCTCAGCTGGTGCTAAGATGCGGAAGTCAACGCCCATCTTGGCCGAGCCAATCATCAGGCTATTGGCCATATTGTTGCGCCCATCACCGACAAAAACCAGCTTGATGCCGGCCAGCGGCCCAACGTGCTCCTCGAGTGTCATGAAGTCGGCCAAAATCTGCGTCGGGTGGAACTGGTCGGTCAAACCATTCCACACCGGTACGCCAGCGTGCTTGGCCAAGTCTTCCACCGTCGAGTGCTTAAAGCCGCGGAATTCAATCCCATCAAACATCCGGCCCAGCACCTTCGCGGTGTCCTCAACCGACTCCTTTTTACCGAGCTGGATGTCATCTTTGCCGAGAAACTCCGGCGCAACGCCAAGATCATTGGCCGCTACTGTAAAGGCACAGCGTGTACGGGTCGAATTCTTCTCAAACAAGAGGGCGACCTGCTTGCCCTCGTGCAAGCGATGCGGCACGCCCTCGCGCTTAAGCTTCTTAAGCTCGTGCGCGGTGTCGAGCATCTGCCGGATATCCTCAGGCGAGAAGTCCTTGAGGGCTAAGAATGAGCGGTTTTTTAGATTGGTTGGTAGGTTCATTTACACATCCTCTCGTATTAATGGCATACTCATGCAGCGTGGCCCGCCACGGCCCCGGCCAAGCTCCGAGCCAGTAATCTCCAGCACTTCGACGCCTGCCTCACGCAGTTTTTGGTTGGTGACGTAGTTGCGGTCGTAGGTGACCACCACCCCAGGAGCAATCGCCAAGGTATTACTACCGTCATTCCACTGCTCGCGCGCTGCAGCGATATCATCACCGCCACCGCATTCGATCAAGGTAATCGACGGCACGCCAAGGGCTTGGCTGAGCACCTGCTCGAGATTATGCTCTTTGGTAATGGTTGGGTAGGCCTGCCCATCTATCTTATGCAAGACGAAGATATTCATCCGCCCCTCAAAGCCTCGAATCTCTGGGTGGATGGTAAATTTGTCGTGGTCAATCATCGTAAAGACGGTATCCAGGTGCATAAAGGCGTGGCTCTTGGGGATCTCAAGGGCAATTACCGTATCAAAGTTCGACTCAGCAAAGAGCTTTGTCGCCATCAGCTCAATCGCCTCTGGCGAGGTGCGCTCGCTAATACCGATGGCCATCGTGTGGCTATTAAGCACCAGCTCATCACCACCCTCAATCGAGAATGGTTGGCTGCGATCATACCAAACCGGTACATTCTTGCCAGCAAAGCGTGGATGGAAATCGATAATATAGCGCATAAAGAGCGACTCGCGCCGCCGAGCTGGCCAGTGCATCTTGTTGATCGTCAAACCTTGGCCAATCGCTGCTGCCGGGTCGCGCGTAAAGTAGAGGTTTGGCATTGGGTCGAGATAGAATGGATATTGCTCATGCGCGACCATCGTGTGGAGTTGCTGCTGCTCAGGCGGCAGGCTAATCTCATCTTTGCGCACCCCCGCCATCAGCTTGCGCACCATCTGGCGCGGCTCCATACCAAGCAGATACTCGGCCAGTGTCCGCGATGCGCGTTGGTTGTCTTGCTTCGACGCCACCAGCATCTCAACAACAAATTGCCGCCGCACCGCTTCGTCAGCGAGTGCTTCGGCGGCAAGTTCATCCAAGTACAACACTTCGACCCCGCGCGAGCGGAGCAGCTCCGCAAAGCGGTCATGCTCCTGCTGCGCAACCTTGAGATACGGAATATCGTCAAACAATAGGCGCTGCAAATGTTCTGGCGTGAGATGCTCGAGCTCCTCACCCGGCCGATGCAAGAGCACTGTCTTCAACCGGCCAATTTCTGATGTAATATGAATTGGATTGTCCACCTTTTCCCCCTGTGTGGCTTATAGTTGATGCTTTCATTGTAGCATGTTCTGAGGTAAGTGCAATGGATAACAGGTGTCACGAATATGAAACTGAATGATGAATCACAAAAGCTTATTTTTGCTATTATTACCATAATAGTCTATCATGGTTTTGTATGAGGCAGGGGTCTATCACAACAAATGGAGTTATTCTTCATCACCACGAGAATGCAACTATTGTCTATCTTACACAACAAGGCTATGATATTACAATCATTCCACCCGATCAACGAAAAGGAGTCCATACACCAGACATCATCATGCTCAACAAGCGGTGGGAGATGAAATGTCCAATCGGCCGAAGCCCACACACTATCAAACGTGCATTTAAGGTTGCGATTCATCAATCTGAGTACATTATTTTTGACCTTCGTCGATCGAAAATAACCGATGCAGTTAATATTGCCCGACTTAAGAAAGAATTTCATGATATCAAGCGAGCCAAACGGCTGATTATTATTCCAAAATCAAAGAAGATTATTGACATCAGTAAATAGTTCCGCTACTATTTAGACACGGGGTGGCGTCACCGTGGTTCTGCGGAGACGACACCCCTATCTTGATAGTATCATCACTCTACCAACTGCGTACCTGCCGTTGGTTATTTTATTGCGGTAATAACCGCCAAGCTCGCCTCCACCCGGCAACGGAATCCAGGGTGCGTCTGCAGCCACTCATCAGCCGCCCGGGCCGCACCAGGTAGTGCTTCGTTCGCATAATCGTCCACCACGAGCACCGCATCAGGCGTCAGCTTCGGTGTTACGAGCCGGAGTGAGTCCATAATCGACTGGTAGTAGTCGCCATCGAGAAAGGCAAACATAATATCCTCCGGCACATCATGCGGGGTAAGCTCGGCAAACCACGCCTTGTGCACCACTGGTGGGTGCAGGCCAGCTTTCTTGAACTGCTGGAGGAACCCCTTGCGCGTTGCCGCAAGCTCCCCTGCCACAAATTGCTCACCAGCTGCGCTTGCATCCTGCGCCGACTTTTCTGGCAAACCAGCAAACGAATCATAGGCGTGAAAAGCTCCCGCATGCTGATACGCATCAAGCAAGCGTCGAATAAACAAACTCGTCGTCCCCACATAACAGCCAAATTCAACAACCGACCCCTGGCAGCCAGCTCCCAGAAGCCGCTCAAGCTCACGCAGCAAAACCCGTAGCTCGCGCTCGTCCACTTGGTCAGAGATGATTGGGTAAGAGCGAAGAAGTTGGTCGGTGATCATTATTGGCCCACTATAGCAAATAATTGCTTACGATGCTATTGCCTGGCTTATTTTGGTGCTTTCTCCCGTACATATCCCCATTTGTATGCCATTTGATCGAAATTATTCTGGCGAGCATGACCAGTATACGGTATACTATAGACATGAAAGTCACCAGCCCCGCCTTCAACAACAACGCCAAGATGCCAAAGATTTATTCGCGCTTTGGCGGCAACCAGCGACCACCTCTTGCCATCAGCGACATCCCTGATGGTACGCAGAGCCTCGCTGTGGTGTGCTATAGCCCCGACGCACCCTTCATTGGCGGCTTCTACCACTGGATTGTCTGGAATCTTCCACCTACCACCACAGAAATTGGCAGCGACTACCTCCCTCACGGCGCGATCGAAGGCACCACTACCTGGGGCAAACCAGGCTGGGGTGGCCCACACCCTGCCTTTGGGACACATCGCTATCAATTCTTTGTCTACGCGCTCAATACCGTGCTCGACCTCCCCGCCAAAACACGCCCCAAGAAATTCTCCAAAGCAATCGCCCCGCACATCATCGAGCGCAGTATGCTAACAGGGAAGTTTGGCGCGTTGGATATATTTGATTTACGGTAATAACTATGCCTCTGTCTGATGGTATCGCACTATTCTCTTTGATCATATCAATCATCTCTGCTGTGATTGCAGTGATATCGTGGCACAAAAGTCGCGTCATCTACGAGGTCGAGGAATTAGTTATCCGTCAAATTAACCGTACACGCGATGATGCAGATGGTCGAGGTCTGCCAAAACTTAATGAGAAATTAAACACCGGTCATTATACAATTCTTGAAGTCCTCGAAAGAACTGATGGCGATTGGGCTGTCCTGCTTGCCCGCATCAAGCGACCCAAACGTAGTTAGCTCTAGACATCTTACTTTGTCGGTTTATCGACGTCTTCCGCAAACTGGCTCTGGTACAATTCCGCATAAAAGCCATTCTGGGCAAGTAGCTCGTCATGCGTGCCCTGCTCGATAACATTACCATCCTTTACCACAAGGATAAGATCGGCGTCGCGGATCGTGCTGAGGCGATGAGCAATGACAAAACTCGTCTTGTGCTGCATCAGCCTATCCATCGCCTGTTGGATGAGCACCTCAGTGCGGGTATCGACCGAGCTGGTTGCTTCGTCCAAGATGAGCATCGGTGTCTTGGCAAGCATAGCGCGGGCAATCGTTAGCAGTTGCTTTTCCCCTTGCGACATATTAGTTGCGGCCTCGTCGAGCACCATGTCGTAGCCACCAGGCAGCGACCGGACAAAATGGTCGACATGTGCCTCACGCGCCACCGCCAGCAGCTCAGCTTCGCTTGCCTCGGGGTTGCCATAGCGCAGGTTGTCGCGAATCGTCCCATGGAAAAGCCACGTATCTTGCAGCACCATGCCAAAGAGCTGCCGGACACTGCTGCGCGTCATCTGGGCAATATCCACCCCATCAATCAGGATTTGACCACTGTCAATATCATAAAATCGCATTAGTAGATTAACCAGCGTCGTCTTGCCCGCACCGGTTGGCCCAACAATCGCTACCCGCTGGCCGGGTCGAATATGAGCCGAGAGGTGCTTAATAACTGGCGTCTTTGCATCATAGCCAAAGACAACATCGCGAAACTCCACTTCACCGCGCACCACTGGCAGCGTGGTAGCGAGCACAGGGTCGAGTGCTTCGGCCGGCTCTTTGAGAAACTCAAAGACTCGCTCGGCCGCAGCTGCCGTCGACTGTAGCACATTGGCAATATTCGCCGTCTGGGCAATTGGCTGATTGAACTGCTGCATATACTGGATGAAGGCCTGAATATCGCCAATCTTAATTCTCCCCTCGATCGCCAGCCATCCACCAAGCACCGCCACGCCAACATAACCAATATTCCCCACCACATTCATCACTGGATACATCAAGCCAGAGAGAAACTGCGACTGCCAGGCGCTCGAGAAAAGCCGCTGGTTAATCTGCCGAAAGGTCGCCAGCGACCGCTCCTGCCCACGAAAGGCACGCATCACCTGGTGGCCAGCATACATCTCCTCAATGTGGCCATTGAGCTCACCCAGCTCATCTTGCTGGCGGATGAACTGCATTTGTGAGCGCTTGGTAATCACAACGATCAACCCCATCGACAGCGGCACAACCAAGAGCGCCACCACAGTCAGCAGCCAACTAATCGACAGCATCATTGCCAAAATTCCGACCAGCATCACCACTGCACTCATCATTTGCGACAGGCTTTGGGTAAGCGTTTGGCCTACTGTATCGACATCGTTGGTAATGCGGCTAAGGACTTCGCCGTGGGTTTGTGTATCGAAGTAGCGCAGCGGCAAGCGATTGATCTTCTCTGAGATGTCGCGGCGCAGCTGGTACGTCAGCTTCTGGGTAATATTGGTCATGAGCCAGGCCTGCCCATAGCGAAACAGTGAACTGATCGTATAGAGCCCCACTAGCCAGAGGATAATCTGCAAGATCGCATCGTAATGGAAGGTGGGGCGCGTGCCGAGATCGAGCGTCTTGGCGACTTCGCGAGCCGAGGCAGGTAGCGCCTCGGCCAGCTGCTTACCCTGGGGCGATGCCATAAATTGCTCACCCGTCATACCCGCGGGGATCGCTGCGCCGGCAGGAAGCTTCTCGTGGATAGCATCGTAGGTACGCAGGCGCGTGTAGTCATCGACAATCTGGTTGGTCGCGTTGCCAAGCAGCTTGGGGCTGACAATTGCAAATAGCGTACTCATTATCGTGAAGCCAACGACTAGGGCGAGCTGCCAACGAAAGGCGCGCAGATACCGCAGCAGCGTGCGTACCGTCCCGCGGAAGTCCTTGGCTCGCTCCGTGCCACCACCAGCGACTGGCCCACCCATTGGGCCGCGGCGTACCCCTGGTGAGCGCGACTTTGGAGATGACTGCTGGCTCATCGCACCCCTCCTTGCGCGGCAGCACCAAGCGAAGCAGGCCGCTCGAGCGCAGCTAGCTCGCGCTCGCTTAGCTGCGATGCAGCAATCTCTTGGTACACCGCACAGGTTTTCATGAGCTCCTGGTGCCGCCCTTGGCCAACGATCTTCCCTTCATCTAGCACAATAATGTTATCTGCTTTGGCAATTGTATGAATCCGCTGCCCGACGATCAGCACCGTCTTGCCCGCCAGCTCCTGCGCGAGCCGTTGGCGCAGCGCGGCATCCGTCCGTGCATCAAGTGCCGAGAACGAATCATCAAAGATATACACCTGGGGCTGTGCGGCCAATGCTCGAGCAATCGATAGCCGCTGGCGCTGCCCACCCGAGACATTCGTGCCACCTTGCGCGACCTCACTTGCCATGCCATCATCAAGCTGGGCAATAAAGTCGCTCGCCTGGGCCACCTCTGCTGCATGAGCAATCGCCGCCTCATCGGCCTCAGGCGCGCCATAGGCAATATTACTGGCAATACTCCCCCGAAACAGCACACCCTTTTGCGGCACATAGCCAATCTGGCTAGCTAGATCTGTAAGCCTAAGCTTGCGGATATCTACCCCATCAAGCAAAATCTGCCCGGCCGACACATCATAAAACCGCGGAATCAAATTGACTAATGTCGACTTGCCCGAGCCTGTGCTGCCAATGAATGCCGTCGTCTGGCCAGGCTCCGCCACAAAGCTAATATTACTGAGCACTGGCTCATCTGCCCCTGGGTAGGCAAAGGTAACATCACGAAATTCGATCCGCCCCATGCCACCCGGCGCCAGTGGCTGAGGTTCAGCCGGGTCAGTGATCGATGGCTTTGTATCGAGCACCTCTGCCACCCGCCGCACCGACACAGCCGCGCGCGGTGCCATAATAAACACCATGGAGATCATCAAGAACGACATAATCACCTGCAGCGCGTATTGCAAAAAGGCCATCATATTGCCAATCGCTAGGCGCCCATCGCCAATTGCCAGCGCACCATACCACACCACCGCCACACTTGCGAGATTCATCACCAGCATCATCACTGGCTCCATCACCATCATCAGACGACTGACTACCAGGTTGAGCTTCGTCAGCTCGTGGTTGACGGCATCAAATTTTACTTCTTCGACTGCTTCGGTGTGGAAGGCCCGCACGACGCGCAGACCCGTCAAGTTCTCACGGGCGACTAAATTGAGCTTATCCACCATGTTCTGCAATTGCTGAAAACGAGGCATCGCCGCAATAAACAACCCGATAATGACTACCAAAAGCACCGCAACCGCCAGAGCAATAATCCAGCTCAGGCTTGGTGCATTGGCCAGTGCCTTTTGCAGACCAGCCACCGCCATAATCGGTGCCATCAAGGCAATGCGTAGCAGCATAATCGCCGTCGATTGGATCTGCTGGATGTCATTCGTCGAGCGGGTAATCAGCGATGCTGTCGAGAAACGGTTAAAGTCCGCCACAGCGTAGTCCTCCACCCGGGCAAACACCTGGTCGCGCAGCTGCTGACTGAGACCAGTCGCAATCCGCGTCGCAAAGAAGACCGACACAATCGTTCCCACTGCACCCGCCAGCGTTACAGCAATCATCTGCCAGCCATTATGCCACAGAACGGCCATATCTGCACCAACGATGCCCTTGTTAATAATCGCCGCCATAAAGTCTGGCAAACTAAGTGTTGCCATCACCGAGCCATACGTTGCGGCAACCAGTAGCCCGAGCTGCCACCAATAGCCCCAGAGTAGTCGCCAGATATACGTCATGCTCGCTCCGCCTTCTGTGACTGAACCACTTTATCAATAAGCTGGTCGAGCTGCGCCAGCTCGGCATCGCTCAGCACTGCAAAAAGATCGGCAACAGTCTCCGTCATATACTGCTGGAAGTGATCGGTTATCTGCTGGCTTTGCGCAGTCAACTGTAGGCGCACCACCCGTCGATCGTGCTGGTCTGGCGTGCGCTGAACGAGCTGTTTTGCCACCAGCACGTCAAGAATCTGCGTTGCTGCACCCTTGGAGACACACAGCTTTGCTGCCACATCACCCATCGTCCCGATTGCCCCACTATGCAATAAACCCAGCACATGCCAGTGAACGGGTGCCAAGCCAAATTGCTGATCCGTCTGGCGTTGAGCGTGCGCCAGGCGCTGCTTGAGCTGAAACAAGCAGCTCGTGATGTTCTCAATACATACTAGGCGCTGCGGCTGTGCACCTGACTTTGCTTCTACCTTCATACAATGAATAGTTTACTGCCTAAACTATTCACTGTCAATACCTTTTTACACGCCGGCGACGCCAGATATACATTGCCGCGCCAACTCCACCCAGCACAACCAGCGCCGCGCCGCCATAATAGAGGAGCGGCACATTATCACCAGCAGCTGCCAATGCTCCCTCGTGCTGCGGCTGGCTTGGCTGTGACTGCTCGGCCTGCGAGATATGCATCACCTTTGGTGGCAGTATGGTGCTTTGCGGCTGGCTGAGCTGCGGCTGGGTCGACGATGGTGTCGTGTTACTGTGCAGTATTTGGTCAAGTTGCCGCAGCAACGCATCATTACTTTGCGGGTCAGAAAGATAGCGCCAAACAATAATCCCTTGCAAATTGTGCTGCTGGACATACTCTGCCTTGTACTTCATCGATTCCGCATCGTCGTAGCTAATAAATTCACGCCGCGCAGCATTATAGAGATAGGGCGCTTTGCTTGCGTCGTCCCAGTAGCGAGTGTAGCCATTCTTATTAATGCACTCTCGCTCGAGCCGGTCATACGTGGTGTGGTACTCGCCAGCCTTTTGGGTGTCCCCCACAGGCTGGTGCAGCCCATGATTCACCTCAGGAACTGAGGTAAACCGCCGGCTATACCACCCCGCCCCAATCATTAATTTATTGGTTGGCGCACCATGAGCTTGGTAATGCTGCACCGCCGAGTGAGCACTCTGGTCGAGCGGGTCATCATGTGCAGTATAGAGCCCAGCATGGTGCCCAGCGTGCGTCTTGAACGAGCCAAACCCCCGCATGTCATACGTCATGATCGCAATCTGATCAAGATACTGCTGGTACTCAGCAAACTTATTTTGCTCAGCATACCACTTGGCTGGTGCACCCGTCATCGAAATACTCGGCTGATGCCCACTGGTGGTCGTTGCCGCGCGCAATTCGCGCAAGAGAGCAATCAAATCAGCCTGCTGGCTCCCCTTTGGAAATTCCCAGTCGATATCCACCCCATCTAACTGATGAGCCTGCAGCGCCTCCTTAACAGAGCTCACAAAGGTCTGCCGGGTACTTGCTTGGCGCACCATCGCATCGAACTCACTTCGTGCAGCATCATTACCACCACCAATTGAGAGAATAAGGGAGATACGCGGGTTAACCGCCCGAATCCGCTGTCGCGTAGCCGCCTGCCTAAGGTGCGGCAACGTATCAAGCGTTAGGTGTCCATCGGCCGCAATACGCCCAAAATGGACAATGAGCCGATCGATCATCTTGAGATGGTCGTCAGTCACTTTTGGGAGATTCTCGTCGCTGACATAGACCGAGATTGTCCCCCGCTCCGCAGCCTGAGCTGGCACTGGCGCCATCAGCTGGCAGCCGACTGCTATCATCATGACACTGAGTACACTTTTCACCATTGCCGTCCGCATATCGCCTCCTTGCTTTTGCTAGCTGTCTCCTTCTAGTCTATATCGTTTGCCAGAATAGGTAAAGTGTGAGGTAGTATAGATTACTCGTCATCAGTGGTTGGTGTGTGGTGGGTCGGCCAGTACCGATCAAGCACTACATAGGGCAGCTGCTTATACCGACGCCATAGCACGATCGTGACAAGCAGCGTCATTAATGACACAAACGGCAGATGCACCATCGACAGCACCGCAATATAGAGCAGCCGCACCGCATAGAATACCACGCGGTGGAACCACCCTCGCGGCCGATCATCGAGCGAAATACCCGTTAGCCAGCCACCAAGCGTCCGTCCCTGGGCTACCAATGGAAGAATGGCATGCACGAGCGCAATAAAGCCATACGGAACGATCTGCGTCAGCATCTGCATCTGTTCAGTCCACTGCCGTGAGTGCAATACATTGAAGAGTGTGAGTGCCACCATCACAATTGTTGAGCCAATCGCCACTCCGGTCATATCAACGACAAAGGCAACGATACGCCGCACAAGGCCTGGCCGAAGAATCGTCGTTGCTCCACGCTCCGTATCGCGAAGATTTGGCAATAGCCAACCCGACCAAAAACCCAGCAGTGCCCCGCTCGTATTAAGCAGCAAGTCATCGACATCAAATAGCCGATAGCTACATGGATACACACCAAACACCCCCGTGAGCTGCGTCAGCTCAATCACTACCGACGTCATAAGGCCAATCGCCACCACCGTCCACCAGCGCACCCGATACATCGCCCGCAAAAACGCCCCCAGTGGCACAAAGAAAATAACATTAAGCACCACCTGTAGCAACGCCCGCACACCCTCATGCGAGATATCGAAAATCGACGCCAGTGGTGTAAGCTGCGGTTGGATATGATGACTCCCGCAAAAGCGCGCCGCATTATCTGGCATTGGGTAGAGTGTAAAGGCAGCCAGCGCCAAGCCATAAAGCACTACCAAATACGTCATGACTACCCGGCCAAATGCCACCCGGCGAAAGCGGATATAATGTACCAATAACAGCGGCAACGTCAACACAAGTGCAGCAAATGGCCACATCACAAGCGCCACCCGAAACGACGCGGTAAAATTCCCTAAGAATGAAAGCATACTGCGCGCTAGTATGACATAGACAGCGCAAGTCTGTCAATAACGGAGCTCGCGACTTACACCACCGTGCGGCGTAAGAGTTGTGCATTTGCTGCGACAATAATCGTCGAAAGCGACATCACCACCGCACCGATCGCGGGCGAAATAACCACCCCGACTGGCGCAAGCACCCCAGCCGCGAGGGGAAGCATCAGCACATTATAGCCCGCTCCCCAGCAGAGGTTCTGCACCATTTTTCGGTACGTCGCCTGGGCCAGCGTGATCACCCGGACAACCGCCTGCGGATCATCACCAACCAACATAATCCCAGCAGACGCTGCGGCAACATCAGTCCCCGTCCCAATCGCGACACCACTCTCGGCCTGGGCAAGTGCTGGTGCATCATTCACGCCATCACCAACAAAACACACCCGCTTCCCCTGCTGCTGGTACACCATGACAATCGCCGCCTTCTTAGCTGGTGTTACCTCAGCGTGAACCTCAGTGATACCAACGAGGCGAGCAATCGCGTCGGCTGGCCTCACACCATCCCCTGTTACCATGGCGACTGTTATACCGCGGCGTTGGAGCGCTGCGACTGCCGCTGCCGCACCAGGGCGCGGCGCATCACCAAGCTCAATCACACCACAGACGCGCCCAGCCTGGGCAACGTAGACCACTGTATGGTCCGTCGTTATCTCATCTCGATCAATCTGATGCTGCTGCATAAAGGCCGCATTGCCAACTAACGTCGGCACGCCATCAACCACAGCCTGCACGCCATAACCCGGCACCGTCTGGAGATCACGCACAGCAGGTATCGCAACATGGCGATCGGCTGCCGCGCGGCGAATTGCTGCTGCAATCGGGTGTTCTGCTTCATGCTCAGCCGCCGCCGCTAATCCCAGAATAGCCGCCTCGTCCCCACCATGGACTGCAACCACTGCCAGGTGGCCAGTTGTCAGTGTACCCGTTTTGTCAAATAACACCACATCGACTTGCCGCGCGGCTTCAAAAGCGCGGCGATCACGCACCACAATACCGCGCTGCGCCGCAAGCCCAGTCGAGATCGATACAACCAGCGGCACCGCCAGGCCTAAAGCATGCGGGCACGCCACCACCAGCACTGTCACCACCCGCTGCAACACTTCACCCAGCGATGCACCAGCCAGCGCCCAACCAACACCCGTCACCAGCGCAGTAGCAAGCGCTGCATAGAAAAGATAGCCCGCTGCCCGATCCGCCAGCACCTGCGTTCGCGACCGACGCTGTTCAGCCTGGCGCACCAGCTCCATAATATGCGACAATGTTGTATCATCACCAATGTGCTGGGCCATAACATGAAGCGCACCAGTGCCATTGATCGTGCCTGCCGTCACAAGACTCCCTGGCTGCTTGGCAACGGGGTGCGACTCACCCGTGAGCATCGACTCATCGACCTGTGACGCACCAGATATCACCTGGCCATCCACTGGTACGCGCCCACCCGGGCGCACCAGCACGGTCATCCCCACAGCCAGATGATCAAGCGGCACTGTATCAATCGATTGCTCCGTCACAACCTCTGCCGTCTCGGGTAAGAGCTGCGCTAAGGTATGAGCGGCATCCGTTGCCCGCTTAATCGCTGCCATTTCGAGCCAGTGCCCGAGGAGCATAATGGTAATGAGCGACGCGAGCTCCCACCAAAAATCCATCCCTGCTACCACGCCACTGGTCACCAGCAGGCTGTAGCCATAGGCCACACTAATCGCCAGAGCAATCAGCAGCATCATACCAGGCTGGCGCTGGCGTAGCTCCTGCCACCCCGCCCGAATAAAGACTCGGCCACCATACCACAGCAATATCGTCCCGCTAAAAGCCGGTACATACCGGCTCACCACCTCAGGTAGTGTATACCCGAGCCACTGCTGAAGTAGTGGTGAACACACCAGCACACCGATCGTTATCAGCAGCGACAGCCAAAACCGCTGCCGAAATTGCGCCGCATCATGCCCGCAATGGCCACCCTGTCCATGCGCCTCATGATGGGCATAGCTCTCCGTAGCATGCTGCTCATAGTGAGCATGCTCACCATGAGTCATGTGCTGGTGCTGTGACTGTTTTGTATCCATAACAAACCCCTCGGTGCTGCGCACCGCATTATCCTTTCCATTCTTATATCCGCTTGCTGCTAGCGAATGTTCGTCAGGTCATAGAGCTGGTCGAGCTCTTTGAGTGCCTTATCGCGCTGCTTCGTATCGCTTGACGCCAACATCTCAGCCACATGCATCTCGAGGTGTTGCTTGACCATCAGCTTATTGAGCGACGCCAGTGACTTCTGGATCGACAAACTCTGGATGATGATGTCCATACAGTAGGCATCATCGGCCACACGCTTTTCTAACCCCTCCAGCTGGCCCTTCATAATTTTGATACGGTGTAGTGCTCGTCTGGTAATATCTTTGCTCATACTCCTATTGTATACCCCCTGGGGGTATATGTCAACCGATTCTTTCCCACATAAAAACCCACCACAGATGTGGTGGGTTTTTGCAAAACAAGGCAGGACGAGGCTTAGTACATACCCATACCGCCGCCCATGCCGGGCATACCAGCTGGGCTTGCCGCTTCCTTCTCAGGCAGGTCGACGACGAGCGCACCCATCGTCATTGCAGTGCCAGCGATGGAGGCAGCATTCTGGAGTGCTTCCTTGGTAACGCGAACAGGGTCAACCACGCCAGCTGCTTTGAGATCGATCAGCTCACCTGGTGTATTGACGTTAATACCAAAGCCAGGCTGCGCTGCCTTCACCTGTGGTAGCCACTCGTCAGCATTGAGGCCAGAGTTGGTCAGCAGAATGCGGAATGGTTGCTCCAGCGCGTGGATGAGCAAATCCTCACCAGCGGTTACTGACGCATCGGCATCACCAGCGTGAGCGTAGCTTGTCGCGAGGTTGACCAGTGTCACCCCGCCACCAGGCACAACACCCTCAGCCAGAGCAGCCTTGACAGCAGCCACCGCATCATCAACGCGGTATTTCTTCTCTTCGATCTCGGTCTCGGTTGCCCCACCTACCTTAATCACCGCCACTTGGCCAGTCAGGGCAGCTTGGCGCTTGACGAGATTGTTCTTGGTGTAGTCGCTTGTGCTATTGGCAATTTCAACGGCAATCTGGTCAATCCGGGCATCAACTGCCGTCTTTGCACCAGCCCCTTCGACAATCGTTGTCAAATCCTTGGTAGCAATCACCTTGCGAGCCGAGCCCACTACATCGGGGCCAACCGTATCAAAGCTCATACCGGTGTCTTCGGTAATAACTTTTGCGCCCACCAGAGCAGCAATATCGTAGAGGACATCCTTATCGCTCGGCGCTTTAATAGCCAAGGTATTAAAGGCACCCTTGAGGCGGTTAAGCACAAGCAGACCAAGCACTTCGCCATCCACATCGTCAGCAATCAAGACGAGATCCTTCTTACCACTCTGGGCAATCATCTCAAGCAGTGGGACAAACTCCTGCGCCGAAGAAATCTTTTTGTCGGTAATAACGATAGCTGGCTTGTCGTACACCGCTTCCATTCGCTTGGTGTCCGTTGCCATATAAGGGCTGACGAAGCCACGCTGAACGGTAAAGCCCTCAACCACTTCGCTCTCTAGCTCAAGGCCGCGGCCTTCCTCAACCGTCACCACGCCATTTGGCCCGATCTTCTCCATTACATCAGCAATCAGCCGGCCAATTGCGTCATCACCCGCCGAGATAGTTGCCACCTCTGCGACGCGTGTTTCGTCATTGCGAATGTCTTCTGCCTGCTCGCTCAAAGCCGCTGTTACCTCTGCCGCAGCCCGCTCCAGACCCTTGCGGAGCAGCATTGGGTTGTGGCCAGCAGCAATCAGCTTGTTTGCCTCACTGAGAATGTGGTAGGTCAAAACTGTCACGGTGGTCGTGCCATCACCAGCTACATCGTTCATTTTGTTGGCGGCTTGCTTGATGAGCTCTGCCCCCACTTTAAAGCCCAGTGTCTCATCATCAACATCCTCGATGTCGATACCCTTGGCTACTGTCACACCGTCGTGCGTGACGCTTGGGCCACCGTAGCTTTTGCCGATGACGACGTTGCGACCCTTTGGCCCCATCGTTGTCTTCACTGCGTTGTAAAGAATCTCTGCTCCGCCCAAAATCCGGCGGCGCGCATCTTCATCATAAAATACTTTTTTTGCCATAGACTAGTTCTCCTATTCTACTGTGGCGAGGATATCCTCGTCCTTGATAATCAAATACTCTTCTTTGTCGAGCTTAATGGTGGTAGCTGCGTAGTTCTTGTAAACCACCCGCGCGTCGACTGCGACATCTTCTACTGCCGATCCAACAGCAATCACCTTGGCAGCTTCCGACTTCTCCTGAGCCGACTCGGGCAAAAAGATCCCGCTGGCAGTCTTCTCTGGCTTTTTCTCCTTAACCGCCACGACGAAATGCGCCATTGGCTTGATTGGTGAACTCATTGGTTACCCCTTTCTTATACTTATCACCGCGCCCGGTATCAATCAAGGCGCTTCTAGCACTCTAGTATAGCGAGTGCTAATGGGAAAATCAAGAGAGGTGGGCTAAGTAGGCTACGGTACGACGCGCTGCCGTCATAACAGTCGATGCAGCAGTAACGAGCTGATCATGCCCCCGCACCGCAAGTTGCTCGTAGTATGCATTCAATGCAGGATCAAGCCATGTACTACGTGTCAACTGCACCTGCTGCGCGACATCAGTAACCATACCACAGAGGTCACGCGACATCATATCGGCTATGTGGCGCTGCGCTGCTTCATCTCCTCTATCAGCTTGATCAACAACGTCTGAGAAACTAACCGCATGTTCAAAATCAATCATACGAGCTGGCTGACCCGAGACACGCACAACATTACGCAAATAGCCATCACCATGCGCAACTGCCACTCTATGTAATGCAGCCAATGCGGTCGCTGCCTCGGTGGCATACAGCGCTACATCATCCATACTCATCTCATGCCACGCAAGACTATCAAAGCCCACTACTTCTGGCTGATATCGCGACAATAGCAAAGCCACACGGCTACGATCCTGTGCAGCTGCGCCTTCCGGTGCGCCATCAACTACCAGCCCGTCTACTGAGAACGGCGCAAGTCCCTCACGCTCTAGGTACTGCGTCATAGCCAACTCACCAAGAGCCGTTGGCACCGTAGAAGGTTTGACAACAAGTGTTTCGGGCATATCGCGTTTCTGCTCAGCATAGCGCACATGGGCAACAAATGCTCCATGACGCGATGAGCCACCACGCGCGAGATCTTTTTCGGGCACTGCATGTATTATTGACGACAAATCACCAGCAACCCGCAGCAGCGGGTCAGACGAAAAACGAGAATCAGGCCGATTATATTTACCATCATGTCGCACCGCTGCTGATAGGTTAGGCAATGGGCGATAATCCTGAGGTGCTGTCAGTATCTCACAATGATTGTAATGCGGCTTGGCCATACGAGTATTATATAACATACTGTCATTTTGTGCTATCGCTTGTGTTGTTAATACCACACGCTTCTTACAATACCTATCTCACTGCTGCTATACTAGAAATAATTATCTAACTGGCTGTCTATCATTCATTATCAATCAACGGTTCTATAACGGAGGCACCATGCACAGACACATCAACGTACGTGGAATTATCATCAACGACAGGGGCGAGCTTTTTTGCCAGCGCTTGACAGCGCGCACTGGCGATGGCCGAGATTTTTGGTGTACACCAGGCGGTGGACTGGAGCTGGGCGAGAGTGTGATGGACGGCCTACGGCGAGAGATAATCGAAGAAACTGGCGTCGATCCAGTAATTGGCCGGCTGCTCTTCGTCCAGCAGTTTGCTATCGCAGCGCCAGCAGCTGGCGAGCCACGCGAACAGCTTGAGTTCTTGTTCCACATCACCAACTGGCACGACTACCAGTCAATTGACCTTGCCGCTACAACGCACGGCTTAGCAGAGGTTGCCGAGTGCGGCTTTATTACCCCGCAGCAGTACCCAATTTTACCTCACTTCCTTGCCGAAGTTGATCTGGCGCAGCTCATCGCTCGCAATCAACCAGTGCAGTGCCTAAGCTCCTTGACATAAAATTGACAAACAGTTCTATTCGGCGTATCATAGCATATTTGGCCAGTGGTTCTCTCAACATCAAACGTAAGCTTGTCATTGCTCTGCTTCACACTGGAAATAGCAAATCACTAAACCAAGGAATTATATGCTCCATCATCTCCCTCAACGTCACAAACTCATCGTCATGCTTGCTGTGATGAGCGCCCTCTTTCTCGTAGCGCTCGACCAAACCATCGTGGCGACGGCACTCGGCGCAATCGTCAAGGAATTCAACAGCTTCTCCTCTCTTGGCTTTATCGTTACTGCCTATATGCTCACCACCACTGTGACAGTGCCGCTAGCCGGTAAGCTAAGCGACATGTATGGCCGCAAGCCACTTTTGCTCAGTGGCGTGGCAATTTTTACCATTGGCTCATTGCTCAGCGGTATCGCGCCAACCGTGGAATGGCTCATTGCGTGGCGTGCGCTGCAAGGAATTGGTGGCGGCATTATCACCGCCAACGCCTTTACTATTGTCGGCGATCTCTTTACGCCCAAGGAGCGGGGCCGCTGGCAAGGGCTCATCGGTGCAACCTTTGGTATGAGCTCGGTAGCGGGGCCATTGCTTGGTGGCTGGCTAACCGATGGTGCGACCATCTTTGGCATCACAACCAACTGGCGCTGGACGTTCTTTATCAATGTGCCAATTGGTATCATCGCCACTGCTCTCATCATCCGCTATTGCCCACAAATCAAGCACGACAGCAAGCACAAGCCAGACTACCTCGGTGCTCTTTTCATCACCATCGCCCTGGCGGCGCTTGTCTTGGCAGTAGACAATACGGAGATGGTCTTTAAGAGCGTCATCGACCGTGGCATTACTCTTACTCTCATCAAGGGCGTACTGCTGACTATTGCCGCCCTTGCCGGTGGTATCTTCCTCTGGCTTGAGCGCAACGCCGCTCAGCCCATCCTTCCTCTCCGCTTCTTCCGTAACCCCACCTACCGCCTGATTATGCTCATTAGCCTGCTCTTTGGTGCCGCTTTTCTCGGGGCAATCCTCTACCTCACGCAATTTAATCAGCAAGTCTTTGGTGCGACTGCCTCGCAGGCTGGCCTGATGCTCTTGCCAATGGTGGGCGGAATGATGATTAGCTCTATTGGCGTGGGGCAACTCATCAGCCGGACAGGTGTATACAAGCGCTATATCGTCATTGGCTGCGCCATCACCGCAGCAAGCATTCTCTCGCTTATCACACTCCAGCCCACCTCACCCTACTGGCACGAGGCGATCATTATGGCACTCACTGGCTTTGGCATGGGGATGTGTATGCCTATCCTCACCCTCGCCGTGCAAAATGAATTCCGCCAGCAGGATCTTGGCGCTGCTACCTCAAGCGTACAGCTCTTCCGCGGGCTTGGCTCGACGGTGGGAACAGCTATCTTTGCGGGCGTGCTCACTAGTGGTATCTTACACAGCCTTGGCGATGTCAATCAAATTCCCTACATCCAGACGCTGCGCCGCGCGCCACAAGCCGCTCGGCAGCTCGATGGCGAGCTCAATGCCGATACCCTGCTGCGCATCAACAGCCAACGCGACACCATCAGCCAGGGTGCAGCCAAAGGCATGGCCCAGCTACCTGCTCCAGCTCGCGCGCGTGCTCAGCAGCAGCTAAGCCAGCAGCAAGACGACTACACGAGGCGCATTCTCAACGCCTTTAGCGACTCCTTGCACCAGATTTTCATCATCAGCGCCGCACTTATGGCCACCGGCTTCCTTGTTGCCCTCTTCCTGCCTCAGCGCACCCTCACCACTAAGCATGCGGATGATTAGACAGTAGAGAATGATTATCCCACAGACAGTGCTCGACGCTCTCGATGTTATGTAGTTGGGGTTGTTTACTGAGCGAAATACTTCTCTTCAGCTTCAGTAAGATCAGTCATCGCTGGCGATTCAATGGCAACAGAAATAGATCGATGAGTGACCCCGATGTCGACGCTCGCGCGTGATGGTAGGTGCCACAAAACACCGTCTACGTCACTGCT
>CALKQS010000013.1 GCA_937990725.1 uncultured Candidatus Saccharibacteria bacterium | reverse complement strand
AATGTGATCAACCCAATGGAGGCGATCAGCCAGTATGGCTCAGACGCACTGCGCATGGGGATTATTGCTAGCCGCTCAGCCGCTCAGCCGCAGGCCTTTAATACCGGCAAGGTGGTGGCAGCGCGCAATTTCTGCAATAAACTGTGGAACATCGCTCGCTTCATTGAGGCACAAGTGGGGGACACGCAGCCCGTGCATGTACCGACGCCGCAATCGATGGCTGACCATTGGATCATCCGCCAGCTGAGCCGGGCAGGGGAGACGATGGAGCAGCAGCTGGCGCAGTATCGCTTTGCCGAGGCGGCAGAGACGCTCTACCACGCGGTGTGGGATGATGTGGCCGATTGGTATATTGAGGCAGCCAAGGTGGAGCAGCACGCTGATATGCAGGTGTGGGTGCTGGATACGTGTTTGCGCTTGGCTCACCCATTTGCGCCATTTGTGACGGAGACGATATGGCAAAGCCTGAGCTGGCACAATGACCTCCTGGCGGCGGCACGATATCCGCAGGCTGAGGAATATAACGAGCTGCAAGCGGCTGAGTTTGGCCGGCTCAAGCGGCTTGTGACCGAAGCACGCTATGTGACGAGTGAGTTGCCAGGTAATGAGCGCTACACACTGCTCTATATGGATGATGCACTGGTGGCGGATAATGCCGAGCTGGTGCGGCGCTTGGCTGGTCTGGCGGCAGTGGAACACACTGATGTAGCGCGGGGGCTGCGCCTGGCTGCTAGCGGCCGCGATGCCTGGCTTGATGTGAGCGACGAGACGCTCTACGAGCACCAGACGAACCTCGAGAAGCGCTTGGTCGTAGCGCGTAATGATGCCGCTAAGCTAGAAGCACGCCTAGCAAACGAGCGCTACACCAGCCAAGCACCCGCCCATCTGGTGGAAGAATCGCGCCAGCAGCTGGCAAGCAAGCAAGCGCTGATCGAGCGGCTAGTGAAGGAGCTGCAGGTGATCGAATAGCAGTACTGCAACATAGACCGCTATACAAAGCAGAGAAGGCTACCGTCGATGTACGATGGTAGCCTTTTTGACGAGTAGAGATAATGAAGTGTGTTGATTTAACCTCTTGCGTTCTCAATGACAAAAGGGCACTTAGTGGTAAGGAAGAAAGCGCGAGCACAGACAAAGAGGTTATTGTGATGATGTGCTATATCAACCTGAAGCTGAAAATCTCACCGCATCACGCTTTCTATTCGTACTATTCTTTTTCTGAGGCTTGTGGTGAGTGAGGCTTACTAAGAGGGTTCATCGCATGGATTTATATAACATAAATATGCTGTGATAAACGGCTTCACAGCTTATCAAGCGAGAAAATAGGGAAGAGAGCTCATGCAAAAAAGAGAATATCTCGACATTGACACAAAACATACTTGACAGAAAATAAACATCCTGCTACCATGAATATGAACAAAAATAGAACTAATGAAAATCACACATCCAGAAACATACAATGCAACACACACATCACACTACTTCACCCAAAACCATCCTCGCGCAGGCGGCCGTGGCGATCTTTAGCTTGGCGACTGCGCTGGGGGTGTTCTTGCACGATGGGCAATTTGATAAGATCACCACTGCGCTCCTCACTCTTGAGCCTGCTGCACTGCGTAGCCGTGGGGCACCAGGCTCGGCTGAGTCCGATAAGCTGACGGCTGACCCGCACGTTCACCCACATCATGCGTCGCTGGGGCACAAGGCAGGGCACCATGGGCAGCACCACACGCCGAGTGTACCACCGCGCGATGATGAATATAGATATCTGGCGCATAAGCAGCGGGGGACGCGCCACGCCTTTGATAATCAGTTTTTGCCGATTGTTGGTTAGTTATTGATGGTGATACGGATGCCCGGCGGCAATCTGCTGCGCCCGGTAGAGCTGCTCGGCCAAGATGAGTCGCACCAGCTGATGTGGAAACACCAGGCGAGACAGCGACCACACTAGATTAGCGCGCTCCATCACTACCTCTGTCACACCGTATGCTCCACCAATGATAAGTACGAGTGATTTGCCTTGCGCCATTGGCTGATGCAGGCTGCGCGAGAGGGCAGGGGAGTCGAGCATTGTACCGCGCTCGTCCAGTAGTACAACGTATGCTTGAGGTGAAAGCGCTCGTAGGATCTGCTGCGACTCCTCACGGCGTGCCGCATCACCACTGTGCGGGCTGGCAGGGAGGAGCTTCCACTGCAGCTGCCAGCCCCGAGTCATGCGTTGCTCGTAGCGTGCAATACCATCAGCCAGCCAGGGCTCGTGCCGCTTGCCAATGGCCATGATGGTGATCATGCGCTGGTGTCTCCACCACTGCCAGACACTGCTGCAGCAAGGCGCTGAGCGGTGGTAGACAGGTGAGTGTCGCTGGTATTAGTCGGGTAGCCATGATGGAGCTGTAGCACCTCACGGTCATATAGCGGCACAAGATGAATGTGAGCGTGCGGCACATCAAAGCCTTCCACCACCACGCCGACTCGCTCAGGCTTGAGCTCTGTCTCCATTGCGTGGGCAATCCGCTGCGCTACCTCCCAGAGGTGTTGATATACCTCAGAGGGGAGCGCCCACAGCGAGTCAATCTGCTGCTTCGGCACGACCAGCACATGGCCATCACTCAGCGGGTTGATATCAAGAAAGGCAATCGCGTGCTCATCCTCATACACCGTGTGGCTTGGTATTTCACCTTTGATAATCTTGGTAAAAATAGAATCCTGCATGGCTCTAGTATACGCGAAGGTGGGGCAGGAGCTCAAGGATATCCGCCGCGCGATATTTTCGTTCGGCAGCGCATCTGTTATAATGAGGGCAGACCACACGGAGAGGTGCAGGAGTGGTTGAACTGGCCGCTCTCGAAAAGCGGTAAGCCGCAAGGCTTCGAGGGTTCGAATCCCTCTCTCTCCGCCATG
>CALKQS010000012.1 GCA_937990725.1 uncultured Candidatus Saccharibacteria bacterium | reverse complement strand
TGGTGTTTCAGAATTATAATCTGATCGATTATCTGACGCCGCTGGAAAACTTGAAGCTGGTTAATCCTAAAGCCACTAACGAAACGTTGCATGCCATGGGCTTGGACAACGATCACATTCACCGCAACGTCATGAAGCTTTCTGGCGGTCAGCAACAGCGCGTGGCGATCGGGCGAGCTCTCGTCTCGCATGCACCGATCATCTTAGCGGACGAGCCGACCGGCAACCTGGACGAAACTACCGCCGCTGATATCATCACTATCCTGCGCCGGGCTGCTCATGAAAACGACAAATGCGTCATCGTCGTCACCCATAGCAAGCAGCTGGCTAAAGAGGCGGATGTGGTGTTGACGCTGAAAAATAAGTTACTCCAAGGGGGCAAGGAAGATAAAAAATCAGCCCGCAAGAAAGCTTAGTCGTGATAAGTTCTATGATGTATTGGTTGTAGTATGCTGCATGTTAGCGAAATGGTGCGAGGCCAAAGCATCCTTAGCTCACGACTGCTTCTTCATATACCTCGCGGTCTCCTCCCAGAGTGGGTTATCCTTGTATGGCACGCCATCGTGTGCCCAGTACCACCAAAAGTACCCGCCAACGTAGCGTGGGGTATACTGCGGCATAGCATAATAATGCCGAAATAGCTGCAATTTGTGTGCCATCGGGGCATGCTCGCTGGGTGTGCCGCACTCGCCAATGCCAAGCTTGGCCTCTGGGAAGAGCGTCTCAAGCTCAGCAAAGACCCGCCGCCAGTTGGGCTGGTAGCCATTGTTGTCATCGTCGTAGTAGCTGACGAGGACATAATCGACGCCCTGCTTCAGATCATCAGGTAGGTATGTTTGTAGCCAGTCTTTCATGCTGAGTGTGCTCCCGCCTGGCGGGAAGTAGTAGGGAACAAGCGCCGCCGCGGCATGCTTATCCTTAATATATCGGTAAGCACTGGTCACCTTCGCGGCGGTAAGGCGCGGGTCTTCTTGGATCCACTCTTGGCCATTTATTTCATTGCCAATCTCCCATATCGCTACATAGTGAGATAAATACTGGTAAGACTCAGCAAAGCGCTGCTGGTAGCGCTCAGTGCTGTAGCTGTGCATATCAGAAGAATCAACGGGCTGGGCCATGATATCGGCCACGCGATGAATCGCCTTGAATAGCCCACGGTAACGCTGCGGTGATCTATCCTTAGACATAACGATCCGCACTGTTGGCCGAGCAGGCAGACGCTGAAGGGCCTCCACGATATCAGCAAGCCTTGCCGTACCCTCCCAGCTGTCGTCGATGGTTAGGCCATAGAGCATGCGTGACGGAGAGGTGTGCTGAGGATGTGGATGATTCGTGCCGCTCTGTGGGGTGGAGTTTGGTGCTGGTGCGAGAGTGCGCAGCAGCGCGTACATTAGCAAACAAAGCAATAGAATAAGACCAGCAATATGAACGTACTTTGGCATATAATAAGCTCCTTACAAGGTAGTATATCAAGGCGCAGTTTTATATCAAAAAAGGCGAATTTCGAAATTCGCCTGGTTTACCCTGTTTTTTCCCTGTTAGCATCGGTTCTCTTTTCTCTTCTTTTATATATTTATATATAATAGGAGAGAAATCGATATGGTTGGATATATGGAGATAGAGAGATAGATAAAGATAAGAGGATAGAGGATAGATAAGTAAAGAAAGATATAGATAAGGAGATAAATAGATATAAAGATAAGTAAATAAAGATAAAGATAGAGATAGAGATAGATAAGTAGAAATAAGTAGAGGAATATAGAGAAAGAGATGTATAGATATATAGAGATATAGAGATGGGTATAGAAATAGATAGAGAAATATGAGAGAAAGAGAGATGAGTTATAAAGATATACATAGAGAATAGATATAGTATCGAGATATATTGGTATGTATATATAGAAATATGCTTATTACAGTGTATCTACGGTGAGCAGTATGAGGAAGGAGTAAAATGCTCAGCTTCAGGTGTTACCTACTTGACTCATGCAAAAAGATATGAATAGTTTTTATAATGGAGGTGTTTTTTGCATAGATATTGGATAAAATTAAAATAGACTACGTCCCAAACACGCAAAATCGTACTGCATCGACCATCGTATGAGCTCCGATTGCAGAGCTCAGATCACGTTTTCGTTGCATAATAGCAAACGGCAATCCAAACAACAGTGCCAACACCACGATGCTGCTCAATGTAAAATTCGTTGCGTCAAAATGTATCAAGACGTGTGGTAATACCATGATGACATAGCACAAAAAATTATCGAATCTTGATAACGCCCCATCCTTGATGTAATAAACGCTCAGCGCAAAAAAGAAGAAACGAAAAATGATCTCCTCTGACACGCCGGCTTTGATTGCGCGCAGGAACCACTCGGGTTCGATCGAAATATTAAATTCCATGGCAGATCTTGCCAAGAGGATGTTGATAACTGCTAGCGTCGCTCCTGCGATTGTCGCGATGCCGACCGTTTTCATTATCTCTTTTATGTTGGCGGCCTTGAACAAGAGGATCTTGTTTTTGCTTGTCTTAAGGACGCTGGCGCCTCCGATGTACGCAACAATAGAACATATCCCCATGACAGCATGGGACGGCATAACTAAACAGCCCAGGGCAACCCCTGCAAAAATATCATGCTTGGATGTATTTTTATTTTTTATAATAAAGAGGAGCGCTAGCGACAGCACGACTACAAACCACAATGCCTTCAGTCTCTCCGGGTTGAGCAAGGTTACAAGCCAGAGAGATATAAATGCTATGTTGATAGTTAGTAGTTTTAGTGTTTGATACTGGCTGGATTTCGATTGCATATTATGATATTTCTTGCGCGGTTTTCGCTACTGTAATCAATATACCACCGATATCATAATATTGCCAAATTTCATACTTGACACATTACACTGGCAGAATATTATTCAGTTCGATAAAATGCTAATAGTAAGTTTTGTGTACTATCCTGTTATCGTATAGATTTTGAAATCAAAGAGTCTATCGATGGCTCGCCTATCGGGAACTTGACTTCCCTAGATTTTGTAGACTGACCGTTTTACAGTAGGGAGGAAGGGAGTAATAATGATGAGTCTCGAAGAAACCGTGCACGATGCACAGATAAAAATATTGCGAGAATTGCTATTCTTGCCGACTGCTCATTTCGCTGCGTTGCAGCGAGCCACTGGGCTTGATAGCGACCATGTCAAATTTCATATCAAACGACTCGTGGCGTTGGGCTACGTGACGAAAACAGCTGATGGCTACATGCTTTCGATCAAAGGTAAAGAATACGCCAATAAGCTAGACACTGATGCTGGTGTGATTGAGCGTCAACCAAAGGTGGCTGTATTACTTGTTATTGAGCGCCAGCACCATAATGAGAAGCAATACCTTCTGCAGCAGCGACTCAAGCATCCATACTATGGTTTTTGGGGTGCGCCAACTGGCAAAGTACGTTGGGCAGAGTCTGTTGTTGAAGCGGCAGCACGTGAGCTTGCTGAAGAGACAGGACTGCGCGGTACTTTTGTACACCGCGGTGTCTATCACGAGCGGGTTCGTCACAGTCAAACAAATGAAATCGTTGAGGACAAACTATTTCATCTGATGTTTTGCGATGCCGTCTCGGGCACGATGGTCAAAGAATTTGAAGGCGGCAAAAATGCTTGGCGCACGCGTGAAGAGATGGAGGGCGAGCCAAAGAAGTATAAGAGCTTCATGCGCGAAATGGCGGCATGTATTGATGGACACGGTGAACTAACAGAAGTGATATATGAATATGGCGCGACGGAATTTTGAACCACCTCGGGCGGTGCTTTGCGGTTCATACACGCGTGACAGAGACGGACTTTTCCGGGTATATGATGAGCTTGTTGTAACTGGCTGCCAAGTTTTATCGCCACGACAGATACAGTTTGATGACGACCCAGCATTTGTGCGAAACGCTGCCGAGCAAGGTATGTCGCCACTAGAAATCGAAACAGAGCATTTATTAGCAATTTGTCAAGCAAATTTTGTGATGCTTCATGCTCCAGATGGCTATATTGGACTAAGCGCAGCAATGGAAATTGGCTTTGCTACGGCCCAAGAATGTCCAGTTTTTTCACGCACTGCACCACAGGATATTGCCTTACGCGGATTGGTGAAAGTTGTTCCAAGCGTATATGACGCCCTGCATGCAGCGCATCTCCGATAAATGAGTCAGGGGCAATGCGTACATAATAAGAACGTATATCATGTTTATGTCACATCAGTAATAAAGTGGTATAATCATACGCATGAAGAAGCATATGATATATAACCATATTCCTGATTTTTGTCTCTTCGGCTTCGGCTTTGCTGCTTTAGCAGTAGCGTGGACGTGGCCAGGGACAGTAGTGATTGCCAGCGAATGGTGGCTGGTAGGTGCTGCTTGCATTGTTGTGGCTGTGTTTATAATGCATGCAACGATGCGCGCTTTGCGCCGAGCTGCAACCTCAACCAACCCGCTTGATGAGCCAAGCGAGCTGCTCACCACGGGGCCGTTCAATTTCTCGCGCAATCCACTTTATCTTGCATATATCTTAGCGGTACTTGGTTGCGCGTTGGTGAGCGGCTCATGGCTGGCGCTGCTGTGCCCAGTGGTGTGCTTTGGCGTGCTAAACTGGCTCATTATTCCGATCGAAGAGCACACCATCCATCACGTCTTTGACGAGCGTTACGAGTGGTACTGCCGACGGGTGCGGCGCTGGCTTGTAGTGCCTATGGCGTGCAAGCACATGAAACCTATGCGCTTTATGACAATACGGCGAGCGGCTCGGCCATATGTTTTTGCAGCGATATCTGGCATTGTTGTGGCAGGAACGGCTTTTGCCCCACATTGGCTTCTGCAGCTACCAGTATTTTTTGCATTAGCATTGCTATTTATAGCAGTGCGACGACTGTCGGGCATCCATCTTTATGGCGTTGGTGCTTGTTTCATGCTGGCATGGCTCTTACCAACGACCTATTGGTATTACTACTTTATGTCGCCCGGCGTGGCATTTGGTGCAAGTGTTGGATGGGCGCTTTTGCAGGCTAATCTATTTTGGATTATAGCTCTGCGTCGGTATATTCGGACATACGGTGCTGTAGTGCTCTTTGTTATTGCATGGTGTACATTGACGTATATACGAACTCATGCACCAGTGGTAGAGGATTGGTGGATTCCTCATCTTGGCTATAGCGTGTGGCGTAATAGCAGTATCACTGCGTGGAGTGCCTATGGCGGCGAAGCAGTGCTCGAAGCGATTGTATTACTTTGCGGCGTGAGTATAGCGTGGCTAATAGTGCATGCTCGTATGAGCGTATGGATACGTATGAGCTGCGGGCTTGTTGTACTCGTGGCGATAGCAAATAGTATTGCTGTGCATATGCCAGCCAAGCCACTCCCTCCAGTGATTGCACTCCAAAAGATGACACGTGGCGGCGTTGATATACCCGCTACTAAGGCTGATGTGGATGACCTCATACATCTGACAAAGCGCGCAATTGCACAGTACCAATATCCTCATGCGACAATCGTCTGGCCAGAAAATTCTATCCCACCTGCGCTGCACACAACAATTGCAGCCTTTGCACAAAGAGAATCGATCAACATCGTCTACCACACAACAGAAAAAGACGATACGAGAATATACAAAAAAGTCGCACTGGTAGATCAGTCTGGTCGCAGTATACTAACAAATTACAAAGCGCATCTTGCGCCAGATGAATCAATTGGTACAGCGCGTTATTCACGCGTAATTGCTACGCATAATGCTACGAAAGTTACGGCATATGTTTGCTATGACATACACTACCCAGATATTGTTGAGCGGCTCAAGGGGAGTGACGTTGCCTATATTCCACTGGATGATGCTGAGTATGGCTATCTGCAAAAGCAATTTCACGCAGCAGATAGTGTTATTCATGCTAGGCAGGCACAAACAGCCGTTGTTTTGGCGGGTACAGATGGGCCAACCATGATTATTAATAGCAACGGTATCATCGTTGATCGCCTGACGGGGAATGCTGCTGGATTTGTTGGATATAGCAAATAAGAGCAGGTGCTTTGCGCGGCGTACAATAGCTTGAAGTGAGCTGCGTATCTTTCTTACTGGGTAAACAATCGCTACATTTGCGCTCATCGTCTTAGCGGGGACAGTCACTGCTTGTCGTTATCATGGTGCACGTCGTGTGGTTGCTTGTCAGTCAGGGGCTATTTTTTGGCCTTGTCATCGCGATTATGTGCGATAGACACCAGCCCCTCATAGCCTGGTTCGAGCGGGTGCGAGCCCGATACAGCACGCTGATTCGCTCAAGTATTACAGTGGTCATCGTACTGTGCGGGCTTATCTTGCTTGCCGATATGGCGACCTTCTTGCTGGGTGGCCACTGGCTGCTGCCTGAGTAGTGGGCAGTAACTATCACCCAGCAACATGACACTCGCCGTGTATTCTTGTATAATAGCACTATGCACACACCCCACCACACTACAGCACAATCAATGCGCTACGCGCTGCTCCTTCGCGGTATTAATGTTGGCGGCAGGCATAAGGTAAGTATGGATCGCCTGAAGGCGGACTTGATGGAGCTGGGCTTTCGCAGCGTTGTCTCGTATATCAATAGTGGCAATCTGTTTTTTGACAGCAGCGAGCCGGAGGAGGTGATCCAGCGCACATTGGCGCGCTATTTTGACGCGACCTATGACTTCCCAGTGCCGTTTATCATCATCAGTGCTGCCACGCTCCGGCAAGAGGTAGCTCAGTTACCCAGCTGGTGGCAGGACGACATGGCCTACCGACGGGATGCGCTGTTCTACTTGCCAGAGGCGGACAAGGCAGCTATCGAGGCAGAAACGGCTACTTGGGCGAACGATCGTGAGCAGCTCTATTTTGGGCGTACGGCGTTCTTCTATTGCAATACAATCAGGCCGATTATCTCACATCAAACTATCATAAAAAGCTGCTCAAAGCCCGGTTTTATAAGCAGCTCACAATCCGTAATGGCAAAACCTTCCAGAAGATAATCGAGCTAACGGTGGGGGACTAGTGGATATTGGCATTTGCTACAATTGAGCCAACTGCACAACTTCGCTATACTAAAGATATGACAAATGCGCAATCACAGCCGCTCCTCTACGAGCACATTTGTACCGACCCAATGAACGCTGATTTTGCAGCACGGGGTTGGCCGCCGGTGTATAGCGCCTCGGCCAGCTCGCGTATCATCATTGTTGGCCAGGCACCGGGCCGTATTGCTCAGGAGACGGGAGTGCCGTGGAATGATGCCAGTGGCCGCCTCTTGCGGCAGTGGCTTGGCGTGAGCGATGAGCAGTTTTACAACCCCGATCTCTTTGCGCTCATCCCAATGGATTTTTACTATCCTGGCAAGGGTGCGCATGGCGACTTGCCACCACGCAAAGAGTTTGCCAAGAAATGGCACCCGCGCCTTCGCGCTCAGATGCCAGCAGTACGCTTGACGATTCTGGTTGGTACCTATGCGCAGAAATACTACCTTGCTGGCCAGGCAGAGAAAAACTTAACAGAAACGGTGGCGCATTTTGCGCACTATTTGCCAGAGTATTTTCCACTGGTGCACCCCTCGCCGCTGACTGCTCGCTGGCGAGCACGTAACCCATGGTTTGAGACAGAGGTTGTGCCGGTGCTGCGTCAGAGAGTTTGCCAAGCTTTAGAATAATTATGAGGGTGTAGTGAGTACTGCCGGGTAACGGCTTGGCCTTATTTCGTATCCACATAGAACATACCATGGATATGATTCGAACAAGATAAAAACTAATACGACAGAGTCGTACAATAGTATGCAAAACACTTCTCACACCCACAAAAGTATGGTATAACCAAGTGTATGAGACGATCCCCAGAAACAACCCTAGACAATTCGTATTTCACATTAGTTGCAGCAGACTTTCACAATCGGATGGAAGATGTGGGAGATGCTCCCTATACTGTGGTTGGTGGGCTTGGTCTACACGCAGTCACTCATGCCGAGGAGATCGATTGGGATGATCGTGTGGTACGGATTGGTAATATCTACCTGCCGCGGCGGCGTGAGAATAATGGCACGGTACGGGATCTCGACACATTAGTGCATACGACAGATACAGTAGCAGCATATCGAGATGAGATGGAAGATGCGCTAGGTGGATTACTTGTCCCTTCGGCATTTGGCCTTAGGCCATATGGCACTCCACTAATGAATACACTCAAAGGTTTGAGCCACTTCACTGGTGATCGCTACCTCAAAGAGGGTAACGGGGGTGAAAAGGAACTTTACTGGCGTCTTGCTGGCAGCGAAACGAAGATTCCACTTGAAAGCCTTGACCCTTGGCGTATTGAGCAAGACGGTGAAACAGTTTGTAATATCCTTGGCCTCGTTGCTCAGCTTGGTGCGTATATGAATCGATCGATTACTGGTGTGCGCAAAAAGGACGAAAGGAAACTAACAGGGCTCGAGAACGTTGTCATGCCGAACGGCAAGATCAGCGACATCCCAAAGGAATATCGCGAGCAATTTTTTGCCTTTGCTGAGCAAGCAGAGAAGGTCAAACAGGCGCGACAGAAACTTGGCTTGACTGCGCTCAAAGCACATCTTTTGGCAGATCTCGAAACGAGAGACTGGGCTGTTAAGCTTGCTCAAGGCGAGCACGATCGTTTGTTCCGGCCATTTACTGGCAAGCAGTAGCTTCGCGCTATAATAGGAAGTATGAACGCCGCCCTCCATGCCAAGCTCGCAACACTGCCTCGCAGCCCGGGGGTGTACTTTCATAAGTCGGCTAGCGGGGAGGTGATTTATGTCGGCAAGGCGGCGGTGCTGCGCAACCGGGTGCGGCAGTATTTTCAGGATTCGCGCGGGCGGGATAACAAGACCATGGCGCTGGTGGCGGAGATCCACGATACGGACTGGATCGAGACCGAAAGCGAGGTGGACGCCCTCTTTCTCGAAAGCGAGATGATCAAGCGCTACATGCCGCGCTACAATGTGCTGCTGCGTGATGATAAATCGCAGACCTTCGTGCGGATCGACATGAAGAGCCAGTGGCCAGTGGTGAGCTTGACGCGCAACCCAGCGGATGATGGCGCTGACTACTACGGCCCCTTCTACAATGGCTTTGCGCTCAAAAAAGCCCTGCGCCACCTGCGGCCAATCTTCCCGTACCTAACGCGCGAGCGCCGGCCTGGGCAGTCAAAGCTAGATGAGGATTTGGGCCTGAGCCCTAAAGTTAGCGACGGGCCGCAGGCCTACAAAGCCAACCTGCGCACGCTGATAAGCTACATCAAAGGCAACCGCAAAGCCATCGCTGCCGAGCTTGAGCGCGATATGAAGACGGCCGCGGGGCTACACGAATTTGAGCGAGCCGCCCAGCTGCGCAACAAGCTGCGCGCCATGCAGGAGCTGCAGCGCCGGGTGATGTTTGGCGATAAGGAATTTTTGGCTATTAGTAAGGATCGGGCCTTGGCGGACTTGACCACGCTGCTGGGGCTAGCCGGCGCACCAACCCGCATCGAGGGCTACGATATCAGCCACATGAGCGGCCGCCAAGTGGTGGCGAGCATGGTGGTGTTTCGCAATGGGGTGAGTGACCGGGCCGAGTACCGCAAGTTCAAAGTTAGCGAAAAAAACGACGACACTGGCAATATGCATGACGTCATCTTTCGCCGCCTGAGTGAGCGCCATATCAAGAGCTGGGGAAGGCCGAGCCTGCTGCTGATTGACGGTGGCAAAGGCCAGCTGGCAGCTGCAATTGCGGCCCGCGATGCGCGTGGGGTGCGTGTGCCGATCATTAGCATTGCCAAGCGTGAGGAAGAGATCCTGGTACATAAAACTGGCTCGCAGGTGGGGCTGGCGTATATTCAGCGCCTGCAAGCCGAACGCCCGAATGGTATCACCGTCTACGAGGATGGCGATGTCTATGTGATTAACCTCCACCCGGGGCAACGCAACGCTGGTGCGCACTCTAAGAATTTGCGCGGGAGTAGCGCGGGCTATGAGTCAGAGGCGGCCCAGGCTGCTTCTGCCGTGCAGGAACAACCAGCCAGCAGTACCAGCCAGGTAGCTACTATGCCGCTTGCAGCCAGTGACATTACCAAACTCTTCCAGCGGATTCGTGACGAGTCACACCGCTTTGCCGTCAGCTACCACACGGCGTTGCAGCGCAAAGCCGGCGTCAAGAGTGCGCTCGATGGTATTCCTGGCGTTGGCCCCAAAACCAAGCAGAAGCTCCTGCGGCGGTTTGGTAGTGTACGTGGTATCATGCGCGCCAGCCAGGCAGAGCTAGCGGCAGTGGTAGGGGAGGCGCGTGCGGCGCAGATTCGGCAGGGGTTGGCAGTCGATCAGAAATAAATGGCTATCTCATTTATAAAAGCCAGCATGGATACTATACAGATATGCAACCACATGCTATAGTATTGACATGAAAGACCCTGAGATTCCCGGTAAAAATGATTCAAAAACAGCACTGACGCGTAAACACGAACGGCAGCATAGGACTGATGCATCCCTTGTCTTCAGTGATGAGTCGGGTCAGCAACGCTGGCACGATTTGCGCACGCGCTGCCAACAACAAGAGCACACTGCTCACACTGCAGTTGATGGGCATCAGCGTTATGCATACGCAATCCAGACCAATGCGGCAATGGATTTTGCTGCTGATATTGCAAAAAATATACAGATAGGCTTACACGAAGCAGGATCACTTAGCTCAGATAATGAGAAATCAACAGCCGCTCAGCTGACGCCAGAGCTTATCCGTAGAGTGTTCACAGAGGTCCTGGAGTATCAGCGCTACAGTGATATCGATCCTGATACATGCTACATGGGACTTGATATGCTTGCACTTGCTGACTGGAAGTATAGCGAAGAGCTTCACGCAGTATTAGACCAGCTCGCTGCCGAAGAAACTACCGAACGCATAGCATCATAACCAATAGAATACTATAACCTAGCAAACTTGCTGATGCATACACGCACGCAGTTAGTAATCAGGGCCGTACAACCCGAATAGCCTTTGCCGGGTCTTTATACGCGCGAATTGTCGATACCGCCGGCAGTGCGGCGTGTTCTCCCTCGGTCTGGGCGAGGATGGTGGCCGGCTCGCGGAAGGTGAGTGTGATATCAGTGATTTTTTCGGCCGGTGTGTGGCCCGCTATGGCACTGCAGACAAAGGGGATATTTTTCCAGATAGACGAGAAGTCAGCTTGACGGTAGCCAAAGAAGTCGGTCTGCGGGTAGTCGATCGACGAGCGAATCAGGCGCCCCATACATTGGCTGTTGATCATCATCACATCGGTTAGATTAGTCTGTTCTATAGTAGAAAGGTTGGTTGTGAATGGTGGTAAGTAGGTATCGTGTGCACGCAGGTAGGTGGTGGCAACTTGCCCCATGCTGCGCACAAGCTTGGTGTGGGGTGGTGTGTGGCGCATGCGTTCGCGTGATGCCGTGCTGGCGAAGCCGCTGGCAATCAGAGCAGTTAAGCCAAGTGTCATATACCCAGGGGCGTATCGCCATGGCTCACCATTTACCTCAATAGAGAGTGGCTGATGAATAATAGTGTGGCGGTTGGTCTGCAGCAGTGGTAAAGGATCGCGTTGGCCTCTTGCGAGATCGTTACAATTGCCATAGCCAATAAAGCTATACACCGCGTCATCAAGCTCAGCCCTCAGCCCCGCATTTACCACCTGCGTACTTGTGCCATCACCTGCCGCACTGATGATGTGAGCGTCTTGTGGCAGGTGATCGGCAAGATCCCTAATGTTGTCTTCTGCCCGTGAAAAGCGCGTCGTTATGGTATCGTAGGCGATACCCGCTGCATCAAGCCGATCAAACACACCAGCCTGCACCTCGCTATGGCGGGTGCTATAAGGGTTCTGGACAATGACAAGCTTACGATCATACATAATAAAAAATAAAAAACACCCCATGCAACGTGTGGTGTTCCTCCTCATGGTGCGGGTAGAGGGAGTCGAACCCTCGTCTCATGCTTGGGAAGCATACATAAT
>CALKQS010000011.1 GCA_937990725.1 uncultured Candidatus Saccharibacteria bacterium | reverse complement strand
CCTGGATGTCGAAGAACCAGCTTGGGATGGCCCGGTACATGATGCGCTGCTTGCTGCGCGGATTGAACGGATACTCGTGGCGAATGTACTCAATCTTCCACACCGCGCCCTTTTCCTTCAGGTCTTTGGCGATGAATTTGTTATTATCCCACACTTCCAGGCCTGTGTAATTGCTATCGGTGTAGTAGCCATTATCGTCGATGACGTGAAAGGCACTGATGCCGTGGCGCTTGGCCAGCTCAAAGTCGTCCTCACCATAGGCCGGCGCAATGTGCACAATGCCCGTACCCGACTCGTGCGAGACGAAATCCGCCGCGTAAATGGTGTGGATCTTGTCATTTTCTGGCCAAGTCGAGCCCGTATCGAGCGGCTGGTATTTCTTGCCGACCAATTCACTGCCGGGGAATGTGCGCAATACTTTGTAATCTAGTGGATGGTGCTTTTCGTCCTGCAGGGTGCGCTCGAGGGCTTCTTCGGCGATGATCAGTTTTTCGCTTAGGGGTAGTATAATCTCTGGCACCAAGCTCTTCTCCGCCGCAAAGAAATGCCCCTTACCAGGTTCATACTGCATCGCTGCACCGAGCTCTTTGCCAAGCTGCGCAAAACCCTGGTTAAGCACCTCAGCATCGTCCGAATAGATAATAGTCGGTCGCTGGGCAATCTTCCGTCGCACCTGAGCAAGATCAACCACAAGGCCAACATAGCCCGACTCTTGCTTCCATTGCTCATCACTGCTATTCGACACACCATACGCTGGCGCGATCATCGTCAGCGATGCAACCGTCACATTAGCATCCTGCAGATACTTCAAGAACGTTGCTGCACCGAGCGAATGCGTCACCACATGCGCATTGGCAAAGTCGTATTGCGCCAACTGCTCTACATTCTCTGCTAAGTCTGGGTTATCGGGGTCGATGTGGTCAATGATCGTCACCGTATAGCCCTGTTGCTCAAGCTGCTGCTTCAGCTGTGGATAGTACTGACGTGATGCATAGGCATGCTTGCCCGAGAGCAAGAACACATTTTTTGTACCCTTTGGCACCTTTACCTCGCAATACGTCATCTCTGGATTGACCGCCAGCATCAGGTTAGCTGGCAGTGTCCATGGGGTGGTCGTCCAGGCGAGGACAATAGTATCGTCATCAGCCAACTTAAACTTCACATACACACTCGGATCAGTCACCGTTTGGTAAGCATCGTTGTCCATGGTCACTTCGGCCTTGCTGACAGGAGTAGCAAACTTGGTGTCGTACATCAGCACCTTTTCGCCTTCGTAGATTTTGCCCGCTTCGTACAGCTGCTTGAAGGCCCACCAGACGCTCTCCATAAAGTCCTTGTCCATGGTGCGGTAGGCGCCCGTAAAGTCCACCCAGCGACCAATCCGGTCAATCACACCCTGCCAGGTTTCACTATTGGCCACCATGCTTTCACGCGCCTTAGTGATGTATTTTTCCAGACTGATGGTTGGTAGTGGCTGACCGTCTTTATCCAGTGGCGCTGGCTGATCACTACTCGTCACAATCTGCCGCCGGTCGGTAATATTCATCTGCTTTTCGACGAAGTTCTCTGCCGGCAGGCCATGACAGTCCCAACCCCAGCGGCGCTCCACACGCTTGCCTTTCATCGTCCAGTAGCGCGGCACCGCATCCTTAACGATTGAGCTCAGCAACGTACCGTGGTGCGGTACCCCGGTGATAAACGGCGGTCCGTCATAAAAGACATAGGCATTATCCGCCGGCCGCTGCGCCACCGACTTCTGGAACGTCTGGTCATCCTTCCAGCGCAGCACCCAATCCTTCTCGTATTCTGCCGCCCGGCGGCGTGTGCCATGTGTGAATTTCATTGGTTTCCTCCTTGATTTATCTTATACTGCTTATTCAATTACATTAAGTCTTAGCCAGATTGCCGTATGTATATCATATTGCACCTCTGTAATATTCACGTATTGATTCAAAAATTGGAATATTGTCTTTATACCCACGCGGCGATATTGGCGACGGGTGAAAGATTGGTATAACTACACTCCCGCCCATGGCGTACCGTTTACCAACAACATCGCTCAGCCGGCGGAACGGCTCCTCAATCAGTGCCTGGGTTGGGATAGTCCCCATCGTCAGGATAAGTTTTGGATTTAGTATACGCAACTGCTGTGTAAGCGTTGGTCTATAGAGAGCGGCTAGATCCTTAAGATAACGGCGATCGGATGGGAAGCACTTGATTGCCTCTGTAAACGTAACTGCTAGCAGCTCCTTACCAAGGATAGCTAGCAACTTTTGCATGATGACACCACTTGGCAGCAGTTTCCCCGCTGTATTATGCCAAGCAATGCCACTCCTTACCCAGCCAGTTCGGGCCGGTGCCTCGCCAACGATAACAATACTATTCGTATCACCAAACCATATAGTCTGGTCGCGCAAGCAATCCTTGCCCATATGGCCGTAATCGACGCGTCCAATTGCTTGAGCCACCACATCCAGCTCAACCAAAAACCGCTCCACCCGCTCCTTCAGCAGCTCGTACCGCTGGCGGGTGTCGGCGTGGCGCAGAATCCGTTGGCGGCTGCGCACGGTAGAGGTGTCGTAATCAATCGCTACCGTGCCAAACTGCGCAGCCGTGCTATCCACTACCTGATCATCAATGCGGTTGAAATAATGCGGCGTGCCCACCACCACACAGCGGCAAATCTTACCACCACAGTAATCCTGCAACACCAGCGCCGAGACAGCACACTGCCCGCTGCTTGGGTTGTGCGGCGTCCAGGCCACCAGCGGGGAGGCCGTCTGCGCAGTCCAGCTGGCGGCAAGGGCGGTGCGAAGCTGCGTAAGAGAGGCTGCGCACATCTTTTCCCTGTCATTGACCGCCAGGTAAGCATCTTGTGATACGCTATTCATTTGACCTCTCTACTACCTCTGTATCATACACCCACCCAGGCTGCCATGAGCCAACTTCGCGCCAATTGGTTGCTATTGCCTCTGGCCAGGTCTTACCACCAAGGATAACGTCCAGCGCAAGCTGCGGTGCTTCGTGCGCCACGATAGCAATGTGCTGGCCAGCATAGTCGCGCTGCAGCATCGCCACAAAGTCGTGCATGCGCGCCTCTACATCGCGGTAGCTCTCGCCGTGCGGAAATGGTGTATCAACAAAGGGGAGCAAACTAGCCTTAAAGGCCCCATCCGTGCCATTATTATCACCATAATTTGCTTCGCGCAGCCGTTTATCAATAACAATCTGATGCGTCACGCCAAAGGCAAGCCGTGCTGAATCAATCGCTCGACCAAGATCCGAGCAAAATACCACAGTAAAGCTAGTATCAGCCGCTTGCTCTGGCAGCGCCTGTGCTTGCTGAACCCCCACTGCTGACAGCTCACCAGGTAACCATCCAGTCGCCTTGCCAGTTTCATTATCCGTCGTTGTACCGTGGACGAAATAGGTTATTTTTGTCATACATTTCCTCCTTGCTTACTTTGTGATACTGTGTGTCGAATCTGCGTTATAAATTCGCTGTGCTGCAGTTGCTGCCAGGGTAAAAACAGCGGTTGTGGTAGTGTGTCAAAGTCTACCCAGCGCTGTTCTTTACATTTATCTGGTTCGGTAATAGCAGGTTCGCTACACCACCAATCGCTCGTCAGCCACCACGTCACATAATGCTTATGGTCATCAGCAAAGATATCATTCGTGACAGCAGCAAAGCGCAGGTTAGCAATCTCGCAGCCTGTCTCTTCGCGCACTTCACGGATCGCCGCCTCCTCAGGCGTCTCACCATATTCGATATGGCCACCAGGGACACTCCATGTATCAGCACCATGCGACCCCTGTCGTTGCTGCATTAAGAACTTTCCATCGCGCAAGATAAAGACACCCACACCAACGCGTACCTGTGGTGATTGTTCTGCTATATACTGTCGATTCATCTCGCTACACCCTCCTTTATAGCCTTATATATTGCCTGCGCCACTCGCCGATGCCCTTGCAGTGAAAAATGGATGCCATCAGGCGCATAGTCGTCATGGTCGTCAAGTGGATTGCTAATGGTTGTATGAGTAGCACGTAGCTTTTCGTTGATGTAATGTAGTTTACTAGCAAGCGGCGCATAGCACTGAACCGGCGCAATAGCAGGCGCAATATACCACACGCTGCCACTACTAGCCATGCCATTCTCGCTATCAGCTGCATAGGCCTGGGTATAGGCGCTATACCACTGTAAATCAGCCACGATTTGCTCGCCAGAAGCACTTTCATTTTGTGCATCATTCACGCCAAGCGCGATGATCACCCCGCTCACCGGGCTAGCCTCTCGCAGTGCTATTTCGTAACCAATCTTGCCACCAAGATATGGCGCGTGCCCTACATACTCCCCTGCTGTCCGTCCACACAACCCCGCTTGGATGATGTTATACTCATCACCTAGTAATTGCTGGAGGATATTCGGCCATTGCTGCTCGGTAGCATAGCGCCTCAACGGAACGCCATTCTCACCAAAACCCTTGTCGCCCCAGACGTTCGAGTCACCATAGATAAGGATTCGCCCAGGTTGCATCACCCTTTACCTCGTACTTGCTTTGTCATCAAATAATACTCACCAGCCTCGTCCACCCCATACTCACCAAGTACCTCAAACAGTGACAGATGAAATTCATCGGCCTTCAGAGACAAGCCCGCAATCTCCCTCGGAAAATTCATAGCGCGAATCATGTCAGTCGTATCATACATAATGTAATCATACTCCCGATCGATTGCAAAGCTCGTCACACGATTATTCTGCTGCATAGTGCTCATCCTCTTTCCTTCATAGCTCTGCGCAACCTGCCGCGTGCATTCCGCAATGGCGCAACTGTGTTGAGCTCAATTATCCGCCCCATGGTATATTCCCGGCCACTCGTCTTTGTCTGGTACCATACGACGTGATAGAGATCGTCCTCTGATGTCTGCTCGATCAACTGCTCAAGCGCTACTACTGTTTCATGAAGCTTTGTTAGTACAGCACTATATGCTATATCGGCATATTGCGCATAGAATTTTTGCGCTACTACACCATAGCCAGTGGTAATAATCGTCGGCATCGTATATGTCTGACGATATGCATTTCCCCACTCTAGCACTGTGGTAGCCCATCCCAGTAGGTAACTGGCCAGCTGGTGAGGGCTCATCATCGTGCCCTTCACCTGCCCCAAGAGTACTTGATCATCCGCCCAGGAATCAGCCGCCTCAAGCAGTGGCCACAGCGCCGCGCACTCATGGCGAATGGCGTGCTGCAAGGCTGACTTGTGGGCTGGCAATGGCATGGCTACTCCTTTATATAATTAAAATCACCTCTTCTGAGCTCGAGAATCCGCTGGGTATTCGCGCGGACGGTACCATCTCGATTCCAAAAGAAGTGATTCTAGCATTTCCCGACAAAACGACAGAAATAGCCATACTCTTTCAGCACTTAATTATTGCCTTGTCGCAGCATTCGCGGCGGGGTCTATTCTTGGCTACTTAGATTCACAACTCTTTATGAACATAACAAACCAATTTCTTCCCGCAGGCTTCGTGGGTGATAGCCACTCATTCTGCGCACCACAAGCTACGCAAAAATGCCTCTGGGTCTATTATACCCAAGGCCCGCCCGATTGAAAAGCTCCCAGCGACCGCATTATTACATGCTGGTGCTACCGAGCTTTGCAATAACACAGCACACCGAGACGCATCACTTTCATTACTCTATATGAGCACCCAGCGCCGCACACTCCCTGTACCGAAAACACTCCACCACATGGTCATTCACCATCCCCGCGGCCTGCATAAAGGCGTAGCACGTGGTTGGGCCGACGAAGGCAAAGCCGTCCCGCTTGAGCTGCGCGCTCATTGCCCGGGAGGTAGTCGTATCGGCAGGCACATCGCTTGCAATCTGCCAGCGGTTTTGCACCGGCGCGCCACCCGCCAGGCCCCATAGATAGGCCTGCAAACTACCGTGCTGGCGAATGACCCGTAGCGCCGCCTGGGCATTGCCGCGCACCGCATAAATTTTGCGTCGGTTGCGGACGATGCGTGCGTCCTGGGTGAGCGCCTCCAGCTCCGCATCCGTCATGGCGGCTACTTTTGTGATTTCAAATTGGTGGAAGGCCTGCTGGTAGCCCACCCGCTTGGCCAAAATTGTGCTCCAGCTCAGGCCAGCCTGCGCACCCTCCAGGCAGAGCAGCTCAAATAATTTCTGGTCATCATACAGCGGCACACCCCACTCGGTGTCGTGGTAGGTGCGCTCAGTGTCGCTACATTCAGCCCAGGGGCAGCGGTTCATAATTATAGTATAGCAAGAATGGCCAGCGCAGTACATTTGCATATACCTTATACAAAAATCTTGTCAGCACATTTTTTATACTTTGTGTATGTGTTGTAGCTAAGGCAAAACTTGCAGGACGCGCTTGTATGAAATTTGAATATTTTTATAGTAGTTAATTTTTATTTATTTTTATATGGCTAGTGAATGGATTAGTAAATCATGTTGCTTTGCATACTATTTTTGTAAGCAGTACATTTTTGTGTACGTTGCTGTCGCGCACATTTATTATTACTAGCGAGGCACATTCATCCACCATGCGCAATTTTGCAAAGTTATCGCAGCCCTTATCAATCGGCGCACATAAAAGATCAAACACTCTGACGCATATTGCCAGGCCACTCTCACATCATTACAATACCACAATCAATATGTGACGATGATTAATCCAGCAACGAGAAATTTTATCAATTACATATAGCGGACATGTAGCTCATTACTAATAGCATCAGCAAATTTTTTAAGCCAAGTACGAAGTTGAAAAATCTGGCAGCATACTATCGTACCAGCTTCATTCGTACTTCACTGCCTGCATATCTCGACACAAAAACAAACACGCTTCTCGTTGTTATCAAGAAGCGTGTTGTAGCGAATTATTGTTTTTCTAATTATTTAATTTCGAGCCCACCAAGGACGCAGTCGCCGCGAATGTAGACCGTCTTTTTTGCACTCTTGGCGGCATTGGTTTTGTCCTCTACCCCGCCAAAGATACTATTGACCTGCGTCTTGACGATGACATTATCTGGAAAAATAATATTGATGCCACCGCACAGAACAAAAATATCAATCACCGCATCATCCTCTATCTTGGCTTGGCGCAGGTCGAGATCCACCTGACCAAACGCCGCCGAAAGCGAGTTACCTGCAAATTCGCCTTTTATCTTGCGTGTGTTGCCCGAGAAAGACGCAACCATATTGTCATCCGTTGATTTTTTTGCACTGCCACGTTGGCGCTGCGACAAATTAAAAATAATCGTCAGGCCAATCGCGATCAGCACCAGTGGCAAAAACATTCGCCAAATATTAACGTTATTATGCAAAAATGCATTCGCGCCAATTGTTAGGCCAACTGCTACCCAGAGCGCTCCCCACAGCCAATTGCGATTGCGCAGCGTCAGCACGCCAACCATGATAAATCCGAACGCGCACAAACCATACCAAAACTCCCGCCAGTAATGAAACTGCACGCCAAAGCTCTCACTTAATAATATTCCACCCAGCGCCACAAACGCCGCGCCAGCACCAATGCGTAAAATTGTATTGTTCTTCATATTGCTAGCATACCATTATTATAGATGGTGCACAACAAGCTCTACATCTGTCCCAACCATCATCTCAAAGTAGCTAATACACTGGTGAAGCGCTACCCAAAAGTCCTTACTATATGCCAACCCATGCTTCGCAAAGAGACACCATCCTCTCCTATCCATAATTATATAAACGTTATAACTATAACAACATTGCCTCATTTACCCCTGTTATTTTTCTTTTGGTGCCACCACATCAATCGTTGTTATATATACAATATATATTATTACCCACAACGTTGTGAATTCATCGCTCTACCGTCTCTGTTTTCGAATTTGTTTCGTTGTGGTTATGTATGTTGTTTTTTATACATATATAGAGCGCGTGCATATGAGGGTTATTGTTGTATATATCACATCTTGTTCGTCACCTCGCGCCACCAATGATATCCTATATTTTATACAACACAATCTCAATTTACTCTCCTCACACTACTATATTTTTTACAACATAGCTATGTTGTACTCTACACAGCATAGCTCACACAGGATTATCTGCACCAGCTAATCCAACCAAAGCCCCCTTATGCCTTCTGAGAGGCTGTCGGCTCCTCGTCTAACGCTTGGTAGGCAATTTCCCCTCCTCAGCGCTTTCACGCATCACAGCGCCCTCTAGTAGGCTATTTCGCACGTTCAGTAAGCAATATCGTGCAATGTGGATGAGTGTCGCTAACCCCGCCTGCTTGGCACGCACGCAGCCACTTTTCTGTGCAGTCGTTCTGCTCGAATTCTTTGTACATTATATTTTGCGTATCGCTTGTTTTGTACAGCTTGCGCATTTTTAATTATTCCGCATTTTCGCTCAGCGCAAAATATAGAGCGCTCAGCCTGCCGCACTGCACGATACTTTGCTATAAGCTAATCATTTCTATATACCGCTTTACTATGTTTTTCTCATTGCAAAAAAGCGTGTATATTCTGTGCTCAATGGTGGGCAAAAAATAGACGCAAACAGCTTTAGCATAGTCGATGTAGTAAGTAGCTAGCTACGAGCACCGCATGGATTTTTTTAAAAAAACATAAGTGTGTCACCAGCCATCACACCTCCTTGTTACTTCGCATAGTTCCGTATCCAGATACTGTGTTATGCAGCAATGGCGCGCGCTTTGTCTTGTATGTGCTGCAGCTTTCGCGCTCAACTCATTGCTTTCAATATGCAACCAAAATAATTTTTTTAATAAGTCATTTTTATTCACAAAAATGCCTACTGTTAAGCACTGCACTATTGCATTATTTTTTACTTATTACTTCGCCCTTCGCGCTCATGCTGCAACCAATTTTTCTGCGGCAAATAGCAACCAATACTCATCTGCCTTCATCAAGCTAAAAGCTGTATCATATTTTTATCATCACACCACGCCTCGCGCACCCACCTTGCAAAAAACACCTAGCAATTGGCCTGCAAAAAATCAAACTTACTCGCACCACCCCATCAATCTCCCTTCTCCGCCAAGCTGAACACTCCATCTCATTTATTCAATCCTGCGCTACGTAGTACAAAGCACCACTCACCTCTCGCTGAATATGTTGCGGTTGCTATTCAGACAAAATACATCTACTACAGCACAGCAGCATTAGCATACTATCCTCATATTTGTTAGCAAATTCGCGATGCGCACAAGCCTACCAACACATTCACTATCAATACTACATAATGAACGAAATGCTATCTATATTCATATACATAGGATCACCAATAGGCAACATCTTCCTCTCTATCTTGCTGTTTCAATTACGTCACGCAAAAACCAATGCATTAGCAGCACGTCATGCTTAAGTCCCACAAGGAGTTTCATAACTATGTTAAAATTTATCACACACTATCTCACGCATTATTTTCCTACTACACCAAACAAGCAGCTCAAGTCAACAGGTAACTCACTTGCGTCGATAGAGCGGTAACTAGCACCATACCACAGCGTCACTAGCGCAAGAAAATAATGACTTACACAAATGAATAAACAAAAGAGCACTATGAATAATACAAGATATCGTTCATTTTAAAAAGCTTGCCAATTCTGACAAGCTCGACAATCTCACTGTACAAAAAACGACTTCGCCTACAGCAGCTCCGCGCCAAACTTGACAATAATCAGCGCCACCGCCAGCACCAGCACACTCACGCCGCACAGCACGTCGTAGCCATGGCGAGCAAAGCGCTTGGTGCGCTCCCCACCAATCACCCCGGCCTCAATGCAGTAGCGCGTCATCCCAAAGAAGATCAGCAGCATCCCAACATCCAGCGTCAAGCACCACGGGCACAGCACGCGAATAACGACGAAGCTCATATAAAACATCCACAGGGCAAAAATCATCCCCAGCGCAGCGCCACCCCAGGCACTCCGCACAAACCAGCGCGGCAAGCGTGCCCCGGCCAGCAGTGCTACGACCACCGTTATCATCACTGGTATGGCCATCATGCCAACGAAGCTGTTGGGAAAGCCAAACACCGTCGCCGACCAATGTTGCGCCACTGTAGAGCAGCTCAGCACGGCATTGACGTCACAATTAAGTGCCCCACCTGGGTGCTGCGCCAAATGCAGTGTCTCAAACGAGAGAACAAAAGATGCGAGCAGCCCCAGGCCGCTACCCAGAGCCGCTGCCAGTAAGGCCGCCATGCCAGGGCGACGGAGCCATGGTGTGGGGCTTGTATCGTCCGCCACAACAGTAGTCGTGGTGTGTGCTTTGGGTGTTTTAGCGGGCATAGTACCCCACTTCGTCGATAGTTGGCAGTGGCAAGCCGCGCCACATACCCAGCACCTGGCCGTTATCCGCCAAGGCAAGGATGGTGGGGTACTCTACAATGTCGTACGTGCGGCAGAGTGATTGCCCCTCACGTGTATCTGGGTCAAATTCCTCAATGGCATGACCTGTACGCCGGCTAAAGTCACGCAGATAATCGAAGACGCGGCGTGCATAGTCGCTTTCTGTCCGGTAGATGATGAGGACGCGCATATGTTTTACCTCTGTTTTTCTTGCTGCTTCGCACTCCGACGCTGCTCTAATATCTTGACGAAATCGTCCAGCGTCTTAAATTTATAAAACACGCTCGCAAAGCGCACATACGCTACTTCATTGCGCGCGGCGAGCTCATCGAGCACGAAGCCGCCAATCACGCGTGACTCAATCTCATTCTCGCCCGCATCGTGGATACGGTCCTCTACCGCATCAATAATTGCTTCCAGTTCTAGCTCGGATTTGAAGAACTTACCAACCGAGCGGCGCACCGAGGCGCGGAGCTTAGCTCGATCAAAGAGCTCGCGCGAGCCCGTTCGCTTGAGCACTGCAATCGTTGGGTATTCGATCCGCTCATAGGTGGTAAAGCGGTGCCCATCAGGGGTCTCGCGGCGGCGGCGGATCGTCACGCCATCAGCCGACTCACGCGATTCTAACACGCGGCTGTTGCCAATCTTGTCGCGATGGGTTGTCACGCGTCCGCCTCCTTTTTGCGGCGGCGGCGCAAGAAGGCCGGGGTGTCATCCTCATCGTCATCCATCGATTGATCCCAAATATTTGTCTCATTCTCCTGGGCAAAGTGAGCAGCCGCCTCGGGGTCGATGGCCATATCGACACTATCGACCGCTTCGTCCACTGTCTCGGCCGACTCTTCGTCATCTTCGGTATCGCTTGGTTCGTCGTCATCAAAGAACGAATCACTATCAAAGCCAGTCGCGATAACGGTAATAATCAACTCATCCTCCAGCTCGGGCTTGAGCGTCGCACCAAAGATAATGTTGGCATCGGACGACACCGCACCAGTGATAATCTCAGCCGCTTCTTGAATCTCGGCCATGCTCATATCGTAGCCACCCGTCACATTAAAGAGTACACCTTTGGCACCGTTGATCGACACCTCAATCAGTGGTGAATCAATCGCCTGCTGGGCAGCCATCTGCGCTCGGTCTTCGCCACTCGCCCGGCCGATCCCCATCAATGCACTACCAGCACTGCTCATAATCGCCTTAACGTCCGCAAAGTCCAAGTTAATCAGCCCATGCTCGGTAATCAACTCCGATATCCCCTGCACACCCTGGCGCAGCACATCATCGGCAATCTTAAAGGTCTCAAGTAGTGGCGTCCGGCGGTCAATTGTGTCAAGTAAGCGATCGTTGGGGATAGTAATGAGCGTATCGACTTGCCGCCCCAACTGCTTGATAGCCCACTCGGCATTGATGCGCCGCTTCTCGCCTTCAAAGGTAAACGGCTTGGTGGCTACGCCCACACAGAGAATACCGAGATCACGTGCTACTTCTGCTACCACGTGGCCAGCCCCCGAGCCGGTACCACCACCAGCACCAATCGTCACGAAGATCATATCTGCCCCCTCGAGCGCCTGACGGATCTCGTCGAGCGACTCACGTGCCGCAGCCTCACCTACACTGGGGTCAGCACCAGCACCAAGACCATTGGTGGTGTTGTGCCCAAGATGAATTTTAATATCAGCTTGCGAATTATGCAGCGCCTGAGCATCGGTGTTCATTGCAATGAACTGCACGCCAGCCAAGCCAGCGTCTTTCATTCGATTAACAGCAGACCCGCCAGCGCCACCAACGCCAACGACTTTGATACTAGCAAAGGTTTGGATCTCGCTTGGTTTTACTTCCGGCATTCACGTTTCTCCCCTTGTGCAACTATCAACTTTACCATTACCATTTAGTATATCATCCTCATCGGCATGATTCTAGGCCTTGAGCCCTCCCAGCAGCCGACGTAGCCAGCTCAGTGCACCCTTGGCGTGTGCTGCACCACTGTTGGTATAGGACTGGGCAGGCTGCTGGCCACCTTCGCTATCGGCGAGCATCAGGCCCACCGCGGTGGCGAACTGCGGCTTTTCTATCTGGTCGGCCACCCCGCTCGTAAAGCCAGTTGGTCGGCCCACCCGAGCGGCCACGCCCAGCTGCTCCCTGGCATAGCTCGCCATGCCACGCATCTGAGCCATGCCACCAGTCAGCACCACACCACTGGGCAGCTTGCCAGCCCGGCCCGCCTTCTTGAGCTCCTTCTGCACCGCCTCGAAGATCTCCTCCAGCCGGGCATCAACGATCTCATCGATCTCTTCCGTCGCAAACTCATACGACTCCTTATCGCGCCGCACCTTAGCTACCGCGTCGCTTGCCTTGATGCCAGCCGCAGCATGCTTGACCTTGACCAATTCTGCAACATCAGGGTCGGTCTTGAGGCCAATAGCGAGGTCGTTCGTGACATTCACACTACCCATTGGGATAACGCCAACGTACTGCAAGTCCCCCTCTTCGAAGACTGCCACGCTAGTCGTTGCTCCACCGAGGTCGACCACTGCCACACCGCTCTCGATCTGCCGCTCATTTAGCACAGCCTTGGCCGCCCCAAGCACCGCTGGTGTAATGGCGTGAGGGTGGACGGTCGCCATCTCTACCGCTTTTTGCAAGTTCGCCACATAGGGTGCTAGAGCCGAGACGACATTGGCATCGATCTCCAGCCGTGTACCCGTCATACCCAGCGGGTCTTTGATACCCGCCTGGCCATCAAGTGTATAGCTATGCGGCACAACCTCGAGGATCTCGCGGTTGGCCTGCACTTTGCCCGTTGTAGCAACTTCTTCGATGCGTGCCACATCATCATTATTAATCTCATGATCGATCGTGCCCACGGCAATCATCCCCGTGGCGCGGGTGCTGGTGATGTGCGCACCATTGACGCTCACCGTTGCACTGTTGACTTCATAGCCGCTCATCCGCTCGGCCTCGCCCAGCGCTTCATCGATCGTGCGGGCTGGGCCACTGAGATTAACCACCATACCCTTGCGCATACCACTGTTCGGTGCCTGCCCTACGCCCACAATCGTCGGCGTACCTGTCTCTGGATTCATATGCCCCACCACGCATCGAATCGTCGTCGTCCCGACATCTATTCCTACTGCGTATTGAGAATTTTCATGCATAGTACCATTATACAGGTTATGCTGTGTCTTGTACAATATAGGCAGAAGAACGAAATTATAAAACTCGCCATTTGGTATCTTGGCGAGTTTCTCTTACTATTCTACAGCAGTGGTGATGGAGAAGATAATAACCTCCTCTAAGCAATACTCTACAGCTTCGTCATAATCTCCGCTCCTGTCTCAGTGATGAGGACAGTGTGCTCGAAGTGGGCGGCCAGGCTGCCGTCGCGGCTGTAGATTGTCCAGCCATCGCCAGCGGTGTCGCTGTAGATAGCGCCGCCACCTAGGGTAGCCATCGGCTCGATAGCAATGGTGTCGCCAGGCTGGAGCAGCGGGCCGGTGCCTTTGCGGCCATAGTTGGGCACGTCGGGCGGCATGTGCATCTCGAGGCCCACACCGTGCCCCACCAGCTCGCGAATAATCCCAAGGCGGCCCTTTTGCAGCACAGTTTCCACCGCTGCGCCAATGTCGCCAGTGCGCACTGGCCCTTTGATCGCGTCAATGCCAGCATAGAGGCTACGCTCGGTAGTGTGGAGTAGGTGCTTAATAGCCCCAGTGGGTGCGTCATCCACCACCATAGTAAAGGCGCTGTCTGTCTTCATCCCGCGGTAGGTAATGACGAGGTCGAAGCTGACGACATCACCCCGCTGCAAAATATAATCGCTTGGTACGCCATGGACGATTGCTTCGTTGGTGCTAATACAAATCACCCCAGGGAAGTTCACCTCTGGGGTTTTGTAGGTTGGCTCAGCACCGTAGGCAGCAATCCGCTCGGCCGCAAAGGCATCGATCTGCTTCTCACTCACCCCGGCATGGACAAATTGGCGGATATCAGCAAAGATCTGCGCCAGGCGCTTGCCCCCTTCGCGCATCGCCTCGAGCTGCTCGGGCGTCTTGATGCCAGTGATTAGTTGGGCCATGCGTGCATTACCTCGTCATAAATCCGGTCGTGCACTTCGCCCGCGGTGCCAGTCCCGTCGAGGTGGATGATCTTTACCCCAGCCTCAGCAAAGATACCAAGGACTGGGTACATCTTTTGGCGGTAGATGGCCATGCGGCGCGCAATCGTCTCGGGTGTATCCTCCATTCGGCCTCGCTTGGCTAAGCGGCGCATGATTTCCTGCTCGGGCACTTCCAGCACCACGACGAGGTCAATGTTATCACCAGTGCGCGCCAGGTGGTCATCCAGCCAGGCAGCCTGCTCCTTGGTGCGCGGGAATCCATCAACAATAATATTTTGGTAATGCTTGCGATACGCCTCTTGCACCGCGTGGTCGAAGACTTGGTAGGTCAGCTTGTCGCTCACCAGTTCACCCGCCTTAAGGGTAGCAATCACTGCCGGATCAGTGCTCTGGCGCAGCATCTCACCCGTCGAGAGCCACTTCCACCCCTGGCGCACTGCCAGCATCTGCCCTTGCATACTCTTACCGGCACCAGTTGGGCCAAACAAAAGAATCATCTGTGCCTCCTTGTTATTATGTGGTTATTAGTTATTATTAAGAAAAATTATTGCTCTTGTCATAAAACTACGGGGCAAGGGCACGTTGCACCAGCTGAGCGATCGCCCCACCGTCAGCTCGGTTGCCCACCTTGGCCTTAACGGCGCCAATCACCTGGCCCGTCATCCGTGGATTATCTGCTCCAAGCTCGGCGATCGTCTGCGCTACCACCGCTTGCAGTTCTTCATCACTCAGTGGCTGCGGCAGGTAGTGCTGGAGTACTGCCATCTCGCGCTCCTCGGGCTCAGCAAGTTCAGGGCGACCATTGGTGCGATAGATTTCTGCGGCATCACGCCGCTTCTTCACCTCACGAACGATCACCTGCTCGACGGCAGCATCGTCCAGGCCAGTCTCGCGCACGCCCTGCTTCACCTCTTCATCAAGGATAGCAGCACCAAGGTTGCGCAAGGTGTCACCAACAAAACGATCGCCGCTAAGCAAAGCGGCTTTCATTTCGTCTTTGATACGCTGCTTGAGCGTCGTCACCTAGCGGATCCCCAGGCGAACTTTGGCCATCTTGTCAGCCTTGCGCTGACGACGGGTAATCGCCTTCTTGCGGCGATCGGTCTTGCTGATCGGCTTGGCAAACCGCATCGATGCCCGTGCCTTTGCTAGCACACCGCTCTTCAACACCCGGCTGTTAAACCGACGGATGATGTTCTCATTCGCCTCGCGCTCGTCTTTTCGTGTTACTTGTACCATATCGCTCCTCATTATAGCAGATGCGACAATTTTTGCAATTCTATCGCGCGCAAAGTTGTGCAAATTGCTGTGTCGCCCACAAAACCAGCCCTCAAGTACACTGCATCCCTCTCACTACTCTGGTGCTAGCAAAGCCCAAACTCATGCAGCTCGGCACATTGCGCTCTTGCGCGGAGAGGTATGAGCAACAGCGATACTCTAGGGCTGGGCTATTGGGCTATTTTTGCTTGGCGCATCGCTTGTCTCTGTATTATAATCAATCTACTATGACACCTTCCTCACCATACCCACAGCAACCTCAGCAGCCTCAGCCATACATCCAGCAACCATATCCCCAGCAGCAACAACCACCACAGCCATACGGACAACACCCCCCACAACGACCTCAGCAGCTACAAAGCGCACCAGCGCCAATGCCACCAGCTTATTCGCCCACAGCCATGCCACGCACTGGCTCATCATTTGGTGCAGTTATTCGCTGGGTGTCTGCCGGGCTATTATTTGCGCTGTTGGTGTTGTACATCGTCATTGCCGCTATTTTTGGTATTCTTGGCGCTGCGTACAGCTACATTATTTATGTAAACCTTGGCATACTGCCGATTCTGCTCATTGTTGCACCAGAGCAAACGGAGGGTGATAGCAGTATGTCGCAGGGTCTATTCGTTACTGGTGGCATGCTCATTGTTAACCTACTTGAGATAATTACCCACGCAACAGTCGGGATGCTTGGAGAAAGCTATACCAAACAAACCTATGTGATAGCACCAAACCTCTGGAATGTTCCTTCTCATGAGGCAATTATCTCATTATGCCTTTATGCCTTCTTTATCACCGTATATGCCATCGCCTTCGTCGTCAGTCTTGTGCTATTTTTGCAAAATCGCAAGCGTGGTATGTATCGCTAGCGACTGATACTTATTTGCTTATTTTGCACAAAATTGCAACAAATGTGCTACACTGTTATGAATAGTTTGTGGTAGGTGATTGCAGATGGTCTGGTGGTGGCCACGCGGCGCACCATATCGATGGAGCGCCTCTCGCATCTCGAGAGGTATGGATACCTCAGCCCAAATACTCGCTCTAATATTGGGAGCCTAGAGCGAGTATTTGGTCGGAGGAAGCATAAGCGGTAGAAAGCGGAGCGCAAAAAACAGTGGTACACACAGTCACAAGACAGCAAACCGGATAAGAGTAGCGTTGTCTATACCCCAGACCCAAGGACACTACTCTAGCAAATCGCGTCTTGTTTGTCAACCCCATCAGCCATGCGTGGCTCTCTTCTCTTCTACGCAGCTTATTTTCGACCAGTGTGAGTACCCTGTTGCTCTACATTATGCTTCCTCCAATTTGTTCATAATTCGCTTGATACGCCGCTCATCCCCATGCGCTTTATCAGGGGTGGCGTAGACTTCGATAAGGATAATCGTGCTGGCAGCCCGAGTAGCCCGCGACGGTGGTGTATCACGAGGCAGTGCTCGCACTACCGCAAACACCAGCCAGACTGCCCGTCGATAGGCTGCTGTGTCGGTATCAAGACAGAACTGCACTACTGTGCACTGAGCAGTTTGCTGTATAATGGCCGCCTTGCCGCACGCAAAGAGTTGTTGGCGAAAATCTGCCACCACCGCCTCACTTGGCTCAGCAAAGATACGCACCAGCCGCGGCTTAACGCGCTCAATATCGGCTGGCAGCGTGGGAATACGCTGTGCCAGCACTTGGAGATCACTCAAGAATTCTGTTGCCTGCTTATAGATCATCATCTGACTCGATTACAGAGGTAACGTCCGTCCGATAAAACGTGTCGCGGTAATCAATCGTCTGTCCATATTTCGCAATCACCCATGGCGCATCTTTGTAGGCAAGGTTACTTAGCTCGGCAGCGCTCTTGCTCCCGAGGCGCTCTAGCTCGGCATCGATGTGCTTGATCTCGTTGGCACTGAGCTCGCTCAGCTCGGCGTTCTTGAGTGGCAGGAACTTGCGCTGCTTGTGGCTAAAGTGCTTCGTCTCAATGACATCCAGCTCATCATGCGCCCGCATCTCATCGACCAAGACTTGCAAATCTGCAGCTGGCGCGGGCCCATAGGTCTCGTGCAGATACGCCAGGCCAGTAATGCTCTTGCCTGTGCGCTCGTAATAATCAAAATCGATGAAGTACAGCAGCCGATGCAGCACCGCCTCGCCTACATTGGGCCGCGCACCAATCTTGCCCAGCGTATAGAGTAACACCTGGCGCAGTTTGGTGGTGTGGAGCCGCGGGATAGCATCGCGCGACTGAGCAGCCGTAGGCTGGGCACCCTGCGCATCATCGTGGTGGTATTCGGCTGGTGCATCGCTCACATGAAGTGCTGCATCGTCCGCCACCCGCCACGGACTGTGCTGAGCTTGCTGTGCAACAGTGTCCGTCATGGCAATGCCGCTGATGAGCTCCTGCACGCCAACTTCGTAGTATTGGCTAATCTTCGTCAGCTCGCCAAGCTTTGGCTCGCGGCCACCATTCTCTAGCTTGATATACGTCGCGCGGGCAATCCCAACTGCATCGGCCACCGCCTGCTGCGAAAGCCCCGCATTGCCACGCAGTTGCCTAATACTTGCCTCAAAACTCATTGCGATTTGGTCCTTCCTGTTGCATCATGCCTCCATTGTAGCGTACTTGCCAAAGTTATACAACCATTTTGTCTAATTTTGGAACATAGTACATTTGTGCGCATAATTACAGAGGTGAAGATGTGATACAAGGGTGCGAAGTATGGGTGTATTCTGGCCGAGAGCGGCATCACCAGCACAGCACAACGTGCCTGCTGGCTTAAATTTTTCCCGTCTATATCCTATTGTGCACGCGAAATCCAAGTGCTAAAGTTTCACGAACAGCCCGAGCACAATACACGCACCAAACAAGAAAATATCTGGAGGCTAGCAACCAGTTAAGCGGTAGAGTTCCGGCATACAATCTGGCCGGAACATTTTCGGTTTGGTGTGTATTGTGCCAGTCTTGGGATCATCTATTGTTTTGCCATCCAGGCAACGTCGCATACATCCACACCTCTCATCCACTAACATTTACAGTTTTTTGGTACAAGGTTTATACCATCTGTAAGCAATGTAAGTAGTTAAAAACCAGCCTTTGTAGCTGGTTTCGTCTTGCCTATTAGTGATTTTACGCTCCTAAAATCCACTGGCTCTTGTCTGACGAGCTTGTAGGGCCAGTAACTATCACTGCCGCCCGGCCCATTCCTGCAGCCGACCTACTCTTTCCACCCTTACGCTGCGCATACTCCCCGTTTGTCGTCTCCGCTGCCCGCAAAGCGTACTCAATAGGCAATAGCAAGCGACGCTGCTCACTCTCAGGTAGTTTTCCTGATACAGGTAATTTGGATGCTCCAGCCAACCCTTTATTCTTCTGAGTCTGAGTATTAACCTCTTGGATATAGATTGCCGCTCGCGCATCTTTATACAACCTACTCTCTGGATTGGTTAATTGTTCACTGGTCATCCGTTGTCTGTCTTCGCTAGAGCTATGCTTCCGTAGCGACAACACCAACTGCTCTGCCCGTTTGGCCTGCTCGGTTGCTAGCTGCTCAGCTACTTCAGGGGTCTTATCCTCTATACCATTCAGCCGCCGCCACTGAGCACTCTCCAACAATGCAACAGCAAGTGGCTGCAGTGCTTCTTCTGGTTTTTGCGATTCTAATGTTATCGAACGAGGTTTTTCCATGGGGTCTCCCGTGGTTATGTGGTGGATGTTCTGTTGGTATGGTTTGTTTGCTCCCTACTATAGCACAGATGATCGGGTTGGTGCAAATCGGAGCATTTGGTACACTAGCTGGTAAGAATCTAAAGCAAGGAGATACCATGCCAGACGACACACCAACTCTACCACACCCCTATGCATATCGCGCCGCATCTGTTGAGACGATGCTGCAAGCTGTGGCTGACTTGACCAGTAAGTGGCCACAATCTTACAGAGAATTAGACGCGCAAGTGGCAACATACCCTAATATTACCTGCGTACCAGGTGGTGATCATCCGCAATCTATCGGGTTATCCCTTGCCTCTCTCGAAGGCGGCAATGAAGACGATAGAGATGATCTGCACTTTAGTGGTGAGTATTATATGCTGCCAGCAAACACCTTCGACGCATACGAGACAGCCCTCGACGCGCGGTATGGCGAAGGAACAGAGATACAGCGCGACAAAGAGTGGACACACATCGAGTGGTATCTCAATAACGGTGCGCGGGTGACGCTCTCGATAATCACATGGGATATTACCCTTATGCTTGAGGCACCTCACACGTGGGAGAGTATGGAAGATCTTGAGCGTCGCTACCATTCAGATATCGACCTTTACGACCCACGGCGCCAAACTCCACCAAGCGGTTACTACTAAAAACGCTACACAAGGCAAAGGAGCCAGTCGCTATTGACCCCTGTTAATAATCGGCTCACTTAGCGATAAATGAGCGCACCTTCTCTACATCTCACTCAGCCGATATGTCTGAGCAAAGGCAGCTGCCTCGATGATGTAGCGGCTGCCATTGACCTGGCTCTCCACCAGCCAGCAATCTGCTTCGCCGTGCTGCTGGCCGCCCCACGGCGCATCAATGACGATCTCACGGCCAGTTGGGTTGGGCATGGCCTTGATCTGATTCTTGGGCAGATACGCGCCGGGCACCACCGCACCATCCTCACCACGCAGCGGCTCGTACAGGGCAGCAAAATCCGCTGCCGCAATGCTATAGCGCTCGCCTTCTGGCCCAGTGATAATGGCATCGCCTACCTCGGCAATGTTCTCTGTCTCTACATACTGCTGGCCATCCGCCCGTGCGAAGCTGGTAGTCAGGGCCTGCCGCTCGGTAGCGAACTCCGGCCGCACCGCTTTGCTCAGGTCGGCAATTTTGGTGTAGGTGTCGGTAATGGCGCGAAAGTCGAGCGCGCTGGTATCGAGGTAGAGGGGTGGCACTGCGTCGGTCTCCTGGGTTAGTTCTGGTGGTGGTATAGCTGGTTTGGCATCGTGTGTCGATGCTGTGGTGCGCTCGTGCATGAGTGGTATTCCTATCGTTATGATTGATAAGAACCCATATTGCTCTCTCTCTCTCTCTCGATTTGTCAATATAGTTATGTAATAGAAGAGACTTTATTGCAAATTATACTACCCCTGAGCTTTAAAGTCCGTCTCTTCACTCTCGCAGTCAACCCATCACACCGAAAATGTTCCGGCCAGATGGGTCACAGAGCTTAACCGTCCCTATAGTCGCTGGCCTCCAGATATTTTCTTGCGCAATGGGTTGGCTGTGAGAGTAAGATATATGCCCCACACTGAAACGGAAGACAGTGTGAGAGTGAGACACTACCAGCTATGCGACGCTACTCATCCATCAACTCTACATGGAGCAGCCGCCCCTCTACACTGCGCATGCCACGCCAGTCGTTGATGGTTGGTTGGAACCAAGCCGAGATGATATCGCCTGGCTGGCGTACGAAGTTCGGTGGCGCGTTGAAGACCAATAGTTGCAGCGCTGTGCCTTGCCCATCCTGCACGGTGAGTTTAATGTGCTGCCCGTCGCTGCCCATGTGGCGCACCTGCGAGACGGTGCCGCGGCGCAGCTGCAAAACAGGCTCTGGGTTGCCATTGCCAAAGGGTTCAAGGCGGGCAATATCGGCCACCAGCTGCTCTGTTACCTCTGATAGATCATCAATCACCACATCAGCCTGCGGCAAGAGGTAGTGTGTTTGGTCGGAGAGATGGAGCGAGCGGTAGTAGTCGTTCACTCGCTGGCGAAAGGCGCCGATCTGCCGCGTCTCGAGTGTCACACCAGCCGCTGCCGCATGACCACCGCCACGTAGAATGACATCATCGGCAGCGCGCACTGCCCGCTCTGCCGAAAAATCGCCAAAGCTACGCGCACTACCTGTTGCCGTCTCACCCCGCTCACCAATGATAAAGACTGGCTTGTGGTACGCCTCTACCAGCTTGGATGCCACAATCCCAATCACGCCATGGTTCCACCCCTGCTGGCTGACGACGAGGACGGGGTCGGCGGCATAGTGCTTTGCCTGCTGGCAAGCTTCGTCGTAGATGGCCTGTTGGATGGCTTTGCGCTCGGTATTGAAGCGATCCAATTGCTGCGCCGCCTCAAGCGCCGCCAAACCATCGCGCGCTCGCAGCATATCGAGGGCATACTCAGCCGATGCCAATCGTCCTGCCGCATTCATGCGCGGGCCAAGACCAAAACCGAGCGTCCGAGCGGTAATCTGGGCTGGCTGCACACCAGCCACCGCCAGCAGTGCCTTGAGGCCAGGGCGGCGCTGCTTTCTCAGTACCTCGAGCCCCCAGTACACATTGGCGCGGTTCTCATTCTGTAGCGACACTATGTCGCACACCGTGCCCAGCGCTACCAAGTCCAGCAGCCACTTCTCGTAGCCAGCTGGCAAACCCGGCAGCACCGTCTGCAGCGCCTGGACAAGCTTGAAAGCCACGCCTGCCCCACAGAGATCACGGAAGGGATAGTGGTGGTCGTCATATTTCGGATTAACCGTGGCGATGGCGGGTGGGCGAGTCGGTGCAATGTTGTGGTGGTCAGTCACCACTGTGTCAATGTCGTAACGCTCCTTGGCATAGGCAATTTCCTCATGACAGAGGCTGCCGCAGTCCACCGTGACGATGAGCTGCGCCCCCATCGCCGCCACCTTGTCCACCGCACCTTTGGTCATACCATAACCCTCTACGAAGCGATTAGGAATAAAGGCTTCCACTGTGGCGAAGCCAAAGCTGGCAAAGGCATCGAGCAGCAAGGCCGTCGCACTGAGGCCGTCGATATCATAATCGCCATAAATCACAATGGTTTCGCGCCGCTGGTGCGCCTGCACTAAGCGATCCACCGCCATCTGCATCTGGGAGAGCAGGAATGGATCGGGCTTAGCGTCATAATCGGGGTGTAAAAACTCCTCAGCAGCTACTCCATGCAAGCCCCGCGCCGCTAATATCTGTGCAAATAAACTCATCAGAGCTGCACAGTATCCGCCGCTTGTTGACCCTTTTGCTGCTGCGAGGATTTGATCACCATGCTCTGCAATTCTTTGAAGAAGATATATTGTTTGTTCGTATAATACATTTTGGTATTACCCTGTTTTTCGGCCATCAAAAAACCAGCTTTCTCGAGATTCTTAAGCTCGCGCTGGATATTGCCCGGGTCTTCTTTGATCAACTTCGCCAAGCCGCGGACATGGGTGTGGAACTCCGGATACTTAGCATAGACCACAATGATTTTGCGCCGCACCCGTGATGTAATAAACGTTTCTAACATGCTTCCCTTAGCGAATTCTCGCTTCCGTTACCTCTACTCAACTGTTGCTTTTTATTCTACACTTTTTGATGGTAATTTGGCAAGACCACCCACCAATTGATTGTGCGTTTCGTCTCTCGCAACTGCGACTCATCAACCATCCACACGACACACGTGTCTGCTTTTTATCATACCAGCTTTGGGCGAAGCGAGCAAGATTGATGTGCACGTTTTGCACATTGCCCAGATGAAGTAGCGACGGAGAGACGAGCCCCTCTGCACTCTCGCGTGCTGTCGGGTATAATAAATCCTATGCACTATTACGAAGTTGCGCCACTCAAGATTATCCGCGCTACCAGCAAGAGCTTTACCTATCACTGGCCAGAAGCATTACCGCTGGGCCAGGTGGTGCAGGTGAGCGTTGGTGCACAGCAGGTGGTGGGCATCATCATGATGCGCTCCAGAAAGCCGACGTACACTACCAAGCCGCTTGATGCCATCGTGCCACTGCCACCGCTGCCTGCTCCCCTATTAGCGACGAGCCAATGGCTGAGCGATTATTATGCCACGCACCTCGCCACCGTGCTACAGACAGTGCTACCAGCTGGCATCGCCAAGCAGCGCCGCACGCCGCGCCGCCCTGCCAGCCCACCACCACAGCGCCACACGCCCACCTTCTCACTCAATCTACAGCAAGAAGAGGCCGTTCACACTATTCGCCAAGCCAGCCCTGGCACAGTACTGCTTCACGGTGTGACAGGTAGTGGCAAAACAGCAGTGTATATCGAGCTTGCGCGCCAGGCCATGGCGGCGGGTCAGTCGGTGATTGTCCTCGTGCCAGAGATCGCCCTCACACCCCAGTTGGTGGCGGAGTTTCGGCAACACTTTGCCGATATCATCCTCACCCATTCGCGCCAGACAGAGGCCGAGCGCCACCGCGCCTGGCTAGCTGCCCTGACGAGTACGCAGCCTCGGGTGGCAATTGGCCCACGCTCTGCCCTCTTCTTACCGCTGCGGCAGCTGGGGTATATCATCATCGACGAGGCCCACGAGGCCAGCTACAAGCAAGATAAGTCCCCCCGCTACTCGGCGCTACGGGCCGCGAGTGTACTGGCTCAGCAGCATGGCGCTACGGTCGTGCAAGGGTCGGCCACGCCATTGGTTAGCGAGTATTATCTGGCGCAAAAAGCTAAGCGGCCGATCGCCACTCTACCGAGCAAAGCTCGGCCCGAGGCTACCGCTCCCACCATTGAGCTGGTCGACCTCACCCAGCGGAGCAACCTCACCCAGCATCGCTTTTTGTCGAATCAGCTTATCGCCGCCATTGATACCACACTTGCGGCGGATCAGCAGATCCTGCTTTTTCATAACCGCCGTGGCAGCGCCAATGTATCGCTCTGCACCAACTGCGGCTGGGCAGCCGAGTGCCCACACTGCTTTGTTCCCCTCACCCTCCACGCCGACCGTCACCAGCTGCAGTGTCATATCTGTGGCTACCACACCACAGTGCCAACGATGTGCCCCACCTGCCATAGCACTGATATCGTCCACCGCGGGATTGGAACGAAACTCATCGAGGCAGAGGTGGCAGCGCGCTGGCCCCAGGCGCGTATTGTTCGCTTTGATGGCGACAGCAGTAACACAAGCAGCCTCGAGCAGCAATATCAAGCCCTCTATGATGGCACAGCCAATATTATCATTGGCACGCAGGTGGTGGCTAAGGGGCTCGACCTGCCGCAGCTACGCACCGTTGGGGTCGTGCAAGCCGACGCTGGCCTGGCCTTGCCCGATTACACCACCAACGAGCGCATCTTCGAGCTGCTTGCTCAAGTAGTGGGGCGCGTGGGGCGCTCTGCTCATGCCACTACAGTGGTCGTACAAGCATATCAGCCCCAGCACCCAGTGATTCAGGCTGGCCTCGCCCAGGATTATACCGCGTTTTATCACCAAGCCTTGGCCGAGCGCCGCCGTGGGCAGTTCCCACCCTTCGTCCACCTGCTTAAGCTCACGTGTGTGTACAAGACGGAGGCGGCCGCCATTCGCAATAGCCAAGCATTCGCTCGGCAGATTCGCCGGCACCACCCCGCGGTCAGCATTCTTGGCCCCACGCCCGCCTTTCACGAGCGGCTGCGCGACACCTACCGCTGGCAGCTCATCATCAAAGCCGCCCAGCGCCGCGACCTCCTCGCCGTCATTGCCAGCGTGCCGGCCAAGCATTGGCAGGTAGATATCGACCCGCAGTCTTTGCTGTAGATAGATCTGACCACAATTATCTACCATCAAATTTCGCAACCATGCATCATTCCGAGCTCCTGTAATAACTCACCGAACAAGAAAATATCTGGAGGCCAGCGATAAGGCCAGCGGACAAGCTCTCTCTGCTATCTGGCCGGAACATTTTCGGTGCGGTGAGTTATTGCAGGAGTGTTCGTGAGGTTTTAGTATTTCTCACCATGCCCCCACTCGCCCACCCCATCCACCATCTGCTATAATAAAGCTAATGAAAAAAGACGCCATTATTACCCTACCCAACTCGCACTTGCGCCAGAAGTCGCAGCGGGTGCATGTTATTACCGACGAGACACGCCAGCTGGTGGCCGACATGACCAGCGCCAGCATCGACTGGGAGAATTCCCGCCCACACGAGATCAGCGCAGCACTGGCGGCAGTGCAGATCGATCGGCTAGAGCGAGTCGTTATTGTACGCGAAGACTTCGACGACAAAGACAACCGCAGCTTCATCCCCCTTATTAACCCAGAGATCGTTAAATACGAAGGCCAGCTGGTGAGTGATTATGAGGGGTGCCTGAGCGTGTCGGGCCGGATTTATGGCAAGGTGCCACGCTACAGCCGCGTCCGGGTCAAGGCGCTCGATATCAATGGCAACACCATCCGCCTCAAGGCCGACGGCTTCTTAGCGCGAGTGCTGCAACACGAGATTGACCACTGCAATGGCATTGTGTTTATCGATCGCATTCGCGATGATACCAGCGCATTTTATCAGCTCGATGAGAAGGGCGAGCTCCAACCAGTTGATTATGACGAGCATATCAAGACCAATCGTATTCTTTGGGACTGAAGACTTCAGCGCCATCAGCCTCACTCAGCTGCTGGAACATAGCTTCCCTGTTCGACTGGTTATCACTAAGCCAGACAGCCGACGGGGGCGCGGCAAGCAGCTCTGCCAGCCAGCAGTCAAGCAGCTTGCTCTGACACACGACATTCCAGTGTTGCAGCCCACCAAACTGCGCGATGTTATCCCCGATATCCAAGCGCTCGGCCAGCCTGTTGGCGTACTGGTGAGCTTTGGCAAGATTATCCCCCAAGTAGTAATCGACTGCTTCTCTCCAGGGATTATCAATCTCCACCCATCGCTTCTACCACGCTATCGCGGCCCTTCACCGATCGAGAGCGCCATTGCCAATCGCGACACCACCACTGGCGTCAGCATCATGCAGCTCAGCGCTGCCATGGACGCCGGGCCGGTCTATGCGCAGCTCACCCACCCCCTGCGTGGCGACGAGCAGCAGCTCGAGCTCTACAGCACACTAGGCCAGCTTGGCAGCGAGGCACTGGTGCAGCTCCTGCCCCGCATCGTGAGTGGTAGCCTCCAGCCCACACCGCAAGATGAGTCGGCTGCGAGCTACTGCCAGCTCCTCACCAAAGCCAGCGGCATCATCGACCCCACCCAGCACACCGCTGCAGCAGCCGAAGCAATGGTACGTGCCTACCATCACTACCCACGGGCTCGCCTCCAGCTGGGCGCGCGGCAGTATATCATCACTCAGGCACACACCGCGCCAGTGCCCACTACCGCGCTCGATCCACGCTGCAGCGATGGCACCTATCTCGTCATCGACCAGCTCATCGCCCCCAGCGGCAAAGAACTCAGCGCCGCAGCATTTTTGCGCGGGTATCGGGTGTGAATGGTGTAGATAGTAGTCTTGAATCACCAAGCTTTCAGCTCTCAAGGTCTTATACTCTCTTTGCGTTAGCTCACCCTCCCCACCACTTCATCCGATGGAGTGTGAAAACCGGTCGTAATGACCGGTTTTCAGCCCAACGCAAGAGGTCGACATCCAGCGAATGTCGACCCTTATAGTGTTCCGGAGGAGGGAGTTGGGAGGGTAAGCGTGAGAAAAAGGTCAAGGTTTCATAATTCAGATTCTGCATAATATAACCCCTGCACTCACAGGGGTCATACGTGTTTTTACTTCGTCACCATCACTACGCAGCAAGCGCTACATCAGGGTCGGGGTGGCCACCCTCAAGCTCGTCTGGTGCATCACCATCTGCTGCATCGCTGCTCTGGAAGATGCTAGCCAAGCCCTCTTGGGTAAGAAACTTCTGCGGGTCTGCCTTGGCGAGATCCACGAGGCCTTCAAAGGTCTCGCGCACGACGGTCGTGTAGTCTGGGCGGTTGTGGGTCAGCCACTTGAGCTGCGCATAGTCCGCAAAGAGTGCCAGCTGGTCTACCTCCACGCCACGCTGCTCTGCTGCCTTCTCATAGGCTTTGCGCTGGCTCTGGTATATCTCGTCCTCTTCGTAGTCGGGCTCGTGCTCGTCGATCCACGCTGTAATAACCGCAGCGTCTTGGTTCATAAACGACTCAAATTCATTGAGCTGCACCTCGCTCAAGCCATCGCTCAGCACCGTGCCAACACGCAGCTCCAGCACCTGGCGAAAGTTGTCGACAAAGCGCTGCCGCGCCTCTGGTGGCCAGTCTGCTATACCGATTTTTTGCAAAAAAGCATCGTCTAATTGAAACATGTTTTTCAATTCCTCCTGCCTCTAGTATACCAAACAATCCACCTCTCATACAATAAAAATGGCAAAATGTGGTGTAATTTCCCTTAGTAGTGTTGTCTACCTCTGTTACACCTCCTCGTCCTGGGCGATTTGCGCTATCGTGCGCTCAATAGCCGGCCAGATGGAGCAGCCGATGATACGGCTATCACGCTTGTCTGGGCATGGCTGCCACGGGTACTCACCAAAGAGAATGGTATGCACAATGCGGCGCATCGCAGGGGCTGGGTATTCGTCACTCATCGCGAGAATGGTATTGAGGTGCTTTGCGTGGTCGTCAATCAGCACATTCGCACCAATGCGACTACAGAACTCACGCTGCATCGCTCAGCTCATCAGCCTTCTTGGCTAGGTCGCCAAGGATGAGGGTGCGCTCGTCGCTCAGGATCTCGTCGAGGTGCGCAACCCGCTGCGACAGCCAGGCAAATAGCGCTGCGCTATCGTCCGTCTCCTGGCGGCGCACTAGCTCATCGAGGTCATTATCCGACAAGCGGCCAATGACCTCCAGCCCCACCCGCTCATAGAGCGTGTTATTCACCTCCTGCAGCAGCGCTGCCGAGTCGCGCGTTGTAATCCCAAGGCGATCGAGGTCGTGTTGGGTGATGAGAGATGAGAAAGGGTTGTCGTCATCTATTGGGAGGGGTGCTGCACTCATGATTCCACTACTAGGCTACGTTGTCCTGCTGACTCTCTCGTGCTTGCTTAGTTTTGAGATACGCCTGTTTAATCGACTCAAGGGCGCTATCCGCACTTTCCATTGTTCGTGCTTCTAGCGTGCTCAGGTACAGGCCACTTGCTGGGTGCTGCCGGCCTTCTTCTTGGAGCCAGCCCTGCACATTTTGCTGTATCGCTGTGCGAGTGTTTTTGATGAGCCCATCAATATCTACCTCTACGCCATTTGCATCAGCCTTTGTCATCTCTACCCACAAGTCATACTCACCAAGCTGTATCTTGCTTCTTGCCATTTGCTGCATCTGGCGCATTTCATCGCGCGAAAGCGGAGCATCCTCTTGCGTGTCGATTGCCTTGTCGACAGTTTCGAGTTCTTTGGTGGGTGCTTCATCGTCAACGGGAGGCTGCTCTGCACCAGCTGGGAAATTGATAACCTCAGCTAGCTTAGCTTCTGGCTCCTCTTCACCACGATGAGTAGCTTCATCGTGGCTCGTCACGACTGGTTCACCAGGGTCGCTATTCCCCCTAAGAACCCCTGCTGCCCGTGCAAGCGCAAAGAGATCTTCTTCCGTGTCCCCCGCTGGTGTCTCGTGTGATGGCACGTGTGGCTGAACAGCTTGGGTCTCGGTATCAACTGCTGCTGGTTGCTTATGCGCTTCGCCATTAGACGCTTCGACAAAAGAATGGTCTTTGAGAGGAAGGTTGGGCCTTGGTTTTTGATCTGGCACTTTCTGGCTAAACCAAGCTTGCACAGCCCGTATTGCTTCTCGGGCCATATGCAGAGCAGTCTGTGCCCGATGTGTCAATCGGTCTTTTTTCTTCCCCTCTACTTCTGTAGCCGCTTTAATAGCTGCCGTGCGGTTCTCCTCAACACTGCCATCAACTTCCTCGTGTGTTGGCTCTGCCGTGGTTGCTTCGGGGGCTTGTGCTGCTTCTGCGAGAGGCTGGCCCTCTGTCGCTACAGAGGTGGCTTGGTGAGAGTCTGGCGACTCCAGCCGCACGTCGAGCGCTGCTTGGAGTGCTGCGAGTGCCCGGTCGCGCGTGTCTTTGAGCTGCGCTGCATCTTCGTGCGAGAGGTATGGCTGCATCAGCTCGTGCGCCGTCATACTTAGCACTGCGCTTGCCGCCTCGCCCTTCATGCGGATTGCGTCCATAGTCGAGCCGCTAGCCATAATCTCCTGGGCGGTGCGGTCTGTCAGCTCGCTCACCTGCACTTCGAAGCCGGTTGGTTGTGGCGCTTGCTCACTCGTCGAGACTGGTGTGGGAGCAAGCTCTGCCTGAGCTCCGCTTGGGGTTAGTTCTTGGCTTGGAGTAGCGGCAGGCTGTGCGCCCTGATTGCGCGCATCAAGCGCTTGCTGCAGGGTGGCAAGTGCATCGCTGCGCATTGTCTCCAGCCGGGCAATCCCCTCCGCCGAATATGGCAAAATCACCTCATGCGCAATCCTGCTCTGTACTGCAATATCCGCCATACCCTTGGTAAACACCGCATCTGTCGCCGACTCGGCTGCGTTGATTTCTTGAACCTTCTCGTCAGTCAGTGCTGTGATTTCTGTTTGGAGGCGAGCAATGGCTGCATCCTCACTGTGTTGCTCTTGCTCAGAAGTTGGGGTTTGATTTTGCTGCGCTTCGGCCTCACGCTGTGCTTTATCCCGTGCATAGTCTTCTTCTGTTGGTGGCGGAGCAGGAGAAACCTTTCGCTCTGTTGTCTTGTGCTTGGCATAGTACTCCTCACCAACTGTCCCAACGCCAAGAGCCGTGACAATCTTCTTGCCGATTTCAATAACTTTATCACGAGCTGCGTTGTTTCTTTCGGGGTTTACGTGCCGAGCTACATATTTTTCTCGCTTTGTTGTGCTGCCACCCAAGTGGTCATTGATTTTCTCCTGCAATCGTGCATTTCTCTTGTACGCATCAGGGATGTTTTTTATCGCTTCCATCACAGGATTCACTGCGCCCTTAATACCAGCCCATTTCTCCGAGCCTACTTGGAGCGCTGGGCTAACTGTGCTTGTTCCTGTTGCCTCATGTCCTTTCGTCATACTACCCGTCCTAATTTCTTTCCTTATATATTCTGCCCACATCCTACCACAACAGAGGTAATGTGTCAATAAGCGAAGCACCCCAATCCCAAAAACTCGCCATCACCACGGCGAGTTTTGTATACCACTAGCAAAATCGGCAAGAGCAGAGTTACCACTTAATTATAATGCGATTCTATACGATGAAGCACCACCCGCCAAGCCTGTTACTGCAGCTACTGCAGCGTACGCTTCACCAGCTCGCGGGTGAAGAACTCGAGGGTGTCGCCAATCTCGAGCTGGAGCTTCTTGCTGGTCGTGAGGTTGAGGCCACAGAGCTCGCCCTCAAAGACTTCCTTGGCTTCTTGCTGCTGGCGCTGCACGCTGGCTACTGTTACCTCGGCAATTTGCTCTTCGCCGCGCATCACACGGGCCAGTAGCCCTGCTGTCACCTTACCCTTCGTTACTTGCCCGCCGGCGATAACCGCATCGCGCATCGTCCGGAAGACGCCCTTAATCTCTAGCTGGCCAATTTCCGTCTCCACCACCTCTGGTGCGAGCATTGCTTCCATGCTGTGGCGTGCATCATCGAGTAGCTCATAAATCACTTGGTAGCGGCGCACCGTCACTTTGTCGCGCATTGCTAGGCGCTTGACAGCTGGTGGCAGGTCGACGTTAAAGCCGTAGATAATTGCATTACTACTACCAGCCAAGCGCACATCACTCTCGGTAATATTGCCCACGCCATGGCCAATGATCCGCAGCGTGATCGCCCCGCCCGTCTCCACCAGGCGCAAGCTATCCATTACTGAGGTAAGCGACCCCTGTACATCGGCCTTGACGATGACGTCGAATTCCTGGGCGTCGTGCTTTTGCGTCATCAGCTTGAGCAAGTCAGCACCAGTCACATTAGTGGTAGCGGCATTGCGCGCTTGGTCGAGCTTAGCCTTCTGCACAGCTAGGCGAGCTTCTTTCTCGTTTTTGACCACCGTGAAGATATCACCAAATTGCGGCAATTCCTTAAAACCTGTTACTGTCACTGGCGTAGCGGGTGTGGCTGCCTTGATAGGCGTGCCAGTGTAATCGAGCAAAGTACGCACCTTGCCATAGGCCTGCCCTGCCACAAGGAAATGCCCTGGTGCCAAGCGGCCCTGCTCGATAAGTAAGTTCACCACTGAGCCACGACCCTTCTCCATATGCGCCTCGATAACGAGCCCCTCAGCTGGCACATCCGTATCGGCGCGAAGCTCTTCCATGTCGGCCACAAGCAGGATGGTATCGAGCAACTTATCGATATTCTGGCCAGTCTTAGCGCTAATTGGCACCATAATGGTATCGCCACCCCACTCCTCAGGGTTGAGGTGATGCTCACTAGCAAGCTGAGCTTTGACCATATCGGGGTTGGCTGTGTCCTTGTCAATCTTGTTGATAGCAACGATAATCTTGGCATTGGCATCGCGTGCAAAGCGGATCGCCTCTACCGTCTGTGGCTTAACACCATCATCGGCTGCCACAACAATCACCACCACATCGGTCAGTGCGGCACCATGCTGGCGCAGCGCCGCAAAGGCTTCGTGGCCAGGGGTGTCGAGCAGTGTCATGGTGCGGCCATTCCGCTCGGCTTGGTAGGCACTAATGTGCTGGGTAATGCCGCCGGCCTCGCCAGCGACTGTCTTCATCTTGAGGATGGTGTCGAGCAGTGTTGTTTTGCCGTGGTCGACATGCCCCATCACCGCCACAATTGGCGGGCGTGGCACGGCATTGCTTGACGGTTTATGCAGATGCTGCACAGTATGCTGCTCGGCGGCTTTGCGCTGCAGCGTTACTGCCAGGCCAAGCTCCTCTACGATAATCTCAGCAATCTCAAAATCAATCCGCTGATTGATCGTTACCGTAAAGCCATTCTTGAAGAGCTCGCCAATCAGCTTCGTGACCGGCAGATTCAGGGTTTGGGCCAGCTCACCAACGGTGATCGAGTCGGCAATGACCAACACTTTTTCAGACTGACTCATACACACACTCCTTTCTGCCGGTCGAAGCCGGTCATCTCTTGTAATTTATAATTTACTGGTTATTTTTTCTTGTCGGCGAGACTTAGGCTCACTTTGTGCGCATCTTTGTCGATGTCGAGAATGACAAAGCTCTTGCGCTCATTGAGAGTAAAGACCTTCTCTGGGTCGGCACCGCCGCTGCCCAGCTCGCTCACGTGCACCAGTGCTTCAACCGCTGGGCTAATCTGGACAAAGGCACCATATGGGGTAATACGTGTGACTGTACCCTCGATGGTCTGACCCTTGGTGAATTGATCCACCTCATCAAGCCATGGGTCCTTGGTGAGCTGCTTCATACTCAGGCTCAGGCGGTCTTTGTCGATGCTGATAATCTTCGCCTCAACGCTCTGACCGACCTTGACGTAGTCGGCTGGGTTGTTGACGCGCTCCCAGCTAATCTCTGAGATGTGGATGAGCCCCTCAATCCCTTCGACATTTACGAAGACACCAAAGTCCACCACACCAGTCACGACACCCTTGACGGTGTCGCCAACCTTGAGCTTCTCAAAGTGAGCAGCCAGGCCATCCTTGATGGCTTCCTTTTCGCTAAAGATCAGCTTGTTGGCCTTGCGGTCGCAGTCGAGGATGCGCACCTTGAGCGTCTGGCCCACCAGGGTGTTGAGTCGTGCCAAGATCTCATCCTTATCGGCACCACCCACCCGCGGGTAATGCTCGGCCGACAGTTGCGATACTGGCAAAAAGCCCCGCACACCTTCGTACTCAACCAGCATACCACCACGGTTGGCGTCGTATGGCGCCACCTCGATGATCTCGCCAGCATCCAGCTTGGCCATTGCTTCTTCCCAGCCACGATCCTTGGCTGCTTTGCGCAGGCTCAATAGGCTATAGCCATTCTCGAGCTCGCTATCTACCACACTGGCTGTTACTTCATCACCAACTGCCAGCGCCTTAGCCGAGCCAATCTCGCGCCGTGGCACATAGCCAACCCCTTGTGGGCCTAGGTCTACTAATACATCTCGTTTGCGCACCGATAATACGCGGCCAGTTACGACCTCGCCGGTTACTAGTTGCTTGACGCCGTCGCCAGCGAGCAAATCATCCATTGTTAAGGCTTGTGTTGCCATAAGTCTTGGTACAGACTCCTCTTATTAATGATATTATGAGACACGTCGCCATATCGCGACGCACCATTCCTCTGTATTATACACAAAGTCGCTGCGAGCGTCAAAACCCATGCATTTTAGGTCTCATCTCTATGAATGGTTGGCTTAAGCGGATAATTGGCACAGCCAACCCATCACTCTAAAAATGTTCTGGCCCGATGGATCACAGAGCCTACTCGCTCTCACAATCGCTGACCTTCAGATATTTTCTTGTGAGATGGTACTCAAAACTATTACACCGTCATATACACAACGATGCTATAATCACAACATATATCACTTCTCCCAGATAACAACTACCCCTGCCTTATACAGGGGTAGTTATCGTGTTGTTGATGAAACAGCGTCGATGTTGTATGCTTTACAGCGCGGGTGTGCGCGACTTGCGGTAGGCTAGCGCCACGCCAGCCAGGCTGCTCACCGCCACAACGGCTGCCAGGCTCTCGGCCGGGCCGGTTTGTGGCAAGGCGCTCACCTGCTGGGTGGATTGAGTTTGCGAAGGAGTACTGGAGCTAGTCGAAGGCGTTGCGGCAGGTGTGCTTGAGCTTTGAGACTGAGTAGACTGGCTTTGGCTTTGCGCAGTCGTGCTCGATGCACCGCTGGTTGCACCATTGGTTGCAGTTGACGTAGTGTTTTTCTTGTCTTGTGACTGAGTTTCTTTCGTCTCTTTGCTCTTGCTGGCCTCTGTTGATTTGCTGTTAAGGCTATCGACTAGCTTGTCGTTGGCGCTCTTATTGCTCTGGGTTGATTCCTTTTTCTTAGCGTCAGTGGTGGTAGTGCTTGCCACTTGCCGGGCGTTGCTGTTGTGGCTATTTTTGACGATTAAGACCCCGCCAACCAGTGCGAGTGTTAGCACTGTCCCGACGACGACGTATCCGATAATTGATCCTTGCTGCTTCATTGCCAAACCTTCGTTTACGTTACTCTTTCTATTATACCGTAATCGATCGCAAAACGCAATGCACGGGCTGTACAAATCACCCATTGTGCCATACCTCTCGCTCCACCCTTCTCAAAGCCCACCACGCATCGATACTTCGCACCACCTACTAGGCATCGCGAGCGCGCTGTGCTACACTAATCATGACACGTACAATATACGAACAAATCATGCGAAGTAATCATTGTTTCACTCGCTGGTTCGCATGCCAATAAACGTGTCTATATCGCCACCACGTATGCCACTCGATCAGCTCATCCCCTACCTCACTCAGCATGCCCATGCGTCAGGCCTTGCGCCACTTACTTTTCGCTCAAGCAGCCATTTTCATTGGCACTACCCAAGCCGCACGGTTTATTATGATCCGCACGATGCCCAGGCTGCTGCCTATCTCCTCCACGAGTATGGCCATGCGCTCCTCGGGCACTGCGGCTATGCGCGCGATGTGCAGCTCGTTGCAATGGAGCGCGCAGCGTGGAATGCCGGCTGCCGAGTTGGAGCCGGCTGGCAAGTGACGGTCGACGACGAGCTCATCGAATCTGCGCTCGACACCTACCGCGACTGGCTCCACGCCCGCTCGCAATGCCCACGCTGCAGCGCAACTGGCTTGCAGCGCAGTGACGGCACATACACCTGCCTCGCCTGCTTCACCCACTGGCACGCCAACAGCGCCACCACCTGCCAACTCCGACGTTATGTTGTAAAAAACACTATGATATAACTCGGCCTTATTGTCGCAGTAATTCTCGCACACTGCCCGCCACTTCGCCCTCACCAGCACAATGCAGGAGAATGTTGCTCAGACAGCTATAGCAGCAATGCAAAGCCACCACGCAAGAAAGCTGCAAATCCCCAGCAGCCAAAAACACCTCCCAGCTATATGGGAGGTGTTTTGAGCAGCGCTTGCGCCAGCTCTAGGCAGCAAGCGCAACGTCCGCTTGTGGAGCAGCCGCGGTAGCATCGTCGGCCTTTTTGGTGCGGCGAGAGATCCGGCCGCCCTTGGCGCCAGCCACACGAGCGAGTTGTGGGTTGGCCGCAAAGCCGCCGGTGCGACCATTCTTACCGCCCTTGGCGCCAATCTTGGCGTAGAAGTTAGGGTCTTTAGAGATGTTTTTTTGCGCAGCCTTCAGGCCGCCAGCTTTTGTTCCCGCCATAGGGTTACTCCTTATTTATATATTTACCAGAGGTACGTTGCCAGTATAGGCCGGCAAATCCTCGCTACATACCATATATGATATGTATCATGATTTAAATATAGCATACTGTATATGTTTTGTCAACGTTTACATGAGCATTTTCAGATTGCATTATTGGTATTGCATTTAAGACGCCTATGCTATATACTAAGTATTAGCTTTGGTTTGGGTCGTTTCCACCAAGGTCCACCACAACAATTCTCGTTTGCTGCGAGATTCGAGAATGAAAAAACAACCCTGCGCATACAGGGTTGTTTTTGGTATCTGGTATAGATCCCTCTATTCTTTTGAGACTAGGTCTCTTTCGCTTACATAGGACGAGTATAAAGTAGGCCTCTACTACCTAGCCAAAAAAGGTCGACGCTGCACACGTCGACCCTCTAACACTTTGAGAAATAGGTATCAGTATCATTCCTCAGCTTTCTTATTCTTAGATCCAACCGCTTCGTCCATACGCCACACGGCCAAGCTGGCTAATAGTACGAGGCCGAAAAGGATCATTACGCCACTCTTCAGTGTGGCTATGATGCCGCTGAGACGCTTCGTATTGCACGAGCTGTGGGTGAAGTATATTCATAACATTCATAGAATATGGCGATGCATTGCCTTGGGCTGGCTGAGCCTCATTGCTGCCATTATTCACTGCCGTGCCCGCCCCAAAGACCCCTATTGCATCCGGGGTGATAGTCAGCGCAGCCCGACGATTCCGTGGATCAGGGAGCGAGACGATTGGCTCACCCAGCGTGATAAATCGCATATCTGCGAGGTGCGACATATCAACCAAGCTCATTTTGAGTGCATGGCTCTCTGCTTTGCGTGGTATAGGCCCACTATCGCTCTCGTCACAGAGGTACAGAAGTGCACGACTGTGCTGCATACTCACTGTTAGTGCATAGGGTGACTGTGCATCGTACATTGTACAAATGATATTTTCATCAGGCTGTGGCAATAAGGCCGCTTCTCGCGCAACATCGATCTGCGTACCATCTATACCACCCACAAGCATCTCTTGCCCGTATGGGTTGCCTCCTACTGGTGGCTCGAGTATTCGCAGACGTCTTGTTGCAATCTCCCTGTCGTATAATACATCGGCAGGCCGCATGGAACGCTCACTATAGTGATTTTTGATTGATGGTGGTCGTTGTTCTGTCATAAGAACACTCCTTTTGGTTATAGTTATCACATCATCACTGCATTGCTATCAAGATACGAATTACCCACCCGCGGCGGCACTCCACTCGCCCAAGCAACTCCAAATCGCAGAGCAAGCACCCCTCTCTAGCGATTATACAATAGAATGGTACATTTGTACGAAAAACATTCTGAATTTTATAGAAAATACAACCACTTTGGCGATTTATACAGCAAAAAACCAGCCTCATCTCTTTGATAGGCTGGTTTGTGCTCGTTTCAATTAAAATAACGCTGTTCATGCTCGGCTTCTTCTGCCAACTTCAGCGCCTCAAGCCCTTCTAGCGTCCAGCCAATGTAACCAAGCGTTCGTGCCGCTTCTTCTGTCTTGCCACCCTCATAGCTCTGACTGGCTTGCTCCATCAAGTATTCCGGGTCACGCTTCGCATTGTATTCGCGAAGAGCTTCTGGCGTTCGTGGGTATGATTCGGCGTGTTTGACTGGCATGTTGCTTCTCCTTGTTTTTTGTTACTTAGACACTCCATATAATACTCTCTCTCTCTCTCTCTCTGGATTTTGCAAGCAAGTAGCAAACTTCGCACCTATGACCACTGTTGAATCCGTCACTTCCCAACCTCTGTTACGTCTCACCGACAAAAGACACCAGCATGTTGATGAAAGTAGCAACGCACGGCCAAAGTATCATCTGAAGTATATTAGTATCACATTTCAGCAAATCATACTGGCAAGGATCAAGCTATTAATAAAAATCATCTCCAAAGATAAAAGCCACCCTATTCGGATGGCTCTTATATAATTCGGCACCGTGCTAGTTTCCCACTAAAAGCAGTATAATCGCCGCTGGGGAGCTTAACTTCTGTGTTCGGAATGGGAACAGGTGTTTCCTCCTCGCCATGGGCACCGAAGTGGGGGTTTAGACGCTTGGTTCCGATATATTTCCTCGGTGGGCCAAACCCCTGCTTCGATGTCCATCTGCACGGTATGGTAATGTATGTGTCAACGATTGACAGTGGTGATATACACCAATCACTAGTTAAGTCTACCTCATCCACGCTACCAATGCAAGCATTAGCGTCGTAGACAAGGACATAAAAAGGCAATGGGGCGATTAGTATGCTTCGGCTCCATGCATTACTGCACTTCCACCTTGCACCTATCAACGTGATCGTCTTTCACGGCCCTCATAGGGAAATCTAATCTTGAGGTCAGTTTCGCGCTTAATATGCTTTCAGCGCTTATCTGGTCCGCACATAGCTACCGGACAATGCAGCAGGTGGCCACAATCCGTACACCAGCGGTGCGTTCACCCCGGTCCTCTCGTACTAGGGGCAAATCCTCGCAAATTTCCTGACGTCCATACCGGATATAAACCGAACTGTCTCACGACGTTCTGAACCCAGCTCGCG
>CALKQS010000010.1 GCA_937990725.1 uncultured Candidatus Saccharibacteria bacterium | reverse complement strand
AATGTTGGTCGAAGGCGATGGACAGTGGTCAGCTGGGTTTGATACAGCGGAGAGCGTGACGCAGATACCGCCACAGTTTGGCGGATATGTCTGGACGAACCGGGTTGATCGGGTACAGCCAGTGCTCGCGCGGCGGCGCTGAGTTTTATACACTTGAGTGAAATGAGCTAGGATAGGTGACAGACGCGTGCGTCTTGTTCTTGAGTAGTGTACAAAACGAATCATTATTGTAATTTATTTACATTAGGTGTAATCTATGCGATAATGTTGACGAAGGAGAAGCATAATGCACACACAATTCGATGCACTGATTATTGGTTTTGGTAAGGCAGGCAAGACGCTAGCGGTAGCGCTCGCTGGGGCGGGTCAGCGGGTAGCGCTGGTGGAGCAATCGCCGCAGATGTATGGCGGGACGTGTATTAATATTGCGTGCATTCCGACTAAAACGCTGGTGAGTGCAGCGGCAGCTGGCCGGTCGATCGACGAAGCGTTTGCGCGCAAAACAGCAGTCGTAACCAAGCTTAATAGCAAGAACTACCATATGCTTGCGGATAACCCGGGCGTGATGGTCATTGATGGCACCGCATCGTTTGTTGATGCGCATACGGTGAGTGTCCAGGCGGGTGAGCAGCACATTGAGCTGCAGGCAGATCGGTTGTTCATTAATACCGGTGCAGTGCCGGTGATGCCAACGATTGCCGGCCTTGAGCAATCGGCCCATGTCTATACCAGTACGGAGGTACTCGACCAGCAGCTTAAGCCACAGCGGCTAGCAGTGATTGGTGCTGGGCCGATTGGCTTGGAGTTTGCCTCTACCTATGCAGCCCTTGGCGTGGAGGTCACGCTCTACCATCGCCGAGCGCAGCTGCTTCCGCACGAAGAGTCATCTGTCGCGCAGGCAGTTGCTCAGGCTCTGGAGGAGCAGGGTATAACACTGGTGCTTGCATCAGACATACAGCAGGTACGTGATACAGACCGCGGCGTTGCTGTGATGAGTGGCAGTGATGAGCAAGTATATGATGCTGTGCTCGTGGCCGCTGGCCGCCGGCCTAATACAAGCCAGCTTGGCCTCGCCGCCGCTGGTGTGGAGACTGACGAGCGCGGTGCGATCATCGTTAATGACCAATTGCAGACCACTCAGCCGAACATTTGGGCGCTCGGCGATGTTAATGGTGGGCCGCAGTATACCTATGTGTCGCTCGACGACTTTCGTATCGTAAAGAGCCAGCTCCTTGGTGATGGTAGTTATACGCGGGCGCAGCGTGCAGTACTGCCTCATGTGATATTTATGCAGACACCACTGGCGCGTGTTGGCCTGACCGAAGCAGCAGCTCGCGCGCAGTATGGTGACGACGTGAAGGTTAAAGAGTTGCCAGCTATGGCCGTGCCGCGCATGCATGTTGATAATAAAACAACGGGTATGCTCAAAGCAGTGGTGCAGCCATCGACAGGCCACATTCTTGGCGCGACGCTCTTTTGCCAGCAAGCGCCCGAGGTGATCAACACCATCAAAACAGCAATGGACGCTGGTTTACCCTATACTACGCTGCGCGACCAGATATTTACTCACCCAACGGTGAGTGAGGCGTTGAATGATTTGTTTGCGCTGTAAGTACTGTGTTAACGAGGCGATAAATAGTGCATATTGTGTAGAGTAGCAGACTGTTTTATAATAAAAACACTATGAACAAAAGACCTCCACTCACCGACAAACCACCAGTGCAACCAGAAGATGATCGTGTCGATGCGAGCGAGATTAAGCTAAGTCCTGAGGAGCGTGAGATTATTCAAAGGCTTCGGCTTGGTGAGGTGGCGATTGTAGACACAAAGACTGCAGAGCTTGTAAGCGCCGAAGATGCAATGAAGGAGTTCTTTAGATTTCACACAAAAAAACGCATGCCACGCTCAATAGTAGAGGAAAGTAATTCTGGCCATATAGCTTTTCTCACTAGACTGTCAAAGCTCGAGGATCCTAACGAAGTATGTCGAATCATTGATGCACGCCTACGCGCAGAACGTGAAGCTCATCGTGGACAAGCCTACGTTTAAGGATATATTTGAGAGTAGCTACTCTGCTATTTAATACTAAATATAGTGCTGCTAGCTAGCGCTGCTACGCCGCCCGAAACTCATACACAAACGCACCTGTCCTTTGTGAGAGGCAGATGATGTCTAGGTCGGGCGAGCCGTGTTTGTCTGGGAGTGGTTGGCCAAGATAATGAAAGCGAATGATACACGAGCTATCTGGCGTAGTGGCTGAGTTTAGTAGAGTATGTGCTGTGCCAGACACCTTTTCTGAAGAATCAAGTGGCAATGTGCGCCCAAGCCGCGAATATGCCATCCACCCCGTGCAACCAAATGTGCAATCGCGAAATGGCTGGCTAGCGAGCAGACGCTGACGTGCGGTGTGGTCGGTGATAGTGCCGATGACGATACCACCTGGCCCATCAATATTGATAAATTCACCGCGGCTTAGGGCAATGTCGAGCGACTGCGTGGCCTCGCTTTTCACTCGCTGCGCGAGTTCCTTCGTCGCGTTCGTCCAGAGTGGTTCGGGTCGCATTGCGTGCAGGACAGTGCTCATGCCAACGCCTACCACGATGAGCAGAATTATTACCACAAGCGGCAGCCATACATGGCGGAGAAGAGCAGAGAGGTTAGTGAGTGTGCTACGCATATATTTCATGCATATAGTATATATCAGGCGCTTGATGCTTGCAATGAGAGCAAAACGATGTAATGGCTAAGAATACAAGAGTAGCTCATCGTGCGCTATTTTGTGCCAGCAAGGTAGATTTCTTGCACCTGGGCATCATTCAGCGCGGTGGTGTGGACAGCCCCAAACTGCATCATGCCAGTGAAGAATGTGTTTGTGCTGTTAATAGGTGTGTCATCGCCATTACGCCACTCGCTAAAGCGCCCACAGCCAAACTTCCAGTAACCGCGGAAGTTTTGGGCCTGCGTGACACTCGGGTCGTGAGCAACCAGTACGCCATCGGCATAGAGCCGCATCCCTTGTGGTGAGATTGAGGCAGCGACGTGGTGCCACTTGCCATCGGCGTAGTTTTTGCCCGCTGGTGAGAAGACAGAGCGTGTGGCATTGGGCCACACTGCAAAGGCAATGCGCCCTTGCTTATCGAGAAAGAGGACGCGGTCTAAGCTTGGGTCAGCGCCATTGTCCGGTGTGCTAGTAAAGCCAGCAATGCGCCCATTATCTGCCCCATATTTGCTGGTATTAAACCAGACAGAGAGGGTAAAAGGGTTGGGGTTATCAACCGGTGTGGGGTAGGCGAGGCAGGTATCTTTGAAGAGGGTGCTGCGCACACGGTCGCGGCGACAGGCATATGATTGTGAACCATGAGCAGCGGCCGTGCGCGTGAGCCAGGTACCCTTATTGTTATTACCAGATAGGTCGCGCTCGGTGGTGCCAGTATCGAAGAATGTCATGCCGTAGATGAAGAGCGCCTGCGAGGGGGCGGTAAGCTTAGTGGCATCAGTGCAGTTGTAGAGCACTGGGCGGGTGGTATTGGTATTGTTGTTGATCGTACCCGAAAACGCTCCGCTCGTTAGATAAAAGTTATGAAAGATAATGAAGCATATCCCCACCAGGGTAATAATCGCTGCGACGATGACAGAAGTGATGGGCAATGGTTGCGGTGAGCTATCGACTGGAGTGGGCCGAGATAGCTGGCGGAGGCCGTAGAGCATCAGCCCAAAGGGGATAAGACAAATGAGCATAATACACAAGAGGACCCAGGCTGTGTAATGAATCGTTGGCATGAAAAAATACTGCCCATGGCTATTTTGTACCGAGACGGTAATGGTAGCATCTTGGCCGGGGTAGAGCACTGTACCGACTGCGTCGATTGGAAAGACGCCAGTGTTGACGATGTGCATAAGGGCGCCTTTGTCTGAGGGGAGAACGCTGAGCACACTAAAGTTGATCCACGGATGAAACCACAGTGATACAGCGCAGAGCACTAGTGTCATACCGATGATCCGATAATACCAGCGCCACGTTGGGCGAACTCGGCGGGTGGCCAGATGAATGATGAGCCAGCCAATCACCACCCATGGCGCCATCAGCCATACCCAGCCAAGCCATCGGTTGATGAAAATTGCTTTGCCAATGATGGCGCTGTGCTCGATGGGGAGTGGATCGGCCGCGTGGTTGAGGTCGCCCTTGGTGAGGATGCGCTGGTTGGTGATAGACTGAATCCGATGAGTATACGTCCGGCCGTGGCGCCGGAAGGTAATGATATCGCCAGGGTGGTAGCTGTTGGCTGGCTGGGTGACAACGAGCGAGCCAACTGGTGCGGCAGTCGCCATGCTTGGCGTTGTGACGAAAAAGATACGCATGCCAAGCGCCATCATCACGGCAACGAAGCCTCCAAGACAGAGGCTTAGGATAGTGATGATAATTATTCGTTGCCGCGGCATGCGCATCGTCCTACTCCAGAGGAATTACGCGCCAAATGTCCACGTCAGTGGTTGCGAGACCTGCAAACCTTGGTAGGTTGAGCCAGCGCTGGCGTCAAGCGACACCTCAAAGGTGATCGGCACACTCTCACCAGCATTGATGGTTGCCTTGCTGAGTTTGGCGAGGAGGTCAATCGCACCGCCTGCTTGCAGTTGTGCAGCAGTGCCTGTGAAGAGTGTGCTGCTGCCTGATTTGATGACCACCTTAACTTTGCTGCACAAGTCTGTTGCCGAGCCTGCCATTGAAGCACCAGCGACAGATGATTGGCTGCATGTGCCAGGGTTGAGACTAAAGGATGTTGCGGCAACGCTACCAGTGTTTTGCAGAGTAATGTTGGTTGTTTGGGCTGGCCCACCAGCAACGAGTGGTGTGCTCGTGCCACCATACTTGTTAATGGTAGAGCAGGTGGCGGAGTTGGTCGCCGCGCCGGCACCATCTGTGCTATTGCAGGTGTAAGTGCCCGACGTCTCCTTCATGGTGAGTGTACCGGTTGAGGCACTGTTGACGATGTTTTGGATGCTTGCTGCAAAGCCTGCGAAGGTTGGCGTGAAGGTGAAGGCGACGAGTAGTGCACCGACAATCCCGGTTGAGATAAGACCAATCCGTTTCTTGCCCTGGCCAGCTTGAGTTGCAATCATAAAAATCCCCCTTATGGTTATATTAACTATAAGTGTACCAAAAGCATGAGCGTTATACAAGACAGAAGGATCGATTTGGTATTTTCTATAGATTGGTCTCTTCTGTTGATGCCAAAAGTCTGATGAAGTAGGTAGCAAACTTTTCCTCGATGTATGGCAGAGTAGTGAGAGAAAGGTTGCTGCAAGGAATCTTGCTCGTATGGACATATTATGTCTGTACCTCTGTTTTGTTATAGTGGCTCGTGCGAGAGAATGGGCCGCAATACTGTCATATCGCCAGTCTATCTGCGCAGCTCCTCGCAAACCTGCTATAATAGAATATGAGTAGAAAGTAAAGAGGCGTTATCGTCCAGGGTAGCGCGTGCGGAGGTCGGAGCGATATGGCAATCAGTCAGGCGAAACTAATTCAGGCAGCGCGGCGGGTCTTTGCCCAGGATGGCTACAAGGCGGCATCGATCGTGGAGATTGCTCAGGTGGCGGGCATTGCAGTGGGTGGTGTGTATTTGCTCTATCCGTCTAAGCTAGAGCTCTTCCTTGCGGTCTATCGCGCGGAGGATGAGAAGACGAAGAACCGGATTGTTGGGCGGATCGATTGGTCGCAGCCGCGGGCAGCCTTCGCGGCTTATCTACGTGCGACGACGCAAGCCATGCGGCGTAATAAAATCCTCGCCGAGTGGCAGAGTGATGTGCCTGGCGAGCAGGTGCGCCAAGCCTATCAAGACGAGACCAAGCAAGCAGGAGCGGGTCATAGCCTGGCACTGCGTGGCGAGTTCTTTGCCGAGCAGGTGCAGCAGTGGCGCCGCGATGGCATACTGCGGCCAGGCGCAACCGACCAGATAATCGGCGAGCTCTTTACGGCAGTGGCAGCGATCGATACGCTAGATAACGTTGCACCAAAGACAATGCGATTTATGGTTGATGCAGTGCTCGAGCAACTGTTTGTCGGCGAGTAGCTGTTGTAATACGCCACTGTAAGATAATGAACTGTGCAGAACACAGAAGCGAACCTGTCGTATGATTTGCAATTATGACTGCTTCATCGTATACTTATCACTAGTATGTTGCAATATCTTCGTTCGAGTGAGGCAGATCAAACGATTACGCCGCGTGATACGCTGCGGGTTGGGTCGTGGCTGCGCTGCGAGAAGCCTAGTAGTGAGGAGATCGACAAGCTCCTGGCGCTTGGTATGGACGAAAACATCATCAAAGATGCGCTGGACCCGCACGAGGTGCCACGTATTGAGTTTGAGGATGAGTGGACGTATTTGATTGCCCGCTTGCCTGATACAGACGATGATTTTAATGACTTTACGACGCCGATATTGTTTGGTATTCATAAAAACTACGTGGTGACACTTTCGCGCGATAGCCTGGGCCGGCTCTGGCAGCCTTTTGTCGACAAAACGCGGATGAATACGGCACGGCGGATTGAGCTCGTGGTGGCAATGATCGAGGCGGTGTCGCTGCAGTACCAGCGGCGAGTGGCAACGATCAACCGGCAGATGCGAGCAGCAACGGACGACCTCCATACGCTGCGGGCGCGCGATATCGTGACGCTGACCGAGTATGAGCGCAAGCTCAACGACTATCTCAATGCACTAGTGCCAATGAACTGGGCGATTGAGCGCTTGATGGCAAACCGCAGTCTCCGCCTCAAGGAGGATGATAAGGATGATGTGGAGGATATCTCGATTGACTTGGAGCAGGTGATTGCGCGTTGTAAGTCGCTTTTGCGCACCATCACTAATGTGCGTGATAGCTACCGCGCCGTGATGGACACGCGCCTGAACGAGACGATCCGCTTACTAACGGTGATCACGGTGGCATTGACTATCCCAACGATGATCGCTGGGCTTTATGGTATGAATGTGCCTGTGCCAGGGGCGGATGACCTGACGATGTTTTGGAAGATTACCACCGTGAGTGTGATAGCTGCCATGGCAACCGGGTATTATTTCTTACGCCGGCGGTAGGGGTTATTGCACCCCACCTGCTTTAAGCAATGTCTTCAGTCCGTGCTCGCCGCCACCAAAGCCGCTGGTGGTGTAGTCGTTGACGATCATGTAGGGGAGGCCAGTGACGCCGAGTTTGAGAGCGCGGCTGGTGTTTGTGGCAATGTCGTCTTTGTGTTTCTCGTTTGTCACGCAGTCGCGGAAGGTCTCGACGTTGAGGCCAATAGCTTCGGCCGATGTTTCGAAATAGCTGACAGGGAGGAGCGGAATTTCTTTGGGCACAGCAACGCCTTTGACGCCAATGCCTTTGTCGAAGTAGTCAGCTTTGATGCGGGGCACAATGTGATGCGTGTATTCCCAATATTTATGCTGGTCGGCCGCGCAAAATGCTGCCTCGGCACCACGCTCGGTGTTGGGTACGATATCTTTGAGAACGGCAACAATCCGGTGTTCGTAGCGTAGCTTGCCCGACTTGATGTACTGCTGCTGGAAGTCTGTCGTGTTCGTGGCGGCCTCGACCTGGGCGCAGAATGAACAGAAGTAGTCGGTGTAGTCGACGAAGACATTGGGCGCATTGTGGCTGCCTTGCGACATGGTGCTTTGCCAGGGTTCACCTTTGCCAATGTGCTTGTTGGGTGGGCGGTTGATGAGATTGTAGGCGAAGAGGCTGATGATTGTGACAACGACAATCCCAAGCATGATATGGATCAAGCTAACCCCTGTTTGTTGTGACTGCATGATACTCCTCCTGCTGAGCTAATGTTATGTAGATGGCGGCAATCTGGCCTGATCGATAGAGCGAAAAGAGGCTTAACCCAAGGGCAATGACAAGCACAATGGTGCTGGCAACCGTCGCGGCTGAAGCAGCGGCTGCTCCCGAGAAAAACACTGCTACAATGGGGAGAATGAGTGATGTGCCACAGGGCACGCAACCCAGGCCAATTGCCGCAGCGACAGAGGCAATGCCGCTGAGACCGAGCTGCTGCGTGGTTTGCTGGTTGCGCTTGTTGTGCTGAGCAGTGAAGATAATAAGCGCGAGCGATGCACCTTGCAATATCGAGACAAGCACAAGTAGTGCACCCGTCAGCGACGTTGCAGCCTGGCGAGCAATCTCGGCAAACATTGTCCCAATCACGCCAAGCTTGTCAATAGGTGGCAAGCGAGATACCAGCAGCGCACCATAGAACCCACCATTAGTCAAGAGAAAAATCAACCAGGCAAAGCCAAGTGCACCAACTAGCGCACTCGCCGCATAGCGTGGCCGGCGTAGCACTTGGCCAATGCCACTCAGGGCGGTAAGCGAGGCATGGCATAGCGAAGCAAGGTGATGTTTCATCAGTGTCTCTATTATACCACTGAGCGCTGTAAACTTCTGTGTTTATCCCATTGATGGTTACTCAGTGACGCCATAGCCAAGTAGGCCAGTATAGTTGCGCTGTTGGTTCGCAAAGACACGTATCTTGTTATTCTCGTTGCCACCAACAGTGGTAAGCATGCCGTCATCATTGCGCAGGATAATGTGTGTATGGTCACCAAAGACGGGCGAAGCGCGGTAGATTGCTACGTCGCCAGGGCGGGGCTGGTAGCCGCTATCGGCTGGCTTGAAGCGGCCTGCTGACTCGTAATACTCACGTAGCGTAAAGGTACCTGGAATGCGCCAGCTACCAGTGTGAGGGTTCTTGAGCGGCGCACCAGCTTGCTGCATCGTCCAGCTGACGAAGTCGGCACACCATGCCTCGTGCGCTCCTTGGCTATATTTCGTACCAGCGGGCTGGGCGGCAAACTCTGCCTGGGTAAGCTGGATGACCTTGCGGCGAGTAGGACTGAGGGCTTGCGTGTTGATCTCAGGAAACTGAGCTAGCCCTGGCGAACGATCGAGCGTGGCCACGTGCGACGTACCTTGGAGTTTGTAAAGAATCTTGCGCCAGCCAATCGCTGTGCCAACAATACCGCCAATAACGAGAAGGAGGGCAAGGCAAATGATGATGATTTTTGCTCGGTGGCTGAGAGGGAATAATCGTCTCATATGTATAGTATACACCGCATGGTGATGAGATGCTTGTTGGGTAGTTGCTGTTTGGATGGCAGTAGAAGTGCTTAGGGCTATCAATGATATGCTGTTTATTTGCACACTACTTATAACTCGGATAAATCAGTAAGTTCTTGCGCATTACGATACCCGAGCAATCGAGAGACTTCCTCATCCTTGAGTTCCGCATAGGCCTTATCAGCTTCTTGTTGTGCTGTTTCTTGTGCCCTTGCTGCTGCTTCTGCTGTCGCTTCGTCTTCTATTTGTTTTTCAGTACGAAATCGTTGTTCAGCGTAGATTGCAGCAAGGGGGAGGCCAATCGCTTTTCCTAGTCTTTCCTCGAGTGATTTCGCAAGAGGGTATGATAGCCTTCTATTCTCTGGGGATGTTTGATTCTTTTGGTAGGCAAGAGTAATATCGCGATCATTATCCATAAGGTAGTCAAGAATTGTAGCAATAGCTCGCTCCCTTTCATCTCTAGAGAGTCGATATGGAGGGGTTGTTGCTTGGTTCTGCTTATCGATATATCTATATATTTCATAATATGTGCTGGTAACGGCTTCGTGATTTGTTCCAATCAACTTCTTGAGCTGGTGGGTTTGATGGCGAGCTTGCATACGAATAATAGGGTCATATCCTTTGGATGTATCTCGTGCGATTCCTGCAAAGAAACCACCGAAGCCCCCAGGGATTGTGCTGAGTAGACTAGCCGCAAAAATAGTAGGAGCTCCTGCCTCTATACTGCTTACACTACTGTAGGCAAGGCCACCTGCGACACACATACTGAGTGCTATTGATCCGAGTGTTATCTCACCAGCAGCGTCATGCTTGAATAATTTCGTAGCCTCTGGCGAAACCTTCCCATTAACAATATAGCTTGCGACAGCATCTGGGCCAAATTTAGCAACATCTTCCTGAGTGCAACTCGCCCAATAGTAGTTAGTATCTGTCGTGTAATCTTCGAGATCGCTGTCGAAATGGGTATATCTATGTGGTACAAGTGCCATAGTGGTTTCCTTTGATAATGTGAGATAACGTTATAATCTATCGTAGAAGGTGGTTGCGCTACTGTCAAGGTTATATATTGTTCATCTTTCGCTTTCCTCTTCTCTATGCTATAATCCAGCCCAACGGATGGTTGGTTGGCTTATAACAAATACAGTGCTCTGGGAGTGATTCAAGCAGAGGCCCGTTTGGGCGTGGGGCTCGTAGCATAAGAAAGGAGTTTTATGACTCAAACCAAACCAATCATAACGGTGGATGGCTTGACTAAAGCCTATGCCGGCACGCCAGTGGTGGATGGGATATCCTTCACAGTTAAGACGGGCGAGATTTTTGGCTTGCTGGGGCCCAACGGCGCTGGTAAGACCACAACGCTGGAGATGCTGGAGGCGCTGCGGCCGATTGACGCTGGCCGGGCCACCATTGACGGCATTGATGTGGCTAAGCAGCCCAAGCAGATTAAGCAGATCATCGGCATCCAGCTGCAGTCGACCACCTTTTACGATAAGCTGACTCTGCGCGAGCAGCTACGTATGTTTGCCAGCCTCTACGGCCGGCGGGTTGATGCTGATGCTTTGCTCGCGAAGGTACAGCTCAGTGCCAAGGCCGGCAGCTATGTCGAGCAGCTGAGCGGTGGGCAAAAGCAGCGCTTTGCGATTGCCGCCACGCTGGTGAATCAGCCCAAGGTACTCTTTTTGGATGAGCCGACCACGGGCCTAGACCCGCAAGCGCGGCGCAACCTGTGGGAGTTGATCAAAACCATCCGCGATGAAGGCATTACCATTGTGCTGACTACCCACTACATGGACGAGGCCGAGCTGCTGTGCGACCGCCTGGCGATTATGGATGCGGGCAAAATCATCACCATCGATACGCCGCAGCATCTTATCGAGCAGCTGCTGGCCCGTGGCTTTACCAAGCAACAAACGGTCGAGCCCGCCAACCTCGAGGATGTATTTATTGACTTAACCGGCAAGGCCATTCGGGAGTAGATGATGCGAGTCAAGACATATTGGATTGGAGTATATGGGCAGGTGCGTGCCCTACAAAAGCGCTTTCTGCGCGATGGTACGTCACTGTTTTTTACCTTTTTGTTCCCGCTCATCTTTTTGCTAGTGTTTGGTGCGGTTTTTAATAACGAAACCACCAGCTTTGATGTGGCGATTATTAACCACTCACAGAGCGAATTTGCCAAGCAATTTGTGGAGCGGGCCAAGGCAAACAACGACACGGTGCTGAAGGTGAAGGACGTCAAGAATATGCAGGAAGCGCGCGAGAAGCTAAAGCGCTCGGAGCTCAATGGCATCATCGAGCTGCCAGCTGACTTTGGCGAAGTGAAGCCAGCCCAAGCGGGCACTCCTGGCCAGGGCAGCAGCCAGGCGGTGCATAGTGAAGCCCAGCAACCGAATGCCCAACAGCCCAGGCAGCTAAGCGCCGCTGGCCAAGCCCAAGCGCGCCCAAGCGGCACCTTGCGTGTGCTCTACGCCAAGGGCTCGGAGCAGTCTGGCAATACGCTAACGGCTATTATGGGGCAGATTGTTGATGGCATTAACAAGGGTATGGGCCAGCCCGAGCCACCACTGAAGGTCGCGGGCCACGCGGTGGGCGATGAGCAGCTCAAGACCTTTGACTATACCTTTACCGGCCTACTGGCCTTTAGTTTGCTGAGCATGGGGATCTTTGGCCTGGCCAACCAAATGCCGACGGAGAAGCAAAAGGGTTCCTACCGGCGCCTGCGGGCATCGCCCTTTACGGCTGGGCAGCTGATTTTGGCAATGGGCATCCACTACACGATTGTGTCGCTGCTGAGTGCTGCTACGATGCTAGTGGTGGGGATGAGTGTCTTCCACTTCAACATGCGTGGTGACTGGCTGCTGGCTGTGCCGTTTATTACCCTGGCAGCGCTGCTGATGGTGGGCTTTGGCCTGCTGATTGGCGGCTGGGCTAAGAACGAGAACCAGTCGGCACCGCTGGGCAACATGGTAGCCTTCCCGATGATGTTCCTTTCTGGCACCTTCTTCCCGTCCTATATGTTCCCGGAGTGGCTGCGCACGCTCAGCCAGTTTATCCCCATGACGCCTGTGACTGATGGCCTGCGCCTGATCATGGCCGAGCACGCCAGCCTGGCAGAGGTACTGCCATACGCCGGCGCCATTAGCCTATGGATGCTGGTGGTGTACGTAGCGGCGATAAAGTTGTTCCGATGGGAATAACGAGATAACGAAAAGAGGAGGGAGATGCGCAGAAGCACGCAGGCGATAATAACAGGGGTGGTTATTGTTATAACTATCAGCCTGGTTGGCGCGGCGTGGTATCTTCAGCAGCATCGCCCCCAGCCTACAAGGCAGACAGACGCTGCAAGGTTTCAGGCAGAGTATCCACGGGTTGCGGCGGATAACCGCTTTGTCTATGCACGTGATGTTGCTGTGCTGGATGTACTAGAGCATGGCACAGGCGTGGTGTTTCTCGGCTACCCGCAGTGCCCGTGGTGTCAGCGGTTGAGTGAGTATGTCGACCAAGCCGCTCGTGCTGAGGGTGTTGATATGGTCCACTATCTCAACATTCGTCAGGCACGCGCTAGCAAGAACGAGACATACCAAAAGCTGGTGGCGCGTCTTGCGCCTTACCTCAGTAAGGATGAGAGCGGCCAACCGCGGATTTTTGTGCCTGATGTGACGATCGTAAAGCGCGGGTCAATTGTGTGGCGCTACAAAGAAGAGTCAACTGGTGATAGCACTATCACTCCCGATCGCTACTGGACTGCAGAGCGGGCTCAGCGGGCCGTTACGCAGCTGCGGCATGCGATGCGGACAATGAAGCACTAGATGAGAGCAATGAGCGCAGATAACAAAGCAGAAATACTGCCACTATGACAGAGGAGATAATATGACGTATCAATTCATTCAAGATGCATACCAAGCGCGGCGCGGTGGGTCGTCGCGGGTGCTTGATGTGTGCTGCGAAGGCTGCACTAAGCACGTGACGTTTTACCAAAAGGATGGCCCAGGTTCGCTGCGGCGCATGTATGTCGACCGTTTTATCGATATAATCCCAACTGGTGATGAGCTGCACTGCCCGCACTGCCAGCGCGTCCTTGGTATTCTCATCACGTATGCCAAGGAAAATCGCCTGGCCTATCGGCTTTTTGTCGATGCGGTGACGAAGCGGATTGTACCGCGTCGGCAGGTAGGGTGATATAACTATACCTACGCCCAGTTGTTGGCTAGTTTGCATACTTGCTACAATATAAAAAGAATTGCAAGCTAGAGAAAGGGGCATTCTATGAGCGACTATACACCAGATTTTCGTGCTTACCCAGTCGACCAGGCAATTGATATTATTCGAGCGATTGCCGAGCATCGATGGCCCATGACCGTCGAAGAGGCTTTTTCGCTGCGAGACCAGTTCGGCTGGACACCCGCTCCTGACGATGGAAGATTTTTCGTTACCCCCGTCAGCAATGGAGAAGAAGACGGGGCAATAAGAATTGACCAAGAGAACAGAGTTTACATATCGGGAATCCGGTTCAAATTAACTTCTCAGCTTCCTAAAGATGCAGATCCTAACACTCAGTCAGAAATGCGCTCGATATATTCAAGTTACGTCGAATCCCTCACTATGATATACGGCGCAGGCGAAGCCAGATCCAGCAGTGACGTAGACGGTGTTTTGTGGCACCTACCATCACGCGCGAGCGTCGACA
>CALKQS010000009.1 GCA_937990725.1 uncultured Candidatus Saccharibacteria bacterium | reverse complement strand
GAAAAGCGGTAAGCCGCAAGGCTTCGAGGGTTCGAATCCCTCTCTCTCCGCCATGTTTCTGATACTGTTAATCTGCAGGCTGATGATGCTTGTAGATTTTTTATTACGAAAAACATGTGATTACTTTTGTACGCCGTGCTTACTCTCTTTCTGTTTTTTGCAAACTCGAGCAAGAGTAACAAAAAGCGCACACCGCGATGGTGTGCGCATATGTTTGTGTGAGAAGAGAGCCAAGTATTACTGGCTAGGTGGTTGAAGCACCAGTGTTGCTGCTGTTGGTCGTGGTGTTGATGTTGCCACCGGGGATGATGGTGTTGATGACAAAGTTCACCGCCGCATAGGCGAGTAGCGCCACCACAACACCGACCAGAGCGTACATGATAGTATTCTTCGCGCCCTGCACCTGTGATGAATTACCACCAGAGACAACATAACGAATACCACCGAAGATGATCATAATGACCGCGATAGCACCAACGAGAAACAGCATGATGTTGCTTACTCGTGTGAAGATACCGGCGTCACCAAAGAGATCGGCTGGCTGGTCTTTGCCCCGTGAGCGGCTGGCACCGTCTGACACACCACCGATTGCAGCGCTGGGCGGTGCAGCAGCAATTATCCCACCCCCGATGAGGGCAAGAGCACTGATAGATAGTAGACATTTTTTTAGCATAATAAACTTAGCTCCTTTTATCTTGTAATTATACGATATGGCGTTTTTTTTGTCGAGAGGAAAGCGGCGAAATTTCTCGGCTTGTGGTGCTATGGTGACTCGCTTCCTTCATCTCTTTTGCCAGTAGCGTCTTGAAAACCTGCTGTTATGACGGTATCTTGAAGCTCAACATGGGGAATTGGTATGGTAGTGAGACGCCCACCGCCTCCTTATTTATATTGCTTGATAAAGGGAAGGGGAGTGCAGGAAATATATGGCTCACGACACTGCGGCGAAGTAGGGACAAAATTATACCTCACAAACGTCTAGCGCAATTGCCTGACCTATGCTACAATAGCCAGTGCACGTTGGTGCACAATCCGACACGCTGGAGGAGTACCCAAGTGGCTGAAGGGGACGGTTTGCTAAATCGTTAGTGTGGGGAGACCTGCAGCGGGAGTTCGAATCTCCCCTCCTCCGCCAGGATTGTTAGAGCTATTAGCTATCAGCTCGGTGTGTATGACGAAAACAACCGAGTGGCGTATATAACTCAATAATGACAAGCTAAATGAGACGAATGCTGAGGTTGCTTAGCAATCTATAGTTTTAGCATATAACCAGCACAAAGGCTAGATGAACGAATCATTGTAGATATTACAATGATATTTTTATTTGTGTGGATCTTGGTGGAATAAGTGATATATTCAATACATGCGAAGTATCGAATATGTCAAGAGCTCTATCTGGGGTATGATCTATATATGTACGGTACAAGCGTACAACTGGCAAGAGAGGCGAAGTATGAGAGTTGCGCGAGGTGTACACCACAGGATTGCGCAGTTATGCGGGTTATGGTTAATTGACCAGTGCGGCCATTATGATAGAATAGTCTTTGTAACGTAAATCTAACGCCAACCGACAAGGGGAGGAAAGAGCAGTGAAGATTAGACGTCAAAAACGTGGGATCGTCATGCGCATCGCATCGGTTGTGGCTGTGAGTGGGCTCGCTATAGGCGGGCTTTTTTATGGCCTCAATTCGGTGAACGCAGCCGGTCTGAATAAAAACTATAATTATATCAAGGCAAATTACGCTGTGCCGAATGCCAACGTAGCCTGGGTGTCGCCCAACGGGGATGACAACAAGGGTAACGGAAGCGAGTCAGCACCGTACAAGAGCTTTGGCCGCGCCGTCACGAAGATTAGCGACGGTGGAACAGTGGTGGCAAAGAGTGGTATCTACCGCGAGCCACACTTTTTTGTGACAAAGAAGAATGTCACCATGCAGGCAGCACCCAACGCTGAGGTGTGGCTGAAGGGTAGCGACGTTGTGACCAACTGGTCGCGCGAAGGCAATATGTGGAAGGCCACTGGCAACTTCCAGAACTTCTGCCATGTCTGTACAACCAACATCAAGCCAGAAGTCGAAGGTATGGCTGCCTACCCAGAGCAGGTCTTTATTAACGACAAGCCACTGACGCAGGTCGGGAGCAAGGCTGAAGTTGGCCCAGGCAAATTCTACGTAGAGGATGCTACGCAGACGACGCGTAGTGGTGGGCACTTCAACCCAGGCCGGCAAGACACAGTGAGTTACTACCTAGGCTCAGACCCTACGGCTGGGACAACGGAGATCTCGCAGCGCACTCGCGCCTTTACCACAACAGGCGAGAACTTCAAGCTGCAGGGTATTAACATTTCGCAATATGCACCAAACCAAACCTGGGGCTTTAAAGACCCACAGCTGGATGACAAGGCTGGGCCAATCGCCATCTCCATCAACGGGAAGAACTCGCTGGTGCAAGATGTGATCGTGGCGCAGAACTCGAACTCGGGGCTATTCCTCGACAAAGCATCGGGCAGTGTGGTGAAGAACAGCCAATTCCTCGACAACGGGGGTAATGGTGCTGGCGCAAACCGGATTGAGAATGCCGTATTTGAAAACAATACCTTTAGCAACAACAACGCCGCTGGCTTCGAAACCAATGGTAGCTACTGTACGTCGTGGTGTGGTATGGCCGATGTGAAGGTGACTCACGCCGAGAACTTCACCTTCCGCAACAATGTGGTGGATTACTCGAAGTCTGGCTCAACCAACTCCGACATCGCTGTGGCCAAGCGCCACCAGCTGCCAGGCTTCTGGTGTGACGAAGGATGTATCAACACTAACATTGTCAACAACTACTTTACCAACGTACAGATGGCGATCTTCTATGAGGTGTCACACACTGGTATCATCGCCTCGAACATCATCGAGGGCTCGGGCTCTGGTATCTTAGTGTCGGGTAGTAGCAAGACGAAGATCTACAACAACTCTATCTCACGCACCGCCTACCCAATCCGCGTCCGCGAGGACACCCGCAGCAGGGGTTGTAATGCCTACCAAGGTAGCACCTGTACTGCACCAGAGAGCTGGTCGCAAGCCAAGGGCCTGAGCTGGGACACAACAGGCACAGAGATGTACAACAACATCATCTCATCGCGTGCCGCAACTGCTAAGGATGGCGACAGCCCATACTGGGCATACGGTGTCCGTACCAAGGGTGGTGCTAACATTGGCGGGCCAAAGGTTGGTACAAACGAGATGTTTGCTGGCCTAGACTACAACGTCTACTACCGCAACGATACCAATGTCGATAAGACGGTCTTTACCTGGGACTTAGCACAGACCGACGCACCGATCGACGTCCTCTTTAGCAAGACATCCGACATTGCCAAGGACGGCCGAGTCAGCAAGGCGATCGATGGCCTCGAGCGCAACTCGCTCGACCAAACTGGCTCACGCAGCGCCAACCCATTCTTCACCAGCGAAGCTGCGAACAACAACGACTACAACAAGAGTAACTACACCATCAAGGCTGGTAGCCCAGCTGCCAACAGTGGTAAGGAGCTACCTGCCGACGTTGCGAAGGCTATCGACCCAAGTGGGGCAACCGTGAAGGCCGGCACCAAGGTGAACCGTGGTGCATTGGTCAACGCCAACATGACTGGCGGTGAGCCAAACATTAGCAGCAAGAGTAGCAGCACTCCACAGCAAAATAACGCCAACGGGGCAACGACCAACGGGCAAGCAAACCCAAAAGCGCCGGGCATGGGCAGCGCCAGTAAAGCTGACACTGCTCATGCAGCCCAAACTGCTGAGGCCGACACTAAGAGCGACAACAGCGCTGTGGCGGTCCCAGATGCCCATCTTAAGGCGGCAATCAACAAGCGCCTGTCTGAGACCCTTGGCGCCCGTCGCAGCGCTGCACAAGACGTGACAGCAGGCGAGATGCAAAAGCTGACTGGCCTGTCGCTCATCCTGCCGGGTGACGCAGCGGATGACCGCAAGGTTGCCGACCTCACCGGCCTCGAGGCAGCAACGAACCTCGACTGGCTGGCAATCGACGGCAACAAGGTGAAGAGCCTCGCGCCGCTTGCCAAGCTAACGAAGCTTACGTCGCTGACCGCTCATTCCAACCAGATTGAGTCGCTCGACCCAATCGTTGGCCTGGCAAACCTCAAGCTTGTGATGGTCTCGGGCAACCCAATTGCCTCAACCAAGCCGCTTGCTAAGCTTGCACAGCTCAAGCGAGTTGCTCTCTCGGGCAAAGATGGCTTCGTGCTAGACATTGCCGACGTCGCAGCCAGCAAGGGCAGCCTAGAGTCGCTCTCGCTCTACGACTACAGCCGCAAGACCACACTAGCCAACGGTAGCCAACTGGCAACATTTGGCAGCCTCAAGAAGCTTCGCCTCACAGGCGTTACACCAAGTGCTGCCGACAGCGCCGCAATTGGCTCACTCAAACTCGAAAAGCGCCGCATAGACTAGGTTCCTCCCCATCAGCCAAGTCTGGTAGCGTACACAAAAAGCCGAGCAGAAATGCTCGGCTTTTTGGTGTAAAAAAGAGTGCACTTCGAGCTGCTGGCGCGCTCTATCGTAGGCAATATTTTATACCCATGGCTGCTATAAATCATGCTATGAGGAGGTGTCTCTAGTTATTCTACAGAAGCAAATGCGAGAGAAGCGATATGAGAATGGCTGAGATTTGAGCCATAGGCATGGCGGATCCGTAATACTGCAAGGGCAAGAATTAAAACGAGACGTGGGTCTAGTATCTCTAGGTATTTGCCAAATATGTATTCTATTCTTGTGAATAAAAAAACTCAGCATGCAACAACATACTGAGTTAGTATTCTCTATGGTACACTCGGCGCGATTCGAACGCACGACCTTTGGCTCCGCAAGCCAACGCTCTATCCAGCTGAGCTACGAGTGCATACCTGGGAAACAAATGTTGCCCAGACCAAACTATAAGGTGCACTGGATGATACCAGATCGCTTATTATTGTAGCACAGAGGTGTGCCGAGGGCAAGATACCGCAGCCAAAACTACTACTGCAGTCGCAAATAAATGATCAGTCGCTCGAGCAAGTCGGGCTTGCGCTCGCTCATTGGTAGGTGAGAGGCGATGAGATCAACCAGCTGCTCGCCTACATCCTCGGGGAAGTACATGACGATGGGCATAGCGAAGCGTTTGCGTGGGATGAGCGTGATCCAATTTTGCGTGGGCTTGGCAGTAACGCTAAAGGAGCGGAAGGTGTCGTACGAATAGGTGCGCTGGCCTATCACCACCTCAGCGTGGCTGGCGCTGTAGTTTACCAAGGCAGCCGGCCGCTGCAGCGAGACGATCAACGCCACAGCCATGATGGGGATAAGCAGCGCGAAGGTGTACGACTTAAACAAAAAGATTGAAATCGCGAAGAGTACCACCACAACCACACCAAAGATCACATACCAGCCACGGGGGCGAGTGGTGTCATTTACTTCACGCTCTTGCCAGATGAGGAGCGGCTCGGTGGGGTCGGGGAAGGGCGAAACCTGCGACGAATTGCTATTGGTCTCACTTGGCCCACGGCGAATCTCGAGCGGTGGGTTAGGCTCGTCAGCGGCTTGCGCATCGGCACGAGCGGTGCGCGACGGGTCGGCGGCATCTGGAGCGGAGGGCTGATCGAATTGCGATGGCTGCATATGTTTAGTATAGCATAGAGTAGAACTCAAGACATACTCCATCGGATAAGAATGACAGAAAAATAAGATAAAGAAAGATGAAGAGTGAACCTTTGAAGTCTGGACTGTGTAGCGGCTTGATGAAATATAAAATACCCTCAGCAACACGCCTGCTACCGAGGGTTCGAGTAAGCATGAGATGGCGGAGAGAGTGGGATTCGAACCCACGGTAGGGGATGCCTACGCCGGTTTTCAAGACCGGTACCTTCAACCACTCGGTCATCTCTCCAGTCTTGCTTATTATAGCATGAGATGGAGCAGGACAAAAGATGAGGGTTATTAATCGATATATACTACAGAGAGGCTACTGCCAAAATAGCCTGTTATCCAAACGGCTGATGAGCCACCACCACAGCAATAACCTGCCGGGCACCAGCGGTGTGGAGGCAGCGCGAAGCATAGCGGATCGTCGCACCTGTTGTAGAAATATCATCGATAAGGCAATAAGTGACCTCTGATGGCAATGTACGCGAGCAGGTAAATGCCTGGCGGGCTTGCCGCTGGCGCTGAGTACGGCTACTCCCTAGCTGTACACTGTGCTGAGCGCGTGTGAGGACTGGCTGGCAGAGCAGGCCGCGCAGCCGGGCAAAGGCTTGGGCCAGCAACCGACAGTGGTCATACCCACGCTGGCGCTGATGAGCTGGAATGGTTGGGATGGGCACAATGATGGTATCCGCCGGCAGCAGCGGCGTAACGGCGTCAAGCAAGTCTGCGAGGGTGTGCTGAGCCGCCTGAGCGCGCTCAAACTTGTAGCGGTTTATCAGCTGCTCCAGCGCACCCTCACGCTGCAGGGCACACCACGCGGCCACATAGGGTAGGGAGCAGGTTTGGCACTGGCCAGATAGAGTAGGCTGGCCGCACTCGAGGCAGCGGTAGAGCGGATCGCGAATGATGTTGTTTTTACAATTATCACAGAGCAGTGTCCCGGTGATGTTGCAACCACAACAGGCATGCGGGGCAAGGAGGTTGGCAAGGTAGGTCGGTATTGTGATTTTTACACTCATGAGGCCTCTCCGGTTGATTATACGCCATCGATTAGCTATAATAAATCCAGACTGTTGTCGAAATGGTAATTGTGAATTAGCAAAAGAAAGTATGTGGAGGAAACTATGGCCCGGAGTCAAGATGATGATCTTTTGATCGGTGATGAACTTGCGGCAGCGTTTTTGGAGGGTGATGACTCACTCGCACCAGCTGCGCCAACTCACCAGCCGATGAATCACGCCCAAGCAAACCCAATGCCTGCCCAGAACCAGCAGAGCCAAACTTCGCCATGGGGCGAAGAGCCTGCCCAGAGCGAGGAAGACTACACTGGCCAATTGGCAGTGGACGTGTACGAGACCGAAACACAGCTCGTGGTGAAGGCTCGCACCGCTGGAGTGAACCGCGAGGAATTGGATGTGAAGATTAATGACGGGCTCTTGACTATCGTTGGCACCCTGAGTAGTGGCGACGACACCGTGGCCACCAAATGGCACAACCAAGAGTGCTACTGGGGTGAATTTAGCCGTACGCTGGAGCTGCCCGTAACGGTACGCGAAGACGAGACGACCGCTGTGCTAAAGGATGGTGTGCTGACCATTACCTTTGAGAAGGTTAAGCAAGAGCAGGCCAAGAAAATCCCGATCCTGTAGAGAAGGGAAAACGAGCTTTAAAATGATGACCCCGCTGGTGCGGGGTTGTTTTGTGGTGTGAGAAGTGGGTAATGCGAGCCTTGAGATCTCTTATGGTATCTAGGTATATGTTCCCTATTTCATTTAGCAGAGCGTGAATATTGGCAGCAGAAGGTTATCATTTAGTATTAGCACTGAGAGACTGGTGTTCTAGAGAAAGTTTTTGCAATAACTGTAGGAGAAATGGTAGTGAGGAGAAGGGTTGAGAGCTGTTGAGATTACCGATCTTAATCAGGGGGTTGTAGCTCATACAAGAGGTGGCGAAAGTAGTGGGGTGTAATGATTTTGTAAAACGGCTCTGTTAGGGTATATAGTTGAAGAAGCTAAAGAATACTAGAAACTTCCCAAAACACCTCCTGAATGGTGCGATGGCTTATTATGAGGTTTCTAGAGTGTAAAGTATAATGAGCGCAGTGTGATGATGATTCCCCAGCCAGGGTGAAATGGAATAGCATGGCTAGTGCTACGCAAAAACAGTCAGTATCAGACGCCATCAGCAATAGACAGACTTTCTTGCGTAAATGTCGTCGAATATATTCTCAACAAAAGATGCCACCCTGCGAGAGGGGTGGCATAAGAGAGCCAATGAAGAAAGGTGGTTGTATTATTGCCCTTGGTTGGCACCGATATTGACGACGACGAAGTTGACAAGTGCGTAGGCGATAATCGCAACGACAAGACCAACGATGGCGTACATAATGGTGTTCTTAGCGCCAGTGACGGCATTGGAGTCACCGTTTGACACGGTGTAGCGCACACCGCCGATCACAATCATGATAACGGCGACCGCACCAACGATGAAGAGAATCACGTTGACGATTGTTTGGAAAATACCAGTACCATCAGTACAACCTTCTTTTTCGCTACCGAAGAGACAACTTACTTGGTCACTCCCTTTAGCAGAGGTAACCCCTTTCTTGAGGCCAAGGCCGTTGTCGGATGCAGCTGCTGCCCCTACGTGTGGTGCTACCAGCCCAGCAACACCTGCAGCCAGCACTGGCACAGCGAGGAGTGTAAGCATAGCTTTTTTGATATTGATTTTCATTGTCATGTCCTTTCTATTGGCATTAGTACCATCTTGTACTACCTGTACTATCTATATATACCAAAAATTTGCCAAAATGTTAAGAGCTAACGGAGAAAATTCCCGAAAAAGAGCCTATTTTATTGCTGAATGCAAGCGGAGTGGGCAGTAGTAATGACTAAACGTAATTATATTGGGCGGTTGGAGTAGATTGGCTGCCACCACTCACGAGGTTATCAACGACGAAATTGACCATGGCATAGGCAAGAATAGCCACGACGAGGCCAACAATAGCATAGAGGATGGTGTTTTTGGCACCTTGGATGCCATTTGAGTCGCCATTCGATGTGGTATAGCGGATACCACCGACGACAATCATGATGACGGAGATAGCACCGAGGGCGAAGAGCATGATGTCGATGATGCTTTTGATAGCTGAGCCGATGGTTATTTGGTTGCTATCTCCACCAGCGCCCTTGATGCCTTCCTTAACCTTCTCCTTTGCTGTGGTACTTGCAGCAAAGGTGTTGGTGGGTGATGGTGCTGCAGCGCTGATAGGTGGGGCAATAACACCAGCTACAACAGCCGAACAGATACTTGCGCTGAGAACTAATTTTGTAAAGGTGTTCATTATATTATATCTCCCTTATGTTATCGATATTCTATCAGTAATCCAACTCACTATACCATAGGAAAGTATAGCAATGACAAGACCTGCCACCGCATAGAGGATGGTATTGCGAGCAGCCTTGACTGCTTGTGGATCGCCATTAGCTAATGTAAAGCGAAAACCTGCATAGACAATCATAAGGGCGGAGACGCCACCAAGGACAACGAGAGCAATATTGATGCCACGTGTGACGATTACCATTGGGGTGAGGGCACCGCCTTGCGAACTTGAGGTAACGGCATGACAGCCATCGTTACCGTCACCGTCGGTAGCTTTGTCGCAAGCATCGTTCGTCTTGAGCTCTCCAGTGAGGTCGACACGTGCGAAGGCTGGAGGTGAATAAACAAGAGCGGTACCGAGCAGCAGGGCTGTACCAATAAGACAGAGTGTGCGCTGTAGAGATAGCTTCATCAAAAGACTCCATTTAGAACAGTATTGGTGATGACAAAAGCGAGAAGAACAACAGCGAGGCCAACAATGGCACCAAGCAAGGTGTTCTTAGCGCGGCTCACCTGGCTTGGATCATCTTGTGACACAGTATACATGAAGCCTGCCACAACGATAACAATGACAGCAACGACACCAGCCCAAATATAAGCGGTGTTAAGGACATTTTGGAGAATACTTGAGTTATCTGCGGAGCTTTGGTACTTGATATCTTGTGCACTAACACCTTTGAGGGTTGAGAATATACGCCACATATTAGATAACCCCCGCTACCATGTCAACGATTGCTGCTGCAGAGATCGCAATAACAAGACCAATCAGTGCATCGCGGATCGTGTTCTTTGCCTTGGCCATTGCATCAGGGCTGCCCGAGCTCACCATATACATATAGCCACCTTTGATAATAAACCCAACGGCAACATAGGCAACGATAACCATTGCAGCCTGGAGGATATTGAGGGCAATTGTGAGGATCATCGTCTGGATGTCGGTCGTTTGGATCGAACTGCAATCGTTCGAGTCTTGGAGACCACGGTACCAAGCGGGCATACCAAGGAAGTTGGGTGGTGAACAGGGTGCAGCAGCGTGCGCTGGAGTAGCAGACGCAAAGGAGAGTATGGTGGCAACAGCAAGCCCAAAAACAGCAAGACGGCGAATCATCGGATAATTCCTCCTGGCACAAGGAAGTTAAGCGCAATACCCATAACTGCATATGCCAAAATACCAATGACAACATTAGTGATAACTGTCTTGGCTTGGGCTGTTTTGTTGGCATCACCGCTAGCAGTTGAGTAGAGAATACCAGCGTAAATAAGCGCGCCAACGGCCGCAATGCCAACGCCGACATTCATGATTCTGAGAACGCCAATGAGTAGGCTAGAGATGTTGTCATCTCCCTTATCTTTTGGGTTAGCCTCTTGGGAACAACTTACGCCTGTGAAGTCAATAATCCCGCAGCCACTACCTGCCGCCATCACCTGCACTGGCGCAGCAATACTACCGGCAAACATCGCCAGCATTGCACCAAGGCCCAAGATCAACTGCTTATATTTCATGATACTATTCCTACGCTGTAGTGTATACGATATGGGCGGTGTTGTAAAGACTGGGGTGGGGTGCGAACAGAGTAGGGGCGAAGGTCTGTATATTGACATTGTTATAATGGTGCATAATTTGGGTTGCAAGGTCGATATTTTCTGAGTTAGTTTGCTTTTGCTGCTGGGCTGCTTCGTGAGAGATGAGATAAATAGTGATAGTTTTTAGCTCTGCACAGGGGTAGGATTATTTGCCAATAGCAGCCTGTATAACGCTAGAAGGGGTTGCGCAATAGATACAGCTTGACATGCAGACAGCAAAAACTTGACCACTGTGCTATATTATGCTAATGTCGAACAAGACATGAACAGAGCGTGGCGAGCGGTTGCGCGGGCGAGGGGTTGTCTGCGGCAATATACGGGGTGGCTGGCACTATTAGTGGCGGCACTCTTAGGGCTCACGCTCGCTACCCCTGTGCCGGTGTATGCTGCTGAGACGGCCCAGCGCCAGGGCGAGAACCTCGTCTTTCGTCATAATACCTTCAAGCCATACCGAGGGAGCGACAAAGGGGTGGCAGATCGCGGCTTACCTGCTGGCGTGCACCTCTATGAATATGAGCCGACGACGAATCGACGCCAGACCATCATATTCCCAGCCGGTAGTGATCCGCTGCGCGCTAAGGAAGCGACGTATGTAGAATATATCTTCGTTGAGCCAGATACGTACAACAAGATGGATGATGCCATCGCCATCACTGTCTCGGGGCAGCAGGAGGCCGCGCCACAAAATAACGGTGGCCAGAACAACCAAAATAATCAGAATAACGGCGGTCAAGCTGGCCAAAATGCCCAAAACAACGGCAATAACCAAAACGGCCAAGCAGCGGGAAACAACCAAAATAATAACCAAAACAACAACCAACCCCAAGACAAACCCGCCGAGCAAGCAGATAAAGATGATGATGCCACGACCAGTTGTAGTGGCACAGCGCTGGGAAGCATTGGCTGGATTGTCTGCCCGGTGAGTAACTTCATGGCGTGGATTACCGACCAGCTCTACCAGCAGGTGGCGCAGTACTTGGCGGTGCAGCCACTCCAGTCTGGTAGCGATGGCACACTCTTTCGCTTTTGGGCGATCATGCGCGACTTAGCCAACATCGCCTTCATCATCGTCTCACTCATCGTGATTTATTCGCAAGTTACCAGTGTTGGTATTAGCAATTATGGCATCAAGAAGATGTTTCCGCGCCTTGTTGTGTCAATCATCGTCGTTAATATGTCGTTTTGGCTGTGTGCGGCAGCGATTGATATTTCGAACATACTGGGTTTTCAGCTGCAGCAGCTGTTTGTCAATATTGCCTCGACGGTCAATGGGGCGGATTATAACACGCTTAACAAAATCACGTGGCCTAATGTCATGAGTGCTCTGCTGACGGGCAGCGCTAGCGCGGTGGGTGCGGTGGTGGGAGTGAGCGCGCTGGTGGGTGCGACGGATGGGGCGCTGGCGATGGCCATCCCGCTGCTGGTCGGTGTACTGCTGGCGGTTATCATCGCTGCAGTGATTATTGCGGCGCGCCAGGCACTCATTACCATTCTTGTTATTGTTTCGCCCTTTGCCTTCTTGTTACATGTGCTGCCTAGTACAGAGAAGTATTTTGATAAGTGGAAGGATCTCTTTATGACGATGATGCTGATGTTTCCACTGATGTCGATATTGTTTGGTGGGTCGCGCCTGGCGGGGGTGGCAATCTTGACCAATGGCAAGGATGCGAATAATCTTAACCTGATTATCCTTGGCCTAGCGGTGCAGGTGGTGCCACTGGTGCTAACGCCCTTTGTGGTGCGGATGAGTGGCTCGCTGCTAGGGCGGCTGGGCGCAATTATGAATGATCCACGGCGTGGTATTGTCGACCGGACGCGGACTTGGGCGCAGCAGCGGGCAGACCTGCGCAAATCGCGCGTGCTGGCTGGTGACGCGCAGCGCAACTGGCTAGGCAATGCAGCGCGGCGCCGGGCCCTGAAGAAGCGCGCTATCCAGCAGCGAACCGATGCCTACACCAAACGCTTTGAAACAATGGCCGACTTATCGGCGGTGGGGCGCAGCAATGATGAGTACAACCGCTACACCGACCTGCGTGGCAAGGAGGGAGCAGCGCGGCGCGACCGAGCCTGGAATGCGCGCCTCTTGCACGATGATGAACTGAAGCAGCGGGCGCTTAATACTCAGCTCACCACCGATGAAGCCAAGAACGCTGCCCATAAGCTGGATGCACTCTATGATGAACTGAAGCTTGGCGGAGAGACGCCGGCTGGCCTGAGCCATGGCCTGGGGCGGCGTGCCTATGCCGCGGCCGAGGTGGGTGCGCTAACGGAGATTCGCAGTGCGATGGCCCAGCGCGAAGTGCGGGCGAAGATCGACCGTGAGCTCCTCGCCGATGGGGCAGTGGCCAATGCCGATGGCGTGGTGCTGCGCGATGGCGATGGCATTGCGCTGCGTCGCCGGATGGTCGATGGCCAGACGCTGCAAGACTACGCCACAGGGGTAGGGCATAAAAACTTGATGGTAGCAGGCCAGACGGCGCGGCTGCGCAAGGAGTTTGGTGAGCATGTCGCGGCCGAAGACCAGCTGATGCGCCATTTCAAGCTCAACAGCAACCAATGGCAAGCTATGGCTGCCACTGGCGATACTGCCATCACCCTCACCGATGCCAGTGGCAACCAGCACACCTTCCGGGCAGATAATGAATATGTGAAGGAGGCAGCCATCGAGCACCAGTTCCGCGCTGGCTCGGCTGGCCAAAAGCGCGAGATCATCCGCGAGACTGGCCGCGAGATCGAATATGTGGCAGACGACGGCACGGTGCAGGTGCGTCAGGGGTACAACTACGATGCTCGCGCGACTGTCTCGGCCGAGGCGGTGGCCTCTGGGGTGGCAAGTGCGGTGCCATTTGTTAATGACGCGACGTATGATGCAATCTTGCGCGGCGAATACAATGGTGCGGCTGCCGAGAAGATGCACTCGCTACGCCAAGTCTTTGAGGGGCGGCTCAAGGCAGAGAACTTCGCGGGGGCAAATGATGGCGCGCTCGAGCTGATCTATAGCATCCCCGACTTGCCCGACTACCAGCAGATCAAAGACTCGTATCTTCGCACTCTCTCGCCTGAGAAACGGGCTGCCATCGAGCCGACTTTCGATCAAGCTTATGCTGAGCGTCACCAAGCCCTTCGTCACGATGCCTACCGCATCCTCAACACCCCAGAGCTCCGCCGCAACACCAACGCTGCCAACCGCGCTGTGTATGAGCGATATGCAGAGCGGCCAGGGGGGTAGAGCGCACAAAAAATACTCCGCGCGGTATGCGGAGTATGAGTGGCTACCAGGATATCTAAAAAGGCAAAGAATGTGGCTCACGCCTCATTTGTTTTGGCTTCTACTGCCTCAGCTTCTTCAAAGTAAGTGGATGACTTCTTACGAGCACACCTTGCGGTATATGTGAGAGCAGTGCCTATCACTCCAACAGCGAATCCTTTTGATGCCTGGACAAATGCCTCTTGCCCTCTTTGTCTATTGAGGTTGGTAATATCTGCAGGATCAGCTACATCTGCAGTATCTAGTGACTCGATAGTAAGAGTTGGAAAATTTGACGACTCATCAGGCTCCCATTTAATGCCGTAGCCAGTAAATAATTTTATCGCTGCCAAGGCAGATATACCAATAGCAGCACAAGATAGTCCAACACCAACACGTTCCCCAAGCCGCCCGAGCAGTGACAGTTCCTCGCCTCTCGTAGAGAGAGAGTTGATATATTCCTGATTGATTGCTGCCTGGACTGATGGGTCTAATTCATCATACCCATCATCTGCAGCCTCTGGGCTCGCTGGCGTCTCGAAGCGGTCGGTTGATGAGGCGCATGGGTAGCTCGTCGTCTGGGCGGTAAGGAAGACAGCGGTTGGGCTGTCGTCGCCTCCGGTGTGTTTGGTATCGGCGAGGGTTGATGTAGGTAGTGCGGTTGCAAGGTCGGCTGGATTAGCCTCATATGGTGCGGTATTAGCTCTTCTGCCGGGCATTGTTTTCTCCTTGTGATTGCTAGAAGTTATTGTGTGGTACTTTTATATTACAAATTAGTGGGGATTTTGTCAAGGGGTAAAAATTGAACTCATAACCCGCCGACTAAGCGGTGGGCTATGAGGCAAAAACAGAGGTAGTGCACTGGCTTCTTGCTATAGTGGGCTAGCGCGCTGTGCTGCTACCGGCGGGTAAAGATCTCGCGCAGGCTGAGCTTGCGGCTGTACTCCAGCGCACCAAAGCGGAAGAGGCGCACGCCCATCATGATGGCGATGGCGGCACAGACGGCCAAGATGCTAATGCTAATGGCGGCATCCATGGCACTGAGGTTGCCAATCGCATTGCGCAGCATGAGTGGGATGGGTGAGGTGAGCGGGAAGTAGGTGATGATCTTGCTTGCTAGCGCGTCTGGCGTGGAGACGAGCATCGAGGCGGCATAGAGCGGCGCAAAGAGCAGGATCATGATGGTGGCAAAGAAGCTCCCCGCTTCCTTAGCGGTGGGCACAGCAGCACCGATTGCCACCAGCATACCGGTGAAGAAGAGGAAGCTCGCAGCAAAGGCAAGGAAGCCTATCCCAATCCGCACGGGGTCGACTGCAATGTGCGAGAGGTCGACATCGGGCAGCTGCAGCTGATCTTTGAAGAAGAGATAGGCGACAAGCACCGGCAAAATAACGAGCAACCCCTGAATAAACGCCAGGACGATGAGCGAAATAATCTTGCCAATGATGAGTGTGCGAGCGTGCACCGTGGTGAGGATCATCTCGATGACGCGGTTTTCTTTCTCCTCCGTTGTGCTGGTGAGCATTTGGTTGCCAAAGAAGCTAATGAGGAAGTAGAACAGCACCAAGAAAAGCCCAGGTAGGATCATCTCGTTGATGGCGTTGTATTCTTTGCCATTTTTGTAGACGGTGTTCTTGGTGTTAATTTTGTCTTGGATGACCATGCGTACCGCTGGGCTGACCTCTGATTGGACAGAGTTAGAGAGCAGGCTGGTGGCAATGCCGCTGTAGCGGCCGTTGTCGAAGAGCCCAACGTCTTTGCCATAGACTTCCACCCGTTCCTTAGCGATGTCTTTGGGGTAGTAGATGTAGGCGTCGAGCTTGCCTTCTTGGACCCGCTTGATGGTAGCGTCTTTGTCCGTGGCAGCGACAGGCTGGGCTTTGGTAGCGGCAAGCAGCTCTGGCTTGACGAGCTTCGACTCATCTGTGACGGCAAAGCTAAAGGATTGTTTCTCGAGGTTCTTGGCAGCATCCTCCGAGGCTTTGTTGGAGAGGAAGATGACGCCAAAGAGTACGGCAAACACCAGCGGGAAGCTGATTGCCGCAAGCCAAAACGACTTCTTCTTGAGCGAACGGGTGATCTCGAAGCGGATGACGGTAGATAAGTTATGCATGTTAGTTGTCCTCCTTGCTGGGCTGGCTATAGACCTGGATGAAGATATCGTCGAGCGACTTGCCGCCAAACTGCGCGCGCACCTCGGCTACTGTGCCATAGGCATGAGCCACGCCATCTTTGAGCAGGAGGACGCGGTCGCACAGGCGCTCGACTTCGTCCATCTGGTGGGTGATCATGACCACTGTAGCGCCCTTGGCTTGGTGCTCCTCAATGATTTCCATGAGCAAGCGCCGGTTGACCGGGTCGAAGCCCTTGGTGGGCTCGTCGAGAATGATGAGCTCTGGGTCGTTGATGATGGTGATGCCGAGCTGAACCTTTTGCTGCTGGCCGCCACTGAGCTTATCCAGGCGCGTCTTGGTTTTGTCCGCCAGGCCAACCCGCTCGAGGAAGGCGAGTGACTTGCTGCGTGCCTCGCTGCGGCTCAGGCCTTTAAGCTGGCCAAAGTAGACCATCGTATCGATGACGCTCTCCTTCTTGTACAGGCCGCGCTCCTCTGGCAGATAGCCAAGCTTGACGTCGCCCGAGACAGAGTATGGCGTGCCATCGATGAGCAGCTTGCCACCAGTTGGTTGATAAATACCGAGGAGTGAGCGGATCGTGGTGGTCTTGCCCGAGCCGTTACTCCCCAAAAACCCAAACGTCTCGCCGCGCTTTACCTCAAAGCTGAGGTCGTCGATGACGCTGGTCTTGCCAAATTTCATCGAAAAATGGCTGACGGTGATGATAGAATCTGTTGCTTCCATAACAATATCATATCATATCGAGGTGCGATGTAAAGAGCAGCGATATAGCATCAAAAAACATAGCCTACCAACCATGCTACAATACTCCTATGAAACTGAAACGACTGATAATGCCGCTGCCGTATCGGCGCTTGGTGATTGCATTTGTGGCGGGGTTTTGTGTGATGGTGTTTGAGCTGGTGGCGGCGCGGGTGATGTCGCCAGTGGTAGGGGCGTCGACCTATGTGTGGGCGAGTATTATTGGCGTCATTATTGCGGCAATGAGCCTGGGCTACTGGCTGGGTGGTGTGCTGGCCGATACGCGTTCACGCGATGGCGATATTGCCTGGCTGCTGCTTGGTGCAGCGCTGCTGGTACTGACAATGCTGTGCCAATACCACGATATACTGCGGTGGGTGGCCCAGCTGCCGATCGATATCCGCCTGCAAGCCACAGTGGCGGCAAGCCTACTATTTGCACCGACCAGCCTGGTGCTCGGGGCGCTAAGCCCCTATCTGGTGGAGCGGCAGACAGAGACGCTGGCGCGAACGGGGCGGTCGGTGGCGTCACTCAGTGCGGTGAATTCGATTGGTGGGATCGTCGGTACCTTTGCGGCGGGGTTTTTCCTGTTTGGTTGGCTGGGGATTCACGACGTGTTGGTGGTACTTATTAGTCTGCTTGTACTGGCCAGTTGGCTGGTGGTGCCAGGCCAGCACTGGCAGTGGCGCGTGGTGGTGAGTGTGCTGTGCGTGGGCTTGGCGCTGGGTTATCGCGTGGCACCAGTGGTGCGAGCCCAGGCCGCGCAGACGATCGATACCGCCGCGGCGCACTACACACTCCAGCAATGGCGTCGGCAGGATGGCGCGATTATCCGCGGGATTGCCAGTGGCCCGGCCGGTGTGCAGTCTGGTGTGGTGGTCGGGCAGCCGCAGCAGCTGCCATTTTGGTACACGCGCCAGATGATGCAGGCGGTGGAGCAAGCCCCGCAGCGCCAGCGCATTTTGGTGCTGGGCGGTGGGACCTTCACGGTGCCGCGCCTCCTTGCCCAGCGCTATCCGCAGAGCCAGATTGATGTGGTAGAAATTGATCCAGGGCTCGTGCCGATTGCTCGTCAGTATTTTTATTATCGCGATCCAGCCAATGTGCGACCGATCTTCCAAGATGCGCGCGTCTTCCTTGAGCGCAGCACCGAGCAGTACGATATCGTCCTCGTCGATGTGTATAACGACGGTGATGTCCCTGCTTCACTGGCAACACACGAGTATGCTACCGCACTCAAGCGGCATCTTCGCCCGCACGCCCGTGTGGTGGTTAATATGATTGCCAGTCGCCAGCCAGCCTGCCAGCCACTGTTTGCTGCCCAGGATGCGCCGTATGCCGCTCTGTTGGGGCAGGGGAGCTTCCGCTATGAGCGGGCAGATGGCTGGGAATATACTAATGTCGTGGCGACGTATGGTGGCGATACCGCTCATCAACCAGCCCCCTTTGCTAGCCAGCCGCCCTACCATGATGATTATGCGCCGATGGAGCGATTGCGGCAGGAGTGCCGGGAGGTGTCTGAGCGTACTGTGCGCTCTTAGTGACGTATACTCGTTAGTTAATGCGCTGTATTTTCTCACGCTCACCCTCCCCACACTCCCTTCGATAGATCGCTATAATGGTCGATATCTCCTAGACATAAACCTCTTGCGCTGGGCTGAAAACCGGTTATTACGACCGGTTTTCACACTCCATCGGAGAGAGTAGTGCGAGAGATAGTTTGCACTAGTGGCGGTAAGCCATTATCAAAATTATTTGCTATACACCAAGCTGCTCTATCGCCAGACAAGAAAATATTTGGAGGCCAGCCACTCAGCGAGCGGAAAATCACTATAATATAATCTGGCCGGAACATTTTCGGTCTGGTGATAGAGTGACGTAGCTGTTGCTTCATATAATATTCTGGCACGGATAGTGCAATAGAGCTCTACCCGCATGTACGAGTGCTGGCCTCCAGATGTTTTTTACCCAAGGCCATAGTGTGCCACCAGCACCCACAGAGGTCACTCACAAAATCGGTTGTAGTTTTCACAAAACCCCTTGCCAAGCACCACATCTGGCGTCTATAGTAGGATACAGACGCTACATATATAGCGAGCACACATAAACACGGGAGAGACAAACAATACAGCTTGGCTCCAGGCGTGCCCTGGTGGCTGGTTTTGTGCACCGTATAGTAAGGAGCCCAAGGGGAGGGATGATGACAATTCATATTACCAAGCGCGATGGCACGACCGAGCCATTCGACACAACCAAGATAAATGCCACATTGCTGGCAGCAAGCCAGGGGCTGGCCGATCCGCTGCAGAAGATCGTGCAGATTGCCAGCGAGCTACAGCTGACGCTCTTTGATGGGATGACGACCAAGCAGCTGGAGGAGACGCTCATTCAGACGGTAGTGCAGAATATCAAGGACGACCCAGACTACGACACGATCGCGGCGCGCTTGCTGCTAGGCACGATCTACCGTGATTTGCTTGGCGTATATACCACTGATGAAGAGCTGCGCCAACGGCATAGGGAGGCCTTCCCGCGCTATATTCGCCAAGCGGTGGCCGATGGCTTGCTTGACCCGCGCATGCAAGATGAGACGATCTTCGACCTCGAGCGCCTGGCTGCCGCGCTCGACCCGAGTAAAGATAAACTCAGCAAATATCTTGGCGTGGTGACCAACCGCAATCGCTACGCCCTGCGCAAGCAAAACGGCGAGCCGCTCGAGGTGCCGCAGTTTACCACCATGCGCATTGCCATGGGACTGAGCTACAACGAGGAGCACCCCACCGAGGCAGCCATTGAGTTTTACCAGCACATGGCCAACCTTGAGTACAGCCCGGGTGGTAGCACCCGCGTTAATGCTGGTGGATTGTTCCCGCAGCTGAGCAATTGCTTCGTCATGGAAGTGCAGGATGATATGGAGTCGATTGCCAAGAGTGTGCGCGATACGATGTGGATTGCTAAAGGTACAGGTGGTATCGGTGTCAGTTTTACGAAGCTGCGGGCGGCGGGTAGCCCAGTCAAGACAACTAACACAACAAGCACGGGGCCAATTCCATTTATTAAGATGATCGATACAGCGCTGTTTGCGGTGTCACGCAAGGGTAAGAAGATGGGTGCAGCCGCCGTGTATATGGAAAACTGGCACATCGATTTTAGAGAATTCATCGACCTACGCTCGAACTCTGGCGACCCGTATTTGCGGACACGCTACCTCGACACAGCGGTGTTTATTAGTGATGAATTTATGCGTCGGGTGCAGGCGGACGAAGACTGGTATCTCTTTGACCCAGCTGAGGTGAGCGACCTGAGCGAGCTGTATGGCGCAGCCTTTGCCGAGCGGTATGCGTATTACATCACCCAGGCCGAAGCAGGCAAGCTGCGCGCTTATGACAAGCTGCCTGCGCGCCAACAATTCCACAGAATTCTGAGTAGCTTGCAGGCGACCGGCCACCCATGGCTCACCTGGAAGGACGCTATTAACCTCCGGGCGCTTAACAATAATACCGGCACCATTCACCTCAGCAACCTCTGTACAGAAATCACTTTGCCGCAAGATGAGCACAATATCGCGGTGTGCAATCTAGTGAGTATTAACCTCAGCGCCTTCCTGGATGACGCGACCAAGACGTGGGATTGGCCGCGGCTCGAGCAGGCGACGCGCTCAGCCACGCGGCAACTTGATAACCTTGTAGACATTACCACAACACCTATTCCGGAGGCGATGAATAGCAACCTGCAAAACCGAGCGATTGGCCTGGGCTTTATGGGCTTGGCCGATGTGCTAGAAAAGCTCGAGCTGAGCTATGAATCTGAGGCGGCGTACGAGCTGATCGATCAGCTGGCGGAGTTTATTAGCTACTACGCTATTGATGAGTCGGCCGAGCTAGCGGTGACGCGTGGCAGCTACCCTAACTTTGCTGGTAGTGGCTGGAGCAAGGGGGAATTGCCTATCGACACGATCGACCGGCTTGGCGCGCAGCGGGGTGAGGCAGTGGCAATTAACACGACTCGCCGCCTCGACTGGGAGGCGCTGCGCCCCAAGGTGAGGCGCGGCATGCGCAATGCCACGCTTATGGCCATCGCTCCCACCGCCAATATCTCGCATGTGACGGGCACCACCCCAGGGATTGACCCGCAATTTAGCCAGATCTTTAGCCGGAGCACGCTCAATGGCAAGTTTCTTGAGGTTAATGCCAACCTGGTGCGCAAGCTCAAGGCACTCGGCCTGTGGGAGGAGCTCAAGGACGAGCTACTCACCACTCAAGGCGACATCCAGCACATGGAGCAGATCCCTCAGGCGGTGCGCGATGTGTATAAGACGAGCTTTCAGCTGAGCCCGTATGCCTTTATTGAGGTGGCGGCCCGCGCTCAGAAGTGGGTCGACCAAGCGATTAGCCGCAATATGTATTTAGAATCGCGCAATATCGAGGAGTATATTACGATCTATAGCGAAGCCTGGCGCCGCGGCCTGAAAACGACGTATTATTTGCACGTGAAGCCACGCCACCAGTCCGAGCAGGTCTCCATTCGCGCCAACAAAACCGAACAAAAACTCCACCAAGACGCCAAGCGCGTGGGCTTTGGTGGCTTTTACCGCGCACGCAAGAAGCAGGAGGAAGGGAAGGAGAAGGAATAGTATGACGCATGAAGGAAAAACGGGAGTAGCGAGCGAACAAAGCACGATAGACTTTGCTAAGTTGCCGCTCTCAGAGCGAGCCAAATTGGCCACCTTGAGTGTGAGCCGTGGTGTTGGTGCTGCAGCGCTCGAAGGAGAGATTGGTATATATACAGAGGGTACAGACAGCGATGTACCGGCAAGTGACCCGTCATGGAATAGCTTAGGTATGGGAAATATATACCATCCCGATAAGCCTCAAAGGTGGACACAGCCGGGACTCGATATTTTTGGCACTGATGCGAGTGTTGAAGGGCAGGATAGTCAAACATCCGACGAGACGCCATCGATTGATCCAAAAACATGGGATTATCGGTATCCAGAAGCTGGTCCAGAAGATGGAGAGCTCCTCAGGGGAGATGACGAGTAGAATACGACTGGTAAAATTATCAGATACGAAATTATTAAGTAATACAACAAGGAGGTAATAATGGGCATTCTAGGATCAGGCGTACGTGATGGCTTGCAGCTCAAGCCGGTGCGCTACGACTGGGCGTACCGCCTGTACAACCAAGCGGTGGCCAACACGTGGTTCCCCAATGAGGTGCAGCTGAGCCAGGATTTGGCGGATTTTGATAAATTGAGCGAGGACGAAAAGCACGCCCTGAAGACGGTGATTAGCTACCTCAACCCCAACGAGCTGCTGATTAATAAGTCGCTGGCCTTTGGTATTTACCCCTGCGTGAACGCCGCCGAGTGCCACCTGTATCTTTCGAAGCAGATGTGGGAAGAGGCGAACCACTTTATGACCTTCGAATATATTATCGAGACCTTCCCGTTTGACCGTGAGGAAATTTATGCGGCCGGTTGGGGTAAAAAATCCCTGGCAGATAAAGCCGCCTTCCAGACCAAATACGTCACGCGCATGATGGAGGAACGCCCAGATGTAACGACGCTGGAGGGCAAGAAGGACTTTGTACGCAACCTGGTGGCGTACAACATCGTGCTGGAGGGGATTTGGTTCTATAGTGGCTTTATGGTGGGGATGAGCTTCCGCCGCCGCAATCTGCTGCGCAATGTCGGCACATTGCTCGACTGGGTGACGAAGGACGAAAACCTGCACCTGGAATTTGGCATTAACCTGCTGCTGACGATTCTGCACGAAAACCCGGATCTACAAACCGAGGAATTTGCCGACGAAATCCGCAGCCTGATCCTGGAAGCCGTTGAGCTCGAAAAGGCGTATAACAAAGACATGCTGCCGCGCGGCATTCTGGGCCTCAACGCCGACTACGTCAACCAATACGTCATGTATATGACCGACCGGCGGCTGGAAGAGCTGGGCTTTGAACCAGAGTACAACGTCACCAACCCAGCCAAGTGGATGGCCGCTGCCAACGACACGCTGGAACTGGTGAACTTCTTCGAGAGCACCAATACGAGTTATGAGGTGAATACGACGAAGTAGTAGATATTGGCAAAACAACAATCTTACCAGTCTACCAGTCTTACGGGAGCTCTCACTCCATCACCAGGCCGAAAATGTTCCGGCCAGATTAATACTACAGCAATCTTCCGCTTGCTAAGTAGCTGGCCTCCAGATATTTTCTTGTCTGGCAATGAAGTGAGAGCGGCCCGCTGATGTAGCAAATAATATTCGCAAATTAGATACGAAAGGAATATGAGCTTATGAACACTCTCACGCAAACTATCCTCGACACAGTGCCGGTTGGTGCGCTGGCCACCGTTAATCGCGACCGCACACCACTGGTGACGCCACTGCACTTTGTCCGGGTGGGGGATGAGATTGCCTGGCTGTCTGATCGTGAGGCGCGCCACTCGCACAACGCCTTTCGTACTGGGCGGGCAGAGTTTGTGGTGTGGGATGACGCCAAGCAGGCTGTCTATCTCCACACCACAGTGCGCGAAGCCCGCGAGGACGAAGTCGCGGCCATTACTGAGGCATACACGGCCAAGCTGGGGAGCTTCCGCCCGCAGTGTGCCCAGCCGCAGTGGTATGTCGCACCGATTGGCCAGCTGGATGATAATTCTACAACAGAAAATTGGGTGCACTACCTTGCATAAAACGCTATATATAGCGTACAATAGACACTATAACTAAAAAACGGGTAGGGAATAATATATGACGCAGACGACACAAACGACATCACCAACAACCGATCCAGCAACCACGCAGGCGCAGACTACCAAGCCCCAGCTGACGGACGATATGACGCTGGAGGAAAAGCTCGATGCCATCGAGCAGGCACTGCTGGCCGCTCAGCAGGTTGCCGTCGACCAAGCAGCGGCGAGTGGCACCCCTGTTATTATGCCAGATCCAGCGGAGCTAACGATGTGCGAGGGCTGCCAATAGGTGGCGCGTATCAATAACCAGCAGAAGCCAGCTACCAGGCTGGTTTTTTGCTAGTATACTGCTTATGGATACATGCTACAATAGAACGCGAGAGGGAGATTGTATGACACAGACACACCAACCAACGTATATTTTTGTTACCGGTGGGGTACTCTCTGGGGTGGGTAAGGGCATCACGGCGGCCAGCATTGGCGCGGTGCTACAGGCTAAGGGCTTATCTGTCTCAGTGCAAAAGTGCGACCCGTACCTCAACGTCGATGCTGGGCTGCTTAACCCCAAGGAACATGGCGAGTGCTTCGTGACCAAAGATGGAGCGGAGACCGACCTTGACCTTGGCCACTACGAGCGCTTCTTAGACCTCGAGCTGACCCAGCGCAATGCTACGCTGGCGGGGCGGCTGCTGCGTGACTTGATCGCCGATGAGCGGGCCGGGATGTTTGGTGGCCAGACGGTGCAGCTGGTGCCGCACCTTACCCAAGCGATCAAGCGAGCCATCCACCAGGCGGCGGCAGGGCAGGTGCATATTGTGGAGATTGGTGGCACGGTGGGAGATTATGAGGGGCTAAGCTTCGTCGAGGCGATCCGCGAGTTCTCATTAGAGGTGGGGCGCGAGCACTGTCTCTTTGTCCATGTGGTGTATGTGCCGTTTCTTGCGACCAGCCAGGAGTACAAGACCAAGCCAGCCCAGAATGCCATGGCCGACCTGCGTGGCTTTGGTATTATGCCCGATGTGGTGGCAGTTCGCACCGAGGGTAGCACGGTGCCACCGCGTGGTGTGGCGGACAAGATTGCCATTGCTAGTGGGGTACGGCCAGAGGGGATCATTATGATGCCAAATGTCGATACAGTCTACAAGGTACCCCTGATGGTAGCACGCGAATTGGGCCCAGTGCTGGCAAGCTTTACCGGTAATGATACAGCGCCAGATATGACGCGTTGGCAGCAGCTTGTCCGGCACGATAGCCAGACCTATCGCCAGCGACTGACGATTGGCCTCGTGGCGAAATATGTTGATAATGCCGATACCTATCTCTCTATCACTGAGGCGCTCAAAGCAGCGGCCTGGGCGCACCGCAGCGAGGTGACGATCCAATGGATCAATGCCGAGACAGTGACCGACGCAGCGCTCAGCGCTGTGGATGCGGTGGTAGTGCCCGGTGGCTTTGGCAAGCGCGGGGTAGAAGGGAAGATTGCGGCGGCCAGTTACTGCTTGCAGCACAATGTACCATATCTTGGCATCTGCCTGGGAATGCAGGTGGCGGTGATTGCCGCTGCCCGCCGTGGTGGCTTGGCCCAGGCTGGTAGTGCGGAGTGTGGTGCCGCGCCGGATGATGCCGTCATCTACCTTATGCCTGACCAGCAGGGCAAGCAATCGACCGGCGGGACGATGCGCCTAGGCAACTACCCGGCGGTGCTGCAGGCTGGCTCACGCACTGCCAAAACATATGGCACAACAGAGGTCGTGGAGCGTCATCGCCACCGCTATGAGGTGAATCAAGCGCATCTCGCTGCCATTAATGCGGGCGGGATTGTGGTGTCGGGTACGTCACCCGATGGCAGGCTGGTCGAGTTCGTCGAGGCACCGACCTGCGACTACTTTGTTGCGACCCAGGCTCACCCAGAGTTTGCCTCGCGGCCATTTCGGGCTCACCCGCTCTTTGCTGGCTTGGTGCAGGCGGCGCTGGAGCGGCGGAAGCGGACAAAGGGCGAGGCGTAGTCTTCTTGCTACCTCGTTATTTTTGTACCGCATCTGTTGTATACTATAATCATGGAACAGACGATTCGTGATGCACTATACACTCTTTATCAACAAACACCGCCGGTGGAGCTGACGCGGCCGGAGCCGACGTTTGGCGATTTTGCGACCAATGTCGCACTCAAGCTTGCTAAGCCACTGGGCAAGAAGCCGCGCGAGATTGCCGAGGAGGTGGCGGCGGTGCTACGCCAGACTGGCCAGTTTTCTGACGTGAGTGTGGCGGGCCCAGGCTTTATCAATCTCCGCCTGAGCGACGCAGCGCTGTGGCAGGCGGCCAACACCACACCGCAGCAGATCTATGGTGGCATGCGCTACACGCTGGAATATAGCTGCCCCAACGCCTTCAAGGAGCTGCACACCGGCCACCTGTACCAGACGGTGTATGGCGATATATTGGCGCGGATCATCGAGTCGGTCGGCGCGTCGGTAGACCGAGCCAGCTTTGGTGGCGATGTCGGCCTGCACGTTGCTAAGTGTTTGTGGGGGATGCGCCACACGCTGGGCGGTGAGCTACCAGAGAAATTAACAGAGGTAGAGAGCGATGTCTTTGCTCGGGCACGGTGGATTAGCCAGGCCTATGTGATCGGTGCTAAGGCGTACGAAGAGAACGAGACGGCGAAGCAGGAGATTATTGAGTTTAACAAGCTCGTCTACAGCTACCATGAGCATGATGAGCATAATACGCCGCTCGCTCAGATCTATTGGACGACGCGCCAGTGGAGCTTGGATTACTTCGATGCTTTCTATACGATGATTCAGGTCGATCATCTCGACTATATCCCCGAGAGCAGCACTGCACCGATTGGCCTCGCCGTGGTGCACGAGCAACTCGAGCGGGGGAATTTGCAGCGCTCTGAGGGGGCAGTGGTCTTCGTCGGTGACCCTGCTAAGCATCTGCACACCCGTGTTTTCGTTACATCAAACGGCTTGCCAACGTACGAGACAAAGGACATTGGCGTTATCTGGAAGGAGGTGGCAGACTACCACTTCGACCACCGGATTCTCATCACTGGCAACGACCAAAAGGAGTATATGCGCGTGGTGTATGCTGCGGCTGAGCTCTTCCGGCCTGAGCTAGCTGGGCGGATGACCCACCTGACCAATGGCACAGTGCGCTTTGGTGATGGTAGCAAGATGAGTTCGCGCCTGGGCAATGTAGCCCGCGCGGCCGACGTACTCACTATCGTCCAAGAGCGTGTGGCAAACCTCGCTACAGACCCGGTGGTGCAGCGTCAGGTAGCACTTGGGGCGATCAAATACGCCTTTGCGAAGTATCGCATGGGCAACGATATCGCCTTTGATATGGACGAGACAGTGAGCCTGCAGGGCAACTCTGGCCCCTATATCCAATACGCCCATGCTCGGGCCTGCAGCATCCTAGCCAAGGCGAGTGCCGAGCCTGCCGAGCCAACCGATTGTACTGATGACGAACGCCTGCTCCTGCGCAAGCTGAGCGAATATCCAGAGGTCGTCGAGAAGGCCGCCCGCGAGTATCTTGTGCATGGCATCTGCCACTACCTCTATGAGCTCGCCCAAACCTTTAACCGCTTCTACGAGAAGAACCGCGTCGTTGGTAGCCCCCGCCAGGCCGAGCGCCTCGCCCTAGTGCAGCGCTACCGTGACACCCTGGCTGCTGGCCTTGCCCTGCTCGGCATCGAAGCACCGGAGCGGCTGTAGTGGGTGAGCGTACGCCACATACCAATCCATCTATCTTAGATGAGTCGCTGATGGCAGGGCTCAAGACACCAAGACGTGGTATAGCGGAGAGCAACCCTGAGATTGGCCGCCAGCGTTTGCCCGATTCTACTCAGCTCAAGATCATCGGCACAGCCTACGAGCAGTCGCCGCTGACATTTGATGACGCGATCGAAGCAGCTATTCTTGTGGGGCACTTGGTGCGTCAGACGCTTGAATTCGAAGACATGGATGAGGCAACGCCACTGTTGACCGCAGAACTCCTTACGCAACGCGAGAAGGCTAATTGCTATGGCTACACCATTGTGGCATCGGAGTGCTTGGATCAAATAGGGGTGGAGCATTATGTTGGGTATGTTAACCAGCATGCAGTGGTTATGTTGTTTGACCGCACAAGTGGAAGCAAGCGCTCGTTTTTGCTCGATGTTGCAACCAAGGAGTTTTACCAAGAAACGACCAAGGCAGTTGGTGGTGAAGACCCGCTTGACCAATTATGGCGTGGTGAGCTGCGCGCGATTAATACCCTGCAGACTAGTGAATTATTACGAAAAGTCGATATAGATGATCCAGGTAAGCGCCAAAAGTTCATAAGAGATCGGTTCTGGCTAAGCTTTGATAAAGATAGCCGCCATCGAGACGACGATGAGTATGAGTATCTGCTCCATAGCCAGCTGCAGCTCATTACCATGCCATCAGTGCCGGGCCGCGAAATGCTGCGCCTGTACCATAATGTGATTATTAATACACTTGGCAATAACCCCGATCCAGTTGCTGCGAGTGAGGATATTATTGATCAATTTGCTGGTATCTACCCAGACATCGACCCACGCAACAAGCTTGAGCATGCAAAATCACTGTGCTCACAGCTCGTTGCGCGACATATGGGAGAGAGCGCCCTAGCCTTGGCGGATGTAATCAAAGCAAGCCTGCTGCCCGATGACACTTCGGAAAGTCGGTTCTTCAAAGGGGATCTACTACGCAAGATTGCAAAAGTTGAGAGTGACCCCAAGAAGGCATCCGAAGCGATAGAAGAGTATAATGGGTTGTTTGAATTGCCATCTGATAATGCCGAGTTCTTGGCGAGCGTAGGGCGGGTGGTGGCACGTAAACCAGTGCTATCACGTGGGTTTGAGAAGACGCGTATGGATAGGATCGCAGCTGCCGAGCGAGACAAAGAGAAGATTGAGAAGCGCTTAGCGAAGTCCTCGCGCCATAGAACACCACCAACACAAGACAGCTAGCAATTAATGCAGAATATGCTATAATTTGAATAAACAATGGTTAATAAGGAGAACCTATGGCAGAACGAACAACAACCAAAACCAAAGCAGCTGCTGCAAAGAAGCCTGCTGCACGCCGCACCCCACGCAAGGCTGCACAAGAGGCTGCAGCTGCTGCCCAAGCTCTAGAGCAGAAAATGAAGAACAGCCACATTGGCGGCTTTGCTGAGTTTATCCGTGAGCAGGGCGTGGTTGGCCTGGCAGTTGGTTTGGCGATTGGTACCGCTGCCGGTGACACGGTCAAAAAATTAGTTCAGGGGTTCATTAGCCCAGTGGTGCAGTTTATCGTCGGTTCGCAGAAGGGGCTCGAGGCTGCTAGCACGCATATCGAGATTGCTGGGCGCAGCGCCGACTTCGCGTGGGGAGCTTTCGTGAGCTCGCTGATCACCTTGGTCGCCACAGCATTCGTCATCTACCTGATCATCCACTTTCTCAAGCTCGACCGCTTGGACAAGAAAAAAGACTAAGTAGGCAAGAGCCTGCGTAGCGATCAACCACACCCACTCAGGGTGTGGTTTTTCTATGGTGAATAATAAATTTGCGCACTACCCAAATACCTACGTAGCATGAACACAATAATGAACCATTCGGAAATAACAGTGGTAGATGAGGATGTTTACCACACAATTGCACCCAGAAGCGAGGAGATAGGAGGATAGGCATACCCATCTGAACAAAAAAGTAGTACACTAACTTGCACATCGGTAAAGCTTATGCTTATAAAAGTAACAGCTAAGGATGAGCGCTATGTGGTAGACATGTAGTATACTAGAAGCATGAAACCAAGCTTCAAACCAAAACGGATTTTGTGGGTAGACCTTGAGATGACGGGGCTAGACCCTACCACGGATGAAATACTAGAAGTGGCAGCGATTGTGACGGACTGGACTTTTGCCGAGATTGCAACGTACGAAGGGGTGGTGCGCCATGATGCGGCTAAGCTCAAACGCCTCCTCGATGGCAACGCCAGCTTTTGGAATCAGCATCCGGCGGCGCGGCGTGGATTGGAGGAGCAGAATGCCCAGGGCAAGCCGCTAGCAGAGATCGAGCAAGAGCTGCTGGCGTTTTGTGATGAGCAGTGTGCTGGCGAGGGGCGGATCTTGCTGGCGGGGAATTCCATCCACCAAGATCGCCGCTTTATCGATCACTGGTGGCCGCAGCTAGCGCAGCGTCTCCACTACCGCATGCTCGATGTGAGCGCCTGGAAGGTGGTGATGGAGGGTAAATACGGCAAGAAATTTGCCAAGCCAGAAGACCACCGTGCGTTGGAGGATATCCGCGGCAGCATTATGGAGCTGCGCTATTATTTGCAAAAGGTCGCCGTGTAATGCCCGAGCTGTGGCGCGATATCACGGTCGACACAGCCGAGCAGCGGCGGGCGCTGCTAAGCGAACTGCACCTGCCTGAGCTGCAGGCCCGCATGGTGCGCGAGCATCGCTGGCTGCCGCAGGCGATAGAAGGGGAGGCGTGGCTGCTGCTGACGCTGGATATACCATACGTCAGCCGGCACAATGTGAAGTACCACACTATTACCATTTTGCTCAGTAAAACCGAGATTATTACGCTGCACCAGGGCAAGCTAGACGATGAGCTCGTTCAGCGCATTACCGCGCTGCGGCCCAGTCACACGACGCCATCGCTTATTCTGGCGACTATTGCCCAGTTTTCTATTGAGCAATTTATGCCGCTGCTGAATCATATCGACGATGTAACCGACCAACTGGAAGATACAATGATCCGCACCCCAGATAATCGGCAGCTCCAGCAGCTCTTTGTGTACAAGCGTCAGTTAGCCGACCTGCGCAAGGTGGTGCTACCTCTGATGAATGTACTGAATGGCCTCAGTAACGGCCGCTATGCCTTGTTTGATAAAAAATGCGCCGTGTATGTGCGCGATAGCTACGACTACGCCTGGCGCGTTCACGAGCTTATCGATACGATGCGTGATCTTCTCACCAGCGCACTCGATATGTATCTCTCGGTGGTATCTAACCGCATGAACGATGTGATGAAGCGCCTCACCTTGGTTGCCACTGTCTTTATGCCGGTCTCGTTCTTGACGGGCCTGGGCGGGATGAACTTCGTCCAACTGCCATTTCGTAGCGACATCGCCTTTTGGTTCATGATCGGCCTTATCATCCTCATACCACTGGCGATGGTAGGGTATTTTGTGCGGCACAAGTGGGTGTAGTATTATAGTGCTATGACACACAAGCAGCTCGAAGAATTTTTGCTCAGCCTGCCCGGAGCGTGGCTCGACTATCCCTTTGGGGACGATATCGCGGTGTACAAGGTAGGGCACAAGGATGTGCCTGGCCAGCAGGAGAAAATGTTTGCGCTTATTGCCGAAGGGTCGCAGCCACTAAGGGTGAGCCTCAAGTGTGACCCGCAGCTAGCCCTCACGCTACGCGAACGGTATGAGTCGGTCCAGCCAGGCTACCACCTCAATAAAAAACATTGGATCACTGTTATTTGCAGTGGCCAGCTGAGTGATGATGAGGTGATTGACCTGGCGCGGCTCAGCTACCGGCTGGTGACGGAGTAGCGCGCTCGTTTTTGAGGAGAATCGTCAGGATAGGAGCGCTCACGCTGTGTGAGCGTTTTTCTTTTAGTATGTGATAGACATCTGACACCTTATATTTACCACCTCACGCGGAAGAAAACTCCTGGGAATACGCCATGCAAGTATACACAAGCAGATGTTTGTTTTATAGTGCAGTGTACTAACAAAAAGCCCGCCATAGAGGCGAGCTTTGTCGATAGGGTAGCGTATGTCGCTATTTCGTCGAGGTAAAGTTGCTAAACGACTTGGTGGCGGCGTCGAGCGTCTTGCTATTGGTGGCGACGTAGTCGGCGATGGCTTTGCGGTTGCCGCTGGCGGTTTTGAGCTTCTGGAGGTAACTCTTGAGGATGGACAGCTGGTAGCTCATTTCGCGTGCATAGACGCGGTCGAGCGAGCCAGTGAGGTAAGCGTCTTCGAGCGTTTTGGAGAGTTTGTCGGAGTAGGCTTTTTCGGTCTTTTTGGCATCACCGACTAGCTCGGTCTTGATCTTCGCATCCTTGAGCGACGACTTGAGCTCTGTCCCCATACTACCGAGCGAGGTGGTGAGTGTGGTGTTCATGCTCGAGAGCTCATTCTCCGTCAGGCGTGACTGCTGCTCCTTGGTGGCTGCTTGCAGTGTCTCGATGCGGGCTAGCGTACTTTGGGCTTGCTTGGTGTAGTTGGGTTGGCTGTTGACCATCATCATGACGACGCTAAAGGCAAGCAAGAGTACGCCGCCAATCAGTCCAAACACCGCAAAGCGGTTCATCTGCACTGGCTGTTGCTTGGGCGCAATCTCGTTGAGGTAATCTACCGGGAAGGAGGTGTCTGGCTCGCTTGCTGCGCCAAGGTCTGCGCCGGTAGCAGCCATGGCAGTCGCGCCAAGCGGCTGCTGCGGGTTGGCATAGGCCTGGCCATTGTAGCCGCCCGATTGTGGCTGGTAGGGCTGTGCTGTGGGTTGGCTGGCACCTGGGTAGGCATCAGCATTGGCGTAGCCATGTGGCGTGTCTGTGCTGGTTTGTGGGTTGGTTGGGTAGGGCGCAGCCTGGGGCTGCGGTGATGAAGGAGTGGGCTGCTCTTGATACGGTGGCTGAGTTGGTTGGCTCTGCGTTGCCGGATTATATGCACCATAGCCATAATCCTGCGCACCGTGTGACGCCGCTTGGGTAGCATAGTAAGGGACATACGGAGCAGCTGCCGGCGCATTGGGTTGAGGAGGCTGTTGCTCGGGTTGTGGCGCCGAACCATTCGGTTGGGGAGTGTATGGTTGCTGTGGATTCATAGTTACTATAATACCATTTAAACACAACCACTAACAGGGGTAAAGAGGATAATATTTAACAGAGGTCGGATAGATGAATTATGCATAGTATATACCCCTTTACACTATATACTCTATACCCCTATATACTATATAAAAATTAGTCTCTATTTTTGGCTTGTTGCTGTATATGATCGGTCGTGTGAGTGGAGTAGCTTTCGTGGTAGGTAAGAATGGTCAGATAGGCGATTGGTGCGGTTCGATTGGTTTATACTCAATGCGCTATACTATACCTATGGATGCCAAAGAAGAGGTGCGGGCGCGCTTGAATATAGAGGATGTGGTGGGCGAGTATGTGCAGCTCAAGCGGGCGGGGCGGAGTTACAAAGGCTTGAGCCCCTTTACGAGTGAGCGGACGCCGAGCTTTTTTGTGAGCCCCGAGAAGAATATTTGGCATGATTTTAGCAGTGGGCGGGGTGGAGATATCTTTAGCTTCATTATGGAGGTGGAAGGGCTGGACTTTCGCCAGGCGCTGGAGTTGCTGGCGCGCAAGGCGGGGGTGGATCTCTCGCTCTATGAGCAGAAAGGTAACCGTGACCTAGCGCGGCGCAAGCAGCGGCTGCGTGAGGCGCATCGACTAGCGGCGAATTTTTATCAGCATTGTTTGGTGCGGAGCCAGGATGCGCTGGCGTATGTGTTTCGGACGCGGCGGCTCAGTAAGGCGATTGTCCAGCAGTTTCAGATTGGCTATGCCCCCCGTGATGGTCAGGCTCTGGTAACGTATCTCAAGAAAAAAGGCTTTTCGCTAGCGGAGCTGCGTGAGGCGGGCTTGGTGAACCGCTACAATGGCGACCTCTTTCGTGGGCGGATGATGGTGCCGTTGATGGATGCGAGTGGGCAGGTGATTGGCTTTACGGCGCGCTTGATTGCTGATGTGCCCAATGCACCAAAATACCTCAACACACCCCAGACGTTGCTCTACGACAAAGGCCGGCATGTCTTTGGCTTGATGCAGGCCAAGCAGGCGATTCGGGCGCAGGGCTATGCGGTGATTGTCGAGGGCAATATGGATGTGATAAGCAGCCACCAGGCGGGTGAGGCAGCGGTGGTGGCGACGGCGGGCACTGCCATGACGGAGCAGCATATTCGGGCGCTCAAGCGGCTGGCGGGCGATATCCGCCTGAGCTTTGATGGTGATAACGCTGGGCGGGCCGCCACAGAGCGAGCGATTGGTTTGGCCGCCCAGGTGGGGGTGGAGCTAAAGGTGGTGTCGCTGCCGGCAGGGGTAAAAGACCCCGATGAACTTATCCAGCAGCAGGGGGTAGCGGCCTGGCAGCAGGCGATTGCGGCGGCTCAGCCAGCGGTGGATTGGCTCCTAGCGCAGTATCGGCAGCAGCTCGATCTTACCACGGCAGCGGGTAAGCGGCAGTTTACGACGGTCGGGCTGGCGCTTGTTAATCGCTTGGGTGACCCGGTCGAGCGCGAGCACTACCAGCGGCAGATTGCTCAGGCAGTTGGCTCGAGTGTCCAGGCCGTGCAGGCCAAGGCACAGCAAACAGCGCCAGCTGCCCCTATTCGCAAGGCCGTTAAGGCGGCAAAAGCTGTACCAAATGATCCCTACCTCTTGCAAAATAATGCGCTCGCTCTGGCGATGCTCGATGGCCCGAGCCAGGAATTGTTTGGGCGAATTGATCCGCAGCTCTTTGCGGGGGAGGCGCGCCAGGCCCTGGCTCAGTACTATGCGACGCACCACGGGCAACCTCTGAGGAGTACGCCGTCAGCATTGCAAAATTTTGACAAGTATATTACAATGGCACGAGCGTATGCTGACGATCGGTATGGTGCGTGGAGCGAGACCGATCGCTACTACGAGACCGCCCGGCTTTTGCGGCAAATCGAAACCGAACACAAGCAGCAACACAAACATCATCTCACCACCCAATTGCGCCAAGCAGAAGAGAGCGGCGATACGACTGCCGCCGCCGCTTTGCGCGAGCAACTGAACCAACTAATCAAGGAGATAGCGCGTGGCAACCGACGATAAGGATACCAAGCAAAAAAAACCAGCAACCACAGCTCAGGCAGCGCCACCCGATGCCCAGCCACCGATGATGGATTCAGCCGTCGACGATATGGAGCCCGACCTCGCGGCGCTTGAGGAAGAAGACACGCCGGAGGAGATTCTCAACAGCAACCAATACTTCGATGACATTAGCGACGACTCGGTGCGGTTGCACCTGCGCGAGATCGGCAAGATCCCGCTGCTCAGTGCTGACGAAGAGGTAGATCTAGCCTACCGGATTAAGCAGGGCGATAAGCGTGCCAAAGACAAAATGGCCGAGGCTAATATGCGACTGGTGGTAAGCATTGCCAAGCGGTACAGTGGTCGTGGCCTCGATTTTCTCGATCTTATTCAAGAAGGGCACACCGGGCTGCTGCGAGCGGTGGAGAAGTTTGACCCAGATAAGGGCTTTAAGTTTAGCACTTATGCTACCTGGTGGATTCGCCAGGCGATTACCCGTGCGATTGCCGACCAAGCGCGCACTATTCGTATTCCTGTCCACATGGTGGAGACGATCAATAAGCTGCTGCGCACCCAGCGCCGCCTCACTCAAGACCTGAACCGCGAGCCAACCATTACCGAGCTTGCCAAAGAGCTCGATATGGAGCCGGATAAGGTCGAATATGTGATGAAGATTAAGCAAGACATCAGCAGCCTGGATGCTGGTGTGGGGCGCGATGGCGACGACTCGGAGGAGTCGGTGCTGGGGGACTTTATCGAGGACGAAGATACGGTCAGCCCTGAAGAGTCGGCCTCTAACCAGCTTCTCAAGGAGCAGGTGCAAGATATTCTCTCGACCTTGAGTGATCGCGAGCAGAAGATTATTAAAATGCGCTTTGGCCTGGAGAATGGCAAGAGCCATACGCTGGAGGAAGTTGGGCAGGAGTTTGCCGTGACGCGCGAGCGCATCCGCCAGATTGAGGCCAAGGCTCTGGCAAAGCTGCGCAAGCACAAGGACGCCAAGAAGCTGTACGAGTATTTGCAGCAGTAGGGGATAGTGCACGAGAACAATCGGCATACAGTATGTATGTCGATTATTTGGATAAATTGCTTGCAAAAGTCGTTACTGTATGGTTTTTTGGTGAAGCTTCTGTATAATAATGGCTATTTACTTTGCTGTGAGGGCACAAACCTCTCGAATACCCACTCCTACTATCGCTACCGAGAAATAGAGATCATGATTGTAGAGGGGTGAATACGAAAGCCCTAAAAATGCAGAAGGTACTCCCAAAATACTTTACATAAAAATACCCAGTAGTATGCTGGGTATTTTTATATCGAAGCAAGTGGCTTAGTAGTAATAATAGTACCACCAAGATGGCTTGGACAATACACCAACAAACACAAGTATCCAGAAAAGCCAGATAAGACACCAGCAGACTGACCCAAAGATGCCCCAGCCCAGACTAACGTTACCCCACGTTGTAGACATACCGGCTTCCTTAGACTTATTGCGCGAAATAATGCCAAGGAGAATACCACCGATAGAGATACCAAAGAAGCTCAAGACGCATCCAATAACACCCAGTGTCTCACCAGGGTTGTCATAATGAACGGGATAGGCATATGGTGTTGGCTGTGGCTGAATAGCTGGCTGTGGCACTGGCGCAACTGGCTGCTGGTAGGGTTGTTGATATTGATATGTCTGTTGCGGCTGCGGCTGCGGCTGGGCCACCGGTTGTGGTTGCGGTGCTGGCTGCGGCTGCGGTGCAGCAGGTTGCTGGGGTGTTGGCTGGTTGTTCATAAACTCCTCGTATTAGGCTATTACCGTAGTGTGCATTTGCCTTATACACACGTAATCTGTGGGGGAATTATAGCAGAGGAAGGGTGTTGTGTCAATTATCTGATGATTTATATACCCCACTGGGGTATTTTACATCCAACCAATCTCGCGGCAGAGCGCATCGACCTGCTGGTGAAGCTCGGTGAGGTTGTGGCTGTTGGAGATGAAGTGGTCGGCAATGGCGATGGGGCCACCCTTCTCAATATCCTCAATCTCCGACCAGTCGCGGGCGATTGCTTCTTGCGCGGTAAAGGGTCGCTCGGGCCGCTGAGCGAGGCGGCGGTGACGGAGCTGCTTGGGTGCCACGATGGCCGCCACAACGAGCTCACCCGGGAAGTGGTGGGTAAGGTACTTGTACTCCGTCCAGGAGTAGAGCCCGTCGAAGAGGATGTGGCGCTGCCCAGCGGCGGCAAGGCGCTGCATTTGCTCGGCAGCAGTGCGGATGATGATGTCTTTGCCAGCCTCTTCGCGCCAGGCTTTGCGAAATTCGGCTTGTGATTGCGGGGTGATAGCGATGCTGCGGCGGCGCATTTCGTCGTAGAGGATGCCACCAGCGTAGACCTTGGGGATACCAAGGCGCGCCACATGGTTGACCGCCTCGCTCTTGCCCGCGCCCGAGAGGCCAACGAAGGCAAGGATTGTCGTCGGGTGAGATGGATGATTCATATCCCTAGTATAGCAGATAATGATGCTTATGGTTGGCGATGCGGTGAATGATACAATAAAAATAGGATGAAAGAGCAGCCAGCGGCATCGCTACCACCAGAGCAACCCCGACGCTATGCACCAACTGACCTTGCGTTGCGCATCTTCTATTTGCGGATGCGGGTGCGGCAGCAAAAGGGAGCGGCACTCCCACCGCAATGGATGCACAAGGCTGCGTGCAACCCCGCCACGAGCGAAGAATATTTTAGTGATAATCCAGAAATCAAGGCAGCAGCCCTGCAGCGCTGCATTGGCTGTGCAGTGATCGACATCTGTGCGGCGTATGCAGTGAGAGAAGGAGTGTCGGTTGGGATCTGTGCTGGCCTAACACCAAAACAGCGCAAACAACTGATGGATAACCCCGCACCAACCGACCTTCCTAGCCAATCCACCGCTCTCACCACTGCGATGCACCACGCTATCCAGGCAAACGACACACCCAAAGCACGCATTGCCTGGGCAGAGCAGTGCATGGCCGAGCGGCGGCACATTGGGCACATTCCCACGCCGCAGGCTTTTGCTCGCTTGGCACTGTGTATCGATGCCGAGACAGGGCAACGGCTAGAACCCGAGCGGCGCGAAGACTGTGCTGAGTGCCCAGTAGCAGCTGAGTGTTTGCTCTTTGCGCTGCGGGGCTACCAGCGCATCATTCCTACTGGCAATATACGGGGTGGCACAGCCAAGGCCGATCGCCAACAGTGGGGCGCACCCAAACCCAAGCGGCGGCACGTCCGGCGGCGCTGAGCAATGGGGGGTAGGGTGATAAGCAGCGCACTACTCTGCTTATGCTTGACAAAATAACAGTGGTGTGGAATAATGCAGAAGCCAAAGTTTTGTATAGCAAAAGAGAAAAAACTTATGACGCGTGAACAACCAAGAAAGCCGACCCCTGCCACGCTGGCAATGCGAGAACAGATAAAGAATGGCGTAAGCCCTGCGGTATATACTGAGCGGCTGATTCGCGGCGGATATAAGCCAGCCCCTCGATCAGTATGGATTGGACAAGCTGCTTGTAGCCTCGAGGATGAACCGTACTTTATTGGCCTCGATGGGAGAAAGCGGGAGCATTGGGAAAATATTAAAAAAGGGAAAACAAAATGCGGCAGTTGCCCAGTGCAGGCTGAATGCCTTGCGGCGCATATGGCGGACATCACAAAACATCAGCCAGATACAGATGATGTTGTTGGTGGAACAGACAATGTTGAGCGAGCGCGTGCTCGGCGGCAGGTTGCGCAAGAGTTAGCACGAAGGGCACAGAGCAGCCAAGGCGGTGGAGAGGTGTTAGCGTAGCGTTTCAGTGTAGTAATACTTATGCTATAGCAATTGAAAAATCCGACAGAACGTGTACACTTATACATAACGTATGGGTATATAAGCACACATGTGTGCAGACTGAGGAGAATAATAGTGCAGCGACAAGGTGGGCTGGTGTATGGAGTAGTGAGTGTCCTTGTTGCGGGTGCTGTGTCGGTGATGTTTGGTGGGGTTGCCCAGGCGCAGCAGTGGCAGATGGTGTATAACGAGGAGTTTACGACGCCACTGTCGAATTGGAAGGTTCTTCAGCAAAATAAGGATAATTATGGCAAGGAGCATTTGGCATATAGCGCCAACAATGTTGCGGTGACTAATGGCGCTTTGCAGATTACGACCCGGCGTCACTGTGTGTCGAGTGTGGCTGAGCCACTGGGCGATAGCAACGCCAGCCAAGAGCCGTGCCCGTCTGGCAAGATGACACGCTACCAGAGTGGGCGAGTAGAGTCGGGTCGGGTGCTCGATGGGCATAAGCCATTCCGCGTGGAGGTACGGGCGAAGATTAATTGGAATGGCGAGAATGGGACGCGCCCAGCTATTTGGCTGCGCAATAGTGTGACGCTTGCCAACTGCAGTAACAACAAGCAAGCGAATGACCCCTATGGTGAGCTCGACATGCTCGAGTGGTATTCATGGACGCCGACCTACACATGGTCGACGACGCATATTCGCTGCTACCACAGCCCATCATCGCAGATATGGAAGACGAAGGGGTTAGGGCATAGCCGAGAGAACCTCATACCATCCCCAGTGACATTGGCGAACAACTGGCATGTCTGGGCGACGGAATACGATGGTGAGACGGTCAGATTCTTCGTGGATAACCAGCCGGTGCTGGTGTATAACTATCGAGCGGGCGATGAGAAAAGTCATCCAACCACTCGAGTTCCGGCAGAAAAACCAGCAAAAATGGGCATGGATGCGAATCAATTCAAGCAGGTCTTTGACGATACGTGGTATGTCATTCTCAACGATTATGTGGAGTGGAAGAGTGAGGAGCACCCGCCCGACTCATCGAAGAAGTTTGCTAACCAGACCTTCCTCATCGACTACGTCAAGATATACCAAAGTGGTGCTCCGACTACTGGCGAAAAACCACCGGCTACTCCACCAGAGAAAAAGGACGATAAGAAAGATAAAAAGCCGGGCACCAAACGGATGACGGTGAAGAAGAAAAAGGGTGCGTTTGCTGCGCAGGGCCCGCTAGCCGAGCTTATCAGCAACTTTGTGCCAGCACTGCTGATAAGCCTGTGCTTGCTACTCATCGCACTGGCTGGTTGGCTAGTGTGGTGGTGGCGTCGCCGGCGCCAGCGCACTCAACCTACGCTATAACTGGAGGGCAGGGAGCAGGGTAGAGGTGCCGCGCGAGGATGTTTCCGCACCGCACCAATGCTATACTAGAACTATGATGAAGCGCCTAGTGATTATCGATGGCAAAAGTGTGTTCTACCGTGGGTACTATGCCATGCCCAACCTCTCGACGGCCGATGGTACGCCAACTGGTGGAGTGTATGGCTTTGCGGCGCTGAGCCTGGAGCTGATCAAGCGCCTCCAGCCAGACTATGTGTGCGTGGCGTGGGATAAGCCCAAGACGAATATCCGCCGCCGTCTTGCCATTTACGACCAATACAAGGCTGGTCGCAAGCCCGCTCCACCAGATTTTTATGCCCAGATACCACTGTTGCACGAGCTTTTGCAGGCGTTTGGCTGGCCGCTGTATGAGTTTGATGACTATGAGGCGGACGATATTATGGCCACACTGGACGCCCAGGCCGAGCAGCAGGGAGATATCGAGACGTATCTCATCACGAGCGACCTCGATGCTCTGCAAATACTCGACCAAAATACTTATCTCTATGCCCTGAAGAAAGGCTTGACCAACATCGACAAATTCGACATCCCCGCTTTCGAGCAGCGCTATGGTATTCGGATTAGCCAGTTCCTCGACTTTAAGAGCCTCAAAGGCGATGCGTCGGATAATATCCCGGGCGTGCCAGGCGTGGGAGAGAAGACGGCGGTTAAACTGCTGCAGCAATTCGACACGCTTGACAACCTCTACGACAACCTCTGGCAGGTCAAGGATACGCTGCGGCGCAAGCTGGAGCAGGGCAAAGATTCGGCCTATATGAGCCGCGAGCTGGCCCGGCTATATACCGATGCACCGGTGACGCTTGATCGAGCAGCGATGGCAATGGACAACTGCGACCCAGCGGCGGTGCGGGCGATGTTGCAGCGGCTGGAGTTTCGTAGTTTGCTGCGCCAACTCCCGCCACAGATGCAGGCGGCAGAGAGCACCCAGCCGCCCGATGTACCAGTGGTGCAGCATGCCACCGAGCTGCCTGCTCACCAGGCTAAGGCGCTCTTCCTGATGGCCAAAGAGCTGCTGGTCTGGCCAGTCGAGGGCGGCGTGTGGGTGAGCCACGAGCGAGGTAAGGCAGCCCGCCTGAACTGGCGTGATGCGATTGACGTTATCCCGCATGTGCCGATCGTTGGGCACCGCACTAAGGAATTATTACGCCACTTACTGGCTCGTGGCGTGCGGCAGCTGCCAGTCGTGAAGCACGATACTGCCCAGGGGTCGTTTTTGCTTAATCCCCTGCGCACATCGCGGGCGCTGGCTGATCTCGCGGGGTTGGAATCGCTCGACGACCCACGCCTGGCCATTAGTGCGCTGTGGGCGGTGTACGATGAGCAAGCTCAGGCGTTTGATGCGCTGCCCGAGCTTGCCCGGGTGGCCCGGACGATGGACTTTCCGCTCATCCCTGTGCTGGCGCGGATGGAGTGGCGCGGTATCCGGCTCGATAGCCGCACACTGGCGGCGATGGAACACACCCTCAGCAGCGAAATCACCGAGCTGCAGCAGCAGATCTATAGCATGGTGGGGTATGAGCTGAATATTGGCAGCCCGGCCCAACTGGCTGAGGCGCTCTTTGTCAAGCTCCAGCTACCAACGGCGGGTATTAAGAAGGGCAAGACAGGCTACTCGACGGGTCAGAAGGAGCTGGATAAGCTTCGGCCACATCACCCGATTATTGGGCTGGTGGAGCGCTACCGCGAGCTGACCAAGCTGCAAAACACGTATGTCCAGGCCTTGCCGCAGCTGACCGACGACGCAGGCTATATTCACACTACCTTCAACCAAGATGTGGTGGCGACGGGCCGCCTTAGCAGTACCGACCCAAATTTGCAAAACATCCCCATCCGCAGTGAGCTGGGGCGGCACGTTCGCGATGCCTTTGTGCCAGCGCCGGGCAATGTGTTTGTCAATGCCGACTATTCGCAGTTTGAGCTGCGCCTGGCGGCCGTGCTGTCGGGGGAGGAGGCGATGATTCGCGATTTTAATACCGATATCGACATCCATGCCAACACCGCCGCGCAGGTCTATGGTGTGCCGCTAGACGTCGTGACGAAAGAGCAGCGCCGCCGAGCCAAGGTGGTGAATTTTGGTGTGCTGTATGGGATGAGCCAGCATGGCCTGGCCGCCGCCGCGCAGATGAGCTATGCCGAAGCGCAGCACTTCATCGATGAATACTACCGCCTCCGGCCCAAGCTCAAAGCTTATATGGCGCAAACCATCCAGCAGGCGCACGATGCGGGCTTCGTCCAGACGCTGTTTGGTCGCCGCCGCTGGACGCCGGATGTTGCGTCGCGCAACTTTGCGGTGCGCAGTGCTGCCGAGCGCGCGGCCGCCAATATGCCGATCCAAGGCACCGAGGCTGACCTCATGAAGCTTGCCATGCTGGCGGTGGAAGATAAGCTGGCTCAGGCTGGAGAGCAGCTGGCCGATGGCGATGGCCAGCCACTCGGTTGGCAGGTGGTGCAGATTCACGATAGCATTATGGTCGAGTGCCCGCGTGCTCACGCCGAGCAGGTAGGCCGCATCCTACGCGAGACAATGGAAAATATCTACCCGCAGCTTGGCGTCAAGCTCAAAGTCGACGTCTCGATTGGTGATAATTGGGGACAGGTCTAAGAACACCGACCGAACAGAGGTCAGACTATAGACAAATCACTGGTAGTGGTGTATAATCTGGGCCATCACAAGCAAAGCAGAATAGAGGTTGGGCATGACACAAGGCGAAGCAGTATATCCATCATTTCCTCGTGGTGGAGAGCGTAGTGGCCTTGAGCTGCCTAACCCAAATGAGCTACCAGCGTATGTTGATAGCGTAGACCGCTACACCCCCGAGCAACATCCCACCAGCTACCACGCCATGCGCAGTGCTATCATCGAAGCTGCCCAGGCGAGCGGTGAGCTGCAGCCCCTAACTGAGGCGGAGATGGAGCGGCGGGCAGCGAATGAAGGAGCGGCGCGTCAGCTATTTGAAGCAGAGGTACAGAGAGAAGAGAGAGAAATTGAGGGTCGATTGGCAGATCAATACCTGGATGAAAAAGAGCGAGAGAAGCTTGACGCTCGGCTCGACAAGTTGCGCGCGATAAAAAAGCCGCAAGAACCAACCTATGGCTTTTTGTATGATCCAGCAGGCAAGATGGTTGCCCTAAAGCATTATAAATTTGGCTCGATGAACCCGGCCGATTGGCATGTGGTCTGCTGTGATGTGGGTGGCGAGCCGTATGAGGCACGAGTGATCGATGCATACCAATATATTACAGAGACACATAATAAGCTGGCTAAAATGGGTATCTTGCCCGCAGCGACCGATGCACGCATCGTCGTCACTCTAGAGGTAGAGCAGGGTGGTGAGGCAGTGTATCATATCGATTGCTATGACGGTAAATCACCAATTGTGACGGGTAAGATACTCAGCCCTCACGAGGCACATGGCGAGCCAACGGTGTATTTGGATGAGTGGGGTAGCACAGATGCTGCCCAAGCGGGTGCGAGTAAATCTCAGCATGATCCTGCTAGCCATGATGACAAAGACACACTTGTCCGCGTGGCCTAGTATACTAGACCACACATCTATTCTCCCGCTCTGCATACGCACAGTGGTTCGGTATAAAAAGCGCTAGGCTGTGCTGGCTTGACTTTTCTTGCGGGAGGTTCTATTGTGTAACAAACGAATAACAATACACTTACGGAGATACCCCTTATGACCTTAATGCCACCAAACGGTAGAGATTTAAGTCCAGATCAGCTATGGGCGGCGCTCAAGGAGAAGCAGCGCCGCAAAGGATATGACAAAACAGCCACGCAGCAACAAGCCGAAAATGAAGCTGCCGTTAATAGTCTCTACGCTGGCCTTGGTGGCAACAGCGCGCCCAGCGGCACTACCTTCGACAAAATAGACGCCACTACACCAGACGCCACCACGCCAGAGAATAGCGACCCCGACCCGCGGATGGATGACCTTGCCGCGCAGGTGAATGCGCTGTATAAACCACACAACGAGGCTGAAGCGATCGTTGCTGGTGTATATGACGACCTAAACAACAAGACTGACCCTGAAGTGGCTGATGATATTGAGCGCGATACACCCCTACCAGAGCAGGAGCCACCAACGGATGAAGAGGAAGACAACAAAGGCACGCACTTCTTCTCAAACAACCCTGCCATCAACACTGTGAGTGTGACGAAGAAACTTGACGGTGACACAGCAGAAACATTACGCCAAGCCAATGGTGGCTCGACACTTGGTGCTCGAGAGGAAGTAGGTAATCTTGTCAAGACAATCAACGATCAGCCAACGAGGCATCAGTTTGAAAAACAAAAAACAGCTACAACTGCAGCAGTTGAGAACGCTGGCTTTGACGTTAATGACAAGACAGAAGCACGTGTTAATAAACTGACGACTGTTGCAGCGATTGATGCAGCGGTGGAAGAGCAAAAAACGGGCACCGACACAATGAACGAGCAAAACGCGCGTGATCATGGCAAATTGCTGAACCACCACGAGTCGTACAAGCTAGTGTGTGCTGCACTGGGCGAAGAGCTGCTTGATAGCGTGAAGAATGGTGAGATGACCTTTGATGACATAAAGCAGGCTGATTCATTGATTGCGCAGCGGGTAAGTGACTATAACGATGGTATTTTTGCTGCCCATGACGCAGCAGCCAGTGATGCCACAATTGATGATCTTGCGATGATTGGGGAGCTGATTAACCGCTCACCAGCCATGCAGGAGCTCATCCGCAACAAGGACGAAGCAAAGCAGCAAACCGAGGAGCAGCCCGCCACGCACAATGCTCAACCTCATATGCAGAATAAAAATGACAAGAACAGGGGCGATATGCCTACACAAAACCACTCAAATGTATTTGAAACATCGTCTCATCGTTCCTTTGCCAAGAAGCCCGAAAATACGCCATTCCAAAAGAACACGAAAACAACTAGCACGCTCCTTGGTAGTGAGCAGCGTGTCAGTTGGCGCTAACTTGTGTAGTGGGTGTTAGTTGGTACTTGCGGCATAATGACAGGGATTTTTCCGCATTATACTCTCGGATCTATTGAGTTTTCGTAGGCTTTGTGGTATTGTACTCTCATGTATAAAGGCGAGCGGCCAAAAGTTTTTCCGATTATTGTCACTATCTTGGTGATTTCGTTGGTGGTGGCAGCAGTTGCGTCGGTCATCCGTATGGTGGCGACTCGCCAGGAGTCGAATAACACCAATACGCAGCAATCAGCCGAGAGCTTCTACGACCAAGTGGTGGCGCACAACGCAACCAACAGTGTGCGCTGGACGGTGCGTGGGCCGATTGTGGCAGATGAGACCTTCCGCTCGTACCAGATCGAGATTTCGCCCAATAAGCGGACGTATACGGTATACCAAGGCTACTTAGATAAGCAGCTCGACCGCAAGGAGTTTGAGAACAACCAACAGGCCTACGAGCAGCTTGTGTATGCTCTCAGCAAGGCGCAGATCCAAGACACGCGCAGTGTGGATGATGACGACGTGCGTGGAGTGTGTGCCACTGGTGGGCGGCTCTACACCTTCGAGACGATGGATAGCGGTGTGACGAAGACGCGCATCTGGACGTCGAGCTGCCAAGGTTCACCTGGCTCGATGAAGGCCGATGTACCCAAGATCCATGCGCTCTTTGCCAACCAGATCCCTGGCTTTGCACCGATGTTTGATAAGACGCAATAAAAAGGCGCTGCGTGGCTGACGTCTAGGGTTCGAGTAGCCCTGGCAATCTTATGCTGCTTCGCTTTATATTCCTATCGAGTGGAATACTATACAGGTCGGGCTTGTATGTCGGCCTTGTGTGCTGGGCTTAAAAGAAATTATGATGATTTGCTTGTACAATTTATTGGATAAGAAAATAGGGAAGAAGAGCTCATGCTAGCCACACCCCACCGCCAATGATATAATCGAGCGTATGATTCGTGCAGTAATTTTTGATTGTTTTGGCGTGCTCTATGGTGGGAGCATCGAGGTGCTGATGGCGAGTAGCCCGCCGGATCGGCGGGCCGAGCTAGAGGATATTAACAAGCAGTCGGATTATGGCTACATCTCGCGGCAGGAGTTTATTGCAGAGGTCGCGAGACTCTCGGAGCAAACGCCAGCTCAGATAGCGGCATTGCTCGAGCAGGTGCATGTGCGCAATAGCGAGCTGATCGCCATGATTCACACGCTGCGCCAGCGTTACCCGGCTATCAAGGTGGGGCTGCTGAGTAATGTGGGGAGTGATACGATCGAGCGACTGTTTACTCCTGATGAGCTGCGCGAGCTCTTTGATGCGGTGGTGCTCTCATATGCCGAGCACGTTGCCAAGCCAAGCCGCGAAGCCTTCGAGCTGGCGGCAGATCGGCTCGGAGTGCTGCCTGGCCAGTGTGTGATGATCGACGACCGGCTAGACAACTGCTCTGGGGCCGAAGCCGCTGGCATGCGTGCCATCCTCCACACAGCCAATCGCCGCACAATGGCCGAGCTTGAGGAGTTACTGGAGGAGCGATAGTCCATGCCTGAGCTCCCCGAAGTTGAGACGATTCGTGCGAGCTTAGCTCGCTTGGTGGTGGGGAAGCAGGTTGTGGCAAGCACGGTGTATGACTCACCCAAGAGCTTCCCCAACGACCCCACAGCGGTGGCGCACTTCCTGCACGGTGCGACCATCACGGCGGTAGAGCGCCGCGCTAAGGTATTGCTGATTCGCCTGAGCACCAACTACACGCTGGTGGTGCACCTCAAGATGACGGGCCAGCTGCTCTTCGTTGGTGAGGAGCGCTGGGGCGGCGGCCACCCAAACGATAGCTTTCTCCACGAGCTGCCCGACCGCTTGACGCGGGTGGCGCTGACCTTTGCGGATGGCGCGCATTTATACTTTAATGACCTGCGCAAATTTGGCTGGATGAAGCTCTACCCCACACCAGAGGTAGGGCAGCTGCCCTTTATGCAAAAAGTCGGGCCCGAGCCGCTCGATCCACGCACCACAGCGGCGCAGTTCATCGCGCGCATCCGCCGGCGCAATGGCACGACCATCAAGGCGGCCATCCTTGACCAAACGACCATCGCTGGCGTGGGCAATATCTATGCCGATGAATCGCTGTGGATGACGCAGCTCCACCCCGCCACGCGGGTGCGTATGGTGGATGATGAGCAGCTTGCCGCGCTCTTTGCCCATATTCGACAAGTGCTGCAGCTCAGTATTGATAAGGGTGGTAGCACCGACCGCAATTACGTCGATGCTGAAGGTAAGAAGGGGAGCTACCTAGCCTTTGCGCAGGTGTTTCGGCGTGAGGGGCAGCCCTGCCCGCGCCACCCCGACGTAGAAATTATGAAGATTCGTGTGGCAGGCCGCGGGACGCACATTTGCCCAGTGTGCCAGGTGAAAGTGGGGGAGTAGCCCATGCTCTATCTCATTGTGGGGAAGAATAGCTACGTGGCAGAGCAAGAGCTGGCGAAGATTGCCCAGCATGCGCCAGTGCCGGCGGAACACATCGATACTCAGCAGCTTGATGCCGCGGGCTTGGCTGAGTTGGTGCGCGGCGTGTCGCTCTTTGCGGCGCAGCGGCTCATTGTGCTGCGGCGCCTGTCTGAGCGCCCAGACCTCTGGGAGCAGCTTGGCCAGTGGGCGCATGATATTCCTGATGAGACGACGCTTGTGCTGGTAGAGCCAGGGCTCGATAAGCGCACCAAAACGTACAAAGCACTGCACAAAGCCGCTACCATCATCGCTGCTGACCCACTAACCGACCGCCAGCGCCCTGCCGCCGAGCGGTGGCTGCGCCAGCTGGCCAGTAGACGCGGCGTGTCGCTGAGCCCAGCGCATGTGCGCAGCATGGTAGAGCGTGCTCTGGTGCCGGATGAGAAGGGCTATGGTGGGACGATCGATCAGCTGCAGCTGGCACATGCCATCGATGCATTGACTCAGCTCGAGACTATTACCGATGATGCGATTGCCACCGTGTTGCCACCGGCCCGTGAGTTCTCGGTCTTTGATGTCGTAACCCTGGCGGTAGAGCGTCGAGGCCCAGCCTTGCGAGCTGCCCTGGATGAGCTGCGTCTGAGCCACGACCCATACCAAACCGCAGCGCTTATTTGGGCGCAGTGGGCTCAGTTGGCGGCGATTGCATACTATGGCGAGGCAGGGGAGGCAGAGATAGCACGCGAGCTCTCGCTCCACCCCTACGTCGTCAAAAAAACCAAGCCGCTCACCAGGCAAGTCTCGCTGGCCGACATCCGCACCCTCACCCAGCGGGCTGCTCAGCTTGATGCCGACATGAAGACGACGGGTATACCACCGTGGGATGCAGTGGAGAGCTTCTTATTTGCGGTGGCGGGGCGGTAGTGTGCAGCTACCTCACGATAATTGTTATGGGATGGTAGCGTGTAATCGATATTCTCTCCTGTGGTAGCTCTTTACAAATCCTGTGCCATGCCTTATAATGAGCGCTTGATTGTAGTACTAACCCATAATAACAAGCGATAGAGGAAATTAATGCCCATCATCAAATCAGCTGTCAAACGCATGAAGCAAACGGCTACTCGCCGCCAGCGCAACATTGCTACCAAGCGTGCTATAAAGGCTAGCACCAAGGCCTTCACTGCTGAGCCAAGCGCTGCCGCCCTGAGCCAGGCCCAGAGCGAGCTTGACAAAGCCGTCAAGAAGGGGTTGCTCAAGAAAAACACCGCGAGCCGCCGCAAAGCATCGCTCGCCAAGGCTGCCAAGGCTGCTGGCGTCAAGCTTGCGTAAAGCAATAGGCGCGAGAGCATATACCAAAACACCTCGAGGGAGAGGTGTTTTTCTTTGCTATACTTCGCATGGCTACCTCTGTTAATCGCGACTTGCCATTGACGAAACGAAATTACTTATGGTAGGATAGATGGAGTTTTGGGTAAGGCAAAAGTAGGAGCTATGGACGAGATAAAGGTGCGGCAACAAATCATCGACAAACTAGGTGAAAGTAATAATATTTTGGTGGCGGTCAACGCCCACCCCACGGTAGATGAGCTGAGTGCAGCACTGGGGTTGACGCTTTTGCTCAACAAGCTCGACAAGCACGCCACAGCCGTCTTTAGTGGGGATGTGCCAACGGCAGTGGGCTTTTTGGAGCCAGAGCGTACCTTTGAGAGCACGGTGGATAGTCTGCGAGATTTCATCATTGCCCTTGATAAGGAAAAGGCCGACCATTTGCGCTACAAGCTCGATGGCGACCTCGTTAAGATTTTCATCACGCCATACCGCGCGACGATTAGCCAGAGTGATTTGGAATTTAGCCAGGGCGATTACAATGTGCAGTTCGTTGTGACGATCGGTGTGCGCAGCGAGGATGACCTCGACCCAGCGCTCAAGGGGCATGGCCGTATCCTGCGCGAGTCGCCAGTGGCAGCGCTGCACATTGATGCGCCAGGTACGCTAGGCAATATCGTCTGGACGGATCCTCAGGCCAGCAGCTATAGTGAGCTGGCGGCAAGCCTCGCTCAGGGCTTTGATAATACGGATGATGAGCAGCCGCTCCTCGACAAGCATATTGCCACGGCCTTTTTGACCGGCATTGTAGCGGCCACCGAGCGCTTTAGCAACGAAAAGACCACTTCGCGCGTTATGACCCTCGCCGCACAACTGATGAGTGCTGGCGGCGACCAGCAGCTGATTGCGGCCAAGCTCGCCGAGGCCAAGCAGCTGGCTGCAGGCCCAATGCCTGCTAAGCCTGCCAGCAAGAAGCCTGCTCAGGCAAATAACAAAGACAAGTCACTCGTTATCTCACACAACGCTGAGGCTGGAAAAAAAAAGTTAAGCCAGACCGACGCTGACGAAGCTGAACTAGCCCAGCAATTGGCCAAAAATAATCCACAACCCGAGCCTGCGCCAGCCCCGCGCCGCTCATCAGGACGCAACGGCAGCGCCGAGCCATGGCGCCAGCCCATTGAGACGCCACTTAATGAGCCGAGCCTAGGTGGCACGCTTAATGCTACCACCAAGCAAGCAGCTGATGATAAGCGCCGCGAGCGCGAGAATGGCCGCAACAAGACCATCCTCTCGCACAAGGGTGGGCGTTACCTCGACAGCGACGACACACCAGGTAGCCAAGCGCCGCTCAATGCCGCCACGGCAGCACTTGATCACGAGCCGACCGTCCCCAATGTGAATGACATGCCGCGTGTGCCGATGGCTCACAACGACGACATCCTCCCGCCGCCAACCGGCAAAGAAACCCTGGCCGATCTCGATGCCAAGCACCGGGCTGCGCCAGCTGATGACGCCGAAGGTCCAGCTTTGCCACCATTGCCACCAATGCCAGATTTTTCCAGCTTGCCACCGTTGCCACCAGGTGTGCCACCATTGCCTGGGCCCGATGCCGATAACCCCATGGCCCAGCTCGATGCTGCACTCCAGTCTGAGGCCAAGGCCAAGAAAGACCAAGCCAACCCATCGCAATTCCACGTACCGGAGAAGTAGGGGTTACCACTCTAGCAATATAAAAACACCCAGAGAACCAGCCACCACAGCTGGTTTTTTGTTCCATCATGCTATACTAACCACATGACGCACCAAACATCTGATTCATCATACAATCGCATCCTTCACATCGACAAGCCAGCTGGTATGACGAGCTTTGGGGTGGTGGCGCGGGTGCGGCGGGTGCTGAGCCAGCAGGCTGGCAAGAAGGTGAAGGTGGGGCACTGCGGTACGCTCGACCCCTTTGCAACGGGCCTTTTGCTGTTGGTGACGGGCACGGAGTGCCGCAATGCCATGCGCTACACCAAGCTCGACAAGACGTACGAAGCGACGATCATCCTGGGCCAAACCAGTACCACGGGTGACCCAGAAGGGGAGATAACGCCGTATGTGCCAGAAGATGCCGAGATGCCCACCACGCCACCATCACGTCAGCAGCTCGATAAGGTGCTGCAGCACTTCATTGGTGAGATTCGCCAGCGGCCACCAATCTTTAGCGCCATCAAGATCAACGGCCAGCGGGCCTATAAACTCGCGCGCGATGGTAAAGAAGTGGAGTTGCCAGAGCGCACCATTACGATTCACTCGCTGGAGGTGCTGGAGTATCAGTATCCGCGGCTCGTCATTCGCACGCGGGTGAGCAGTGGCACATACATTCGCAGCCTGGCGGTGGATATTGGCAGGCAGCTTGGCACGGGGGCGTACTGCGCGGCGCTGCGGCGCACAGCAATTGCCGATTGGTCAGTAGCAGAGGCGCAGCGGCTGCAAGATTTTGGAATTGTTGATTAGCCATACACAATGAATAAAGAAGCGAGGAGTAACCAATGAACATCACGCTACACACTGGCACAACCACCGCAACTATCACGACAGATGGCGCGTATATCACCAGCCTGGCTGACGAGCATGGGGATGTATTCTACCCACTGCAGCAGCTCACCACCCCTGATGGCGAGCGTAAAACGCGCGGTGGCTGCCATGTTTGCCTGCCCAACTTTGGCCCGGGTGGAGCGAGTGGTTTGGCGCAGCATGGTTTTGGCCGCACCAGCCAGTGGCAGGTGGTGGAGCATACCAGCGACCGAGTGGAGCTCATACTGCAGGGGAGTGATGCTTATGCTGGGCTGGAGTCTCGCTTGGTGTATACAGTGGCGGAGCACCAGCTTGCAATGCAGCTCACGCTGGCGGATGTTGGCGAGGAGGAGCTCCTCGTGGCGCCAGCCTTTCATCCATACTTTGCGTATGATGGCATACTCGTGCTGGATGGCCAGTCGCTCACCGACCTCGCGCCACTCGCGGAGACGATCTTCGTTGATGGGCTCACGCGCCAGCTCGCCACAGGCCTGCGCACTATCACACTACAGAGTGAGGGATTACCTCGCTGGGCGATTTGGACGGATGAGTTGGGCTCGTACCTCTGCGTTGAGCCAACACACAGCGGCAACTCCTTCGCCGATAACCCAGCTCGCGCTGCAGCGCTGGTACCGGAGCAGACGGTGCGGTATGGTGTGCAGGTGGGGTGGTAAGTCTACTGCAAGAAGCGGTAGAGCTCTGAAATCTTAGTAGCCTCAAGTTGACACCACTACCCAATAATGGTTATAGTGGAATTATGAACCATAACACACCACCATCATCCGAGCATCGTACCAACGGGGAATTCCAAGCTTCGCCGGAGAGTCTTAACAGACTGTTAGCAAAGGGGTGGCATACGCTTTATCACTATGGTGAGCCATACGAAGAGCCACCAGTAGCCCCATCATATGGTGATACGTGGCACCAAGGATATCGTGTGGAGCTGCCAGATGATGTCGTCCGGAAGATATTTATTGGTCAACGTAGTGATGAGACGATTGCTGTACCAGATGACTACGAGCGGAGTGATACGGGGCGACGCCTCCAATATCCACAGCAAATTGCCTTCCGCTCCTCGTGTATGCGCAATAACCAGCCGACTGGCGACGAGCTCTTTCTTGATATAAAAACCCAAGTTCCTATCAAAGGCTCTGATGATGTACTCACCATTGCTCGCACATATGCTATCCGCGAGGGTGATGGAGAAGGAGATGTAACTGGCACGCAGGCAGTAGAGTATTCGATTGGCCACAAGCGGATTAGCCCGAATAATCTCCAACCCCACACAGAAGGGACGCTGACAGAAGAGGATGCGCTGGCATTGCTTGATGACCTCCGAGCACTCGACGCCCCACTAACGAACAATGACGTTCGCCGCCTTGAGGATGTGCTTGATATAGTGCCAAAGCTTGCAGAAAACAGTGGCCCACGTGATAGGGTGCGCTACCCCTACGAGAATACCCCGAGCTTTATGGATATGGAGCGCTATGCAACGCAGCTCGAGCAGTGTTTGCAGAGGCCTGAGATTCAGCACCTCCAGGCACTCATTGACGAAGGTGAACCGCTGATCGATATACCAATAGCACACCGCGATGCTGCGCCTGATCTCGTGTGGCCAACAGCAGAGAATACCGAAGGAGTCGACTACCAGTCGCCATTCCCCGATGCAGAGACCTTCTTTGCTGCACTCGATATCAGCGAATTTATCGATAGCGACATTGGCAATATGCGCCTCTTACTCACCGAGCCATTCTACGACCCAGAGAGTGATACTAATTACTTTGCCGTTGCCCATCGGGGCAAGCCGGCCCGCCGCCGTGCACACTGTGTTGCACCAGAACTGGTGGAGACATTGCAGCAATTTTATACCGCGCTTGATGCTCGGTACCCCGCAAGGACAGACAACAAGGTTGGTAAACGGCGTGAGCTCATCGCGATGGGGCAGAACCACCGCGCCATTGCACAGGCAACCTTCCAGTATTACAACCTGATGCGGCTGCTGGTGACCAAAGATGACATCAAGCAGCAAGCAGCGCTGCTCGGCCAGGAGAATAATGACACCATCATCACCCAGGCCCACCAAGCGCTCCTTCGGTAGTGGTATGCGCCAACTAGGGAAGGGGTGTGAGCGCTGCTGATGAGGCTTCGAAACCAAGTGCTTTTACATTGACACTGCGCCGCCCTCCTGCTACAATACACCAGTATGATTACTAAGGATAACAAAGCGAAAGCGATTGCTTTGACTCAGGTCAGCAAGAACGACGTCGGCAGCCCACAGGCGCAGGTGTCTATCTTGACGGCTCGTATCAAAGAGGTGACCGAACACCTTAAGTCCAACAAGCACGACAACATGGCTCGTCGTGGCCTCAAGCAAATGGTCGGCCGGCGCAAGCGGCTGCTCCGCTACCTTGAGCGGACGAACTTTGATGCCTACAAAGCAACGCTCGAAACCCTCGGTCTGCGCAAATAAGCGCCCGCCGCGAGAAATAGACCTCCCCGTTTGTTGGGGAGGTTTTTTGGTGGTGGGGTAGTAGCGCAGCGAATTATGATGGCAGGGTGTGCTCGATATCTCCACTGGTGAGAGTGGAGATTAAGAGTCAAGCGAGCGTCTATTGACACACCACCTAAAAATGTGTACGATATAATCCTACAAACAATCTTGAATAAGAGGAATATATGAGCGAACTAACATTAGCATCACGACCCGCTAGTACAGCGGGTATAGAGGGAATTACCTCACGATATGAGGCAGATCGTGCCGCTGCCGTTGCCGAGAGAGAAGAACGGGTAGCAGCCTTCGACAAGATGGTGGGTGCGCTATTGCAAAAAAACGATGCTGGCGAGAATGGCTCGCTTGGCCAGGGCAGTGATATCGAAAACAAGAGGCATTTGCCACAACAAGCAGAATTTGATTCGCACTATCTGAACATGCCAATACGCATTATAGTGCGGGATAGCGGAGATGGCCGGCGAGAAATAACGCTCCAGCCCATCCTTCGTGAAGGTGAGAATGAGACTACCTTGGCTAATAACAAGCAGGTCTATTTCACAGCTCCAGACAAAGCGGTGACGGGGGTGCAGTGTGAGTACTTTCCACCGCGCAAGCCAGGGCAGAAAGAAGCGGAAACAACTGGTGTGCGCGATGCGTCAAACCGTGAGCTTGAGAGCCTAAAAGCCATGGTATCGGTAGCCGAATTGCGGGGCAGCAAGCCACCCTCTCGCTAGTGCTGCATTAAAAAATAGAAAAACACCACCACAAGGGAGTGGTAGCATTGCTATAGTATACGCAATGCTTTACAAAACTAACCACTGTACGCTATCATGCAATAATGAGCCAAGAAAAACAACCATCAGCTGAAACAACTTCGCCGGTATATTCCTCGCACGAAATAGCGAGAGAGCCGCTATGCACAGCTGATCGGCTTGAACAGGAGCGTCGGCAGTTTGTTGTTGACAAAGCAGCGCGCGAGGCAAAGCGGTTTGCGCAAGATTTGGAAACGATGGCAGCAGGGGAGAAGGCTGCAGAATATTTGGTGGATGGCAGCCCGGCAGATATGATACCTGAGGAGGTAGTGCCACTGCTAAATGGCGCAGTCGTTGCAGTGGATGAGACGATAGATAAGGCGCGTATTCTCGAGCAGCGAACCGTCACATTGTGCCGAAGGCGGGATGATGGGCTGACAGATGATGGATTTTGCAAGGCTGTAGCAGATGCATACCAGCAGTCGCTAGATATGCAGCGCATGCAAGAGGTGGCGCACCAGATTACAAGTGGTATTAAACATCTGCACGCTGGCAACCCAACGATCTCCATCGGTGTATTTGACCCAAGCATCTACATTGACCGCGTCTTGATGCGTAGAGTTCAGCAAGATGGTGGCAATAGTGCATTACAATGCTATGGGACGGCACTGCTTGCCTGCTACAAAGAGCAAAATGATACAGATGAGCATCTATATCTCCACACCGCATCAGCGCGAGCGCTGTTGGATGCCTGTGATGCTGGTGGTGTGCGGCTTGCGGATGCTGCTGAGTGGGAGCTCATTACCGAGCAGGGTAGCCGTTATGGCAATGCTTATGCCTGGATGTCTCGCGAGATTATCAAGATGGCGGCTGACCAAACGGGCCACCTTGTGGCGGAAGACGAACATCATGCAGAGCTCCAGCCAACTGGTGAGCCAGCGGCGGATGTCTTGGTTGCCTTGCTGAATCAAATTGCCACTCGTGGCGCCGACCGCACTAGCGATCTACCTATGCCAACCGAAGCAGTGCGCCTCCGTGAGGGTGGCTGCAAAGATGTTGAGGCGTACTTTGCTCAGGCATATATGATGAGTAGTCGGTCAGTGATGAGTGAGACGGCCATAGCTGGCAAACGCTTTATCAGCAAAACACATGGGGCGCATACGTTCCTTGCCGCCGATGCAGTACGGTACTGCGGTGTTGAATTCCCGCCCGGTACGGTGTGGGGGCAGTTTGGCGATGGGTATGCTCCGCTCAGGCTGACGGGCTTTTGCTTCGACCAAAACACAGCTGCGACGGTCTTTGGTGCTGAATATATGGCTAATGTGCCCGAAGCGAGCCAACGCGCTGTGCACGAATACTTTCGCGGTATTGTGCAAGCGTAATCTACTTCATTCTTCCATTCTATAGTTAATATGGATGAAGTAATGGAGACAATAGACTGATGCCACTGAGTTTGCAAGTAACGTGCCATAACAGGGAAGTTCACGCAAAACCATTGTGACATACACAACATAATACCCATTTGTGCACAAAGATGCTATCATAGAAAGTGACTATGCAGGATGTGACAGACGCAGCACGGGCGTCCACGGGTGTGGCGATGCGGTGGAGTATGCAGCAGGCACGGCGGGCTGTGCTGATGTTTGTGGCTGTTGTGGCAGTGCTGGGCCAGTTGCTTGCGCCGCAGGTGAGTGCTTTGGCGCCGCAGCAGTCCATCATGATGCCAGCCTATAGCTACCCCATGCAAGGTGGCAACAACCAGTATTGGAATGATATGGCTAATGTCTCGAGCAAGATGCCCTTTGCAGTGGTTAACCCCTCGAGCGGGCCCGGTACGGCGGTTAGTAGTGATTATGTAAAGGCTCTGGCACGGCTTGATTCGCTTGGGGTCAAATACATTGGCTACGTCAAGCATGGCCGCCAGACGCGCAATATTGCTGAGGTGGCAGCAGAGATCGACCGCTGGTATGCGCTCTACCCCAACGTGAAGGGAATCTTCTTCGACGAAGCCGACAACCACAGTAGTGGCCAAAAGACTTGCTACCTGGCCAATCTCTACAACTACGTCAAGGTCAAGCACCCTGGCTCCATCGTTATCCATAATGCGGGCACACGCTTCCTCGGTGAGTCTGTCATGCCTTATGGTGATGTATTCTTGAATGCCGAGACCTCGGCAGCGCGCTACTTAAGCGATAGCTACTACGACCTAAACCACCCAACTGCCACCAACTTCGAGAAAAACCCGGCCAACGCCTACAAAATGTGGCACGTCATCCATAGTGTGGGTAGCAACGAGCAGCAGGCCCAGGTGGTGGCCAAGGCCCGCGAGCGCAATGCTGGCTGGGTGTATACGACCTCCGATCGTGGCCCGACCACACCAGCCGAGGAGGCAGACCCAAATATCAACCCGTATAATGATTCATCTACCTTGCTGGGTGGCTTGGCCGGCCTGGGGAGTATCCAGCGCGGCAACGTGCCAGTGGGTGCAGCCACGCCGCTCACGGCTGATTGCGCCGATACCTTTGGCCTGAAAGTAACGGCTCAGCCCGCACCAGCACCTACACCAGCGCCAAAACCTGCTCCCAAGCCTGAGGAGAAGAAAAAAGACGACAAAGACAAGAAAAAGGACGAAAAGAAGGATAAGAAAAAGCCGCAGCCAAGCAAAAAGCACCAGCAACCGACCATGCGCAAGCAAGAGGCAGGGCCCAACTGGACGATCATCATCCTTATCGCTGTGGCAGTAGTTCTCACTGCAGCTGGTGGCGGTGGTGCCTGGTGGTGGTTTGTCGGCCGCAAGCGCCGCCACGCGAAGAACCGCAGCCGGTATGACAACACAATGATTTAAGCGACAAAAGTGTGTCGCGCATGCCACCAATTCTCACATATTTTTATACTCTCACTATTTCTCTTGGCGTTGTGAGAGCAGGCCTTGGCTGATTATCTGGTCTCTTGTATCAAGGCTGGTGACTATTGTTACGACTAGTCGCTGCACACCACCCGAGTAGAGTAATGGGGAAGAGAGGCTCATAACAGAGGTGATGAGGCTATGCTGTGCATACTTATGGCGAGGGGCTAATTGACGAGCTTGGGATAACTTGCTAATATAAAGCTGTTTTGGAGAAAGAGCTCTCTCGACGTAGTGAGTATATGATCTATGACCAACCACAGAAAGTGGAGAATGGCGTCTCGTTTGCTGTCATAGGGGATCAAGGCGAAGAAATTACGGTCATGCCACGTGGTGTCGAATGGCTGAGCGCAACGTACGTACGATTTATAGGCAGTGCAGCGATTAAGGGCAGTGGAAATATTCTCTCTATCAAGGGTTCGCAGACTACATATGAAGGTGATAATACAATGCGCCTGGTAATAATTGACCATAGCAGCTCAGATGGCGTGTAAGCTCTGAAGCTGTCTGATACGAAGCACTACCAGTATATCCCAAAATGCGGTATACTAAGAAGAGTATATTAACGCGGCAGTGATAGCGTTGAGGGCTTGCATGGAAGTGACGGATGCGAGCATTCACCCCTGTTACTTGCCGCAAGAAAGGAGCTCTGTATGAGTATTATTAACCCAAGCGGCAAAGACGTCTTTGCTGTGACGACCGAGCTATGCGGCCGCCCCCTTACCCTGGAGGTTAACCGCGTTGGCTTTCGCTCGACGGCCAGTGTGCTGGTGCGCTACGGCGACACGGTGGTGCTAGGCACCGCCCAGGTGGGCACTCGCCCGGTCACGCTGGATTACTTCCCGCTTAGCATCGACTACGAAGAGAAATTCTATGCCTCGGGCAAGATTAGCGGCAGCCGCTTTATCAAGCGTGAGGGCCGGCCCAGCGACGAAGCGGTGCTGATTGGCCGCCTGATCGACCGGCCGATCCGCCCGCTCTTCCCCAAAGGCTACCGCCAGGAGGTGCAGGTGGTGGCTACCGTGCTGAGTATGGACCCGAGCTTCCGCCCCGATATGGTGGCGATGGTTGCCGCCAGCAGCGCCCTGATGCTAACGGGCACGCCGTTTGATGGGCCGGTGGCGGGTCTGCGCGTTGGCCGGGTGAATGGTGAATTTAAAGCCTTCCTCAGCCCAGAGGAGCGCGAGCAGTCCGACCTCGACCTGGTGGTGGCAGGGATCGAGCGCGGCATTACCATGGTAGAAGCTGGCGCTAAGGAGGTGCCCGAGGACGTCATCGTCGATGCCATAGCCTGGGCGCACCAGGCTATGCAGCCGGCTATCGCACTGCAGCGCGAGCTCGCCAACAAGGTAGCGCCAGCGCCGCAGGAATACGAGCTGGTCTTGCCAAACGAAGACATCCAAACTGTCGCTAACCAGTGGGTTGATGGCAAACTGGGCGAGAAGATTCGCCGCCCATACCCCGAGCGCAATGAAGTTGTGAACGAAATCCGCTGGGCCTTCCACGAAGCTATGGCCGAGCAGCTGGGCCTCGACGCCGAGGAATACGCCACGGTGCGTGATGAGTACGACGAAGCCTTTACACTGGCATTGCACAACGATGTGCGCCGCGGCATTGTGGAGGAACGCACCCGCCCCGATGGCCGCGCTCTCACGGAGATTCGCCCGCTCTCGAGCGAGGTTGGTATTTTGCCACGCACCCACGGGAGCAGCCTGTTTACTCGCGGGGTGACGCAGGGGATGAATATTGTGACCCTAGCACCGCTCAGCTACGCGCAGCTGGTCGATACCATGGAGGTAACAGAAGGCGAGCGCCGCTATATGCACCACTACAACGCCCCCGGTTATACAGTCGGTGAGGTGAAGCGCCTTGGTAGCCCCGGTCGGCGTGAGATTGGCCACGGGTATCTGGCGGAGCGCGCCCTGACGGCGGTGCTACCGAGCGAAGAAGAGTTCCCCTATGCCATCCGCAGCGTGACGGAAATCATGAGCCAGAACGGCTCTACCAGTATGGCGGCCACCTGTAGTAGCTGCTTGGCCCTGATGGACGCTGGCGTGCCCATCAAAGCCCCGGTTAGCGGTATTGCCATGGGCCTGATGATGGATGGCGACACACCCTACGTACTGAGCGACATTGCCGACGCCGAGGACTTTGCCGGCGACATGGACTTTAAGGTGACGGGTACGAGCAAGGGTATCACCGCCCTGCAGATGGATATGAAGGTACATGGCCTGCCCGTGCAGGTGCTGCGCCAGGCGCTGGAGCAGAGTAAGGCTGGCCGCGCCCACATCCTGGAGCACATGCTGAGTGTACTGCCTGGCCCACGTAAAGAACTCAGCCCCTATGCGCCGCGCATCGAAAAGCTCAAGATTAACCCGGATAAAATTGGTGCTGTTATTGGCAAGGGTGGCGAAACCATCAACAAAATCACCAGCGAAACGGGCGCCGAGGTGGATATTAAAGAAGACGGCCTGATTACCATTGCCAGCCCCAATGGTGAGGCGATTGAGAAGGCGCTGGCTTGGATCAAAAGCCTGGTGGAAGAGCCCGAAGTCGGCCGCACCTACACCGGCACCGTGGTGACGATTAAGGACTTTGGCGCCTTTGTAAACATCCTGCCTGGCGTGGATGGGATGGTGCATATCTCGAAGCTTGCCAAGGGTCGGGTTGGCAAGGTGACAGATGTCGTGCAAGAAGGCCAAACCGTGCAGGTGAAGATCACTGGCATTGACGAGCGCGGCAAGATTAATCTGACGATGATTGGATTGTAGCAGATCTGAGCACGAGCCTCGCAACAGAAGACAAACACCCCAGCAAGGATGCGTGGGGTGTTTTGCTGGTAATAACCTCCGCTTTCTTTGGTGCTGTATGAGTGGATGTGAAGGAGAGGAGGGCGCGCAGCCACAGCAAGATATATATTGGCCAATTGCTGCTATTCCGGTATAATAGTTATGGTGAATAATAGCCAAGTTAACAAGGAGATGCATGAGTAATCAACCAGCAACCCCCCAGGAGCAACCCCCAGAGGCTGTCCCAACCTTTGATATGAACAACCCACCTTATACTGAGGAAGAGAAGGCCGCTCTGGCCAGCAAGCGTGCTGCCGCTGAGCCAGCACCTGCGGCTCAGCCACAACCTCAACCTACTATGCAGCAGCCAGCTCAGCCAGCACCAGGCCAACCTCAGCCGATGCAGCCAGGCCGGCCAATGGGCCCAATGCCACCCAAGCAGGGCATGAGCAAGGGCTTGCTGTGGAGCTTGATCGGTGGTGGCATTGGTGTATTTGTCCTGATTATCATTATAATCGTGTGTATTGTGCTATTCTCGGGGCCAAGCACCGAAGATTACCGCAAGGCATATTCTATGATGAACAGCTTCGACTCGACCAGCATTAATATAGACAGGTCAGACCCAGAAACGTCGATCAACGAGGTGGTGCGCAAGGCGGATGACCACTTCGACAAGCTCGGCAAGACTGCTGCGATGCGCGATAGCGAGGTAAAGAAGGCCTTCGAAAAGTACAAGGATGATTACGAAAAAGTTAAGCCGCTACTCAAAGAGTCGGGTGCTGTCGCTACTGCCTACAAAGAATACAGCAGTTCGTGCCGCACGAGCTACAGCTCGCCACTCAGTAGCGCATCTGGTGATGAAGCTGGCCAGAAGTATGATGAGCAGCAGAAATCTTGCCTTAACGCCCTTAATAAGATGAAAGACTCACAATACGCCAGCGTGCGCGACTACGCCAACGAGCAGATTAAGTACCGCAAAGAGATGCGCGCTTACTACGTAGCGCTCGTCAACTACTACAAGAACCGTGATAGCAGCAGTGGCTCCCCAAAGCGCCCCGAGATCCCAAGCACATCTTTGACGAAGTCGCTCTACGACAAGCTCAAAGATGCACAGTCATCGAGCAAAGAATCTGTCCGCGAACTGCGCGATATCTTGCGCACCAAGGGCAAGATGGATACCCTTGGCGACTAATCATTGGCCATGAGATAGATCGTCTCTCGACGTATCGTGTGCAAACACCCCAGATACTGCTGGGGTGTTTTTGCTGTGCTTGAAGAAGCTAAGGCTCTATATAGTTTGTATCCTTGCGTGGCTGCGCTGGTGGTATGGCTGGCCTTTTTACTTTTGTTAGTTATTGGCTATAGGGCGGCAAGTAATGCAATAAACGAAGTGCTTGTGCTCGAGAGCAGTATATATGACCGTCATATCATCATGCGCATAGCTCACATATGCTACCCGTAAGTAAACGAGTCTGGCTGTGCAGTGGCATAGTGCCTGTCGATAGCAAGCGAGGCCTACTGGTGGCAGTGAGGGAGGGCAGCAACAGAACAAGACACCAAACTGGGCTACCAAGAAAGACATAGAGTGGATGGGATAACAGAGGTAGACGCTTATATTACCCACTGCATATTTATAGACCATACCCAAACTATACACTAAGTGTATAATAAGGCTTGCACTCGCTAGTCACTCGGTGTATAGTAGAGACATGAACGTTCAATATACATTACTCGGATTGTTGGCGAATGCGCCAAACTATGGCTACGAGCTGAAGAAGCAGTACGATGGCTTCTTTGGCAAAGATAAGCCAATTTTGCCAGGGCAAGTCTACTCGACGTTGGGGCGCCTCAAGCGCGACAACAAAGTGGAGGAGGTTGCCGACACGAGTGAGTCTGGTGGGCCAGACCGGGTGCGCTATGCCATTACCGAGCAGGGCAAGCAAGACCTACAGGCTTGGCTGGAGGCGCCCGAGCTGCCATCGCATCAGTCGCAGGCCAATATGTACGTCAAGACTGTGCTGGCAATCCTGCGCGAAGGTGATGCCGCGCCCTACCTAGACAACCAGCGGCAAGCCCACATCCAGCGGATGCGCGACCTCACAAGCCGCCGCCGCGAAAGCAACTTAGCCGACACGCTACTCATCGACCACGCACTGTACCATCTGGAGGCAGATCTGCGCTGGATTGAACTAACGACGTCGCGCTTAACCAAACTTAAGGAGGAACTGACCAATGAGACCAACCAATCAACCAATCATTAGCGCCCGCAACCTGAAGAAATCCTTCGGCCAGACGGAAGCATTGCGCGGCGTGTCGCTCGATGTAATGCCGGGCGAAGTGCTGGCCATTATGGGGCCGAGCGGCTCGGGTAAGAGTACATTGCTCCATAGCTTGGCGGCGATTACCCCTGTCGACAGTGGCGAGATTCACTGCGCAGGTAAGCGGATCGACAAGCTCAATGACGACCAGCGGAGCGTCCTGAGGCGCACAGCCTTTGGCTTTGTCTTCCAGTTTGGGCAGCTCGTGCCAGAGCTCACGGCGCTGGATAATGTGGCGCTGCCACTGCTGCTCAATGGTGAGAAGCGTGCCATAGCGTACGAAGCCGCCCAACACTGGCTGGACAATGTAGAGCTGGGCAATAAGGCGGGTAACATGCTGGGCGAACTCTCTGGTGGGCAGATGCAGCGGGTGGCGATTGCCCGAGCGATGGTCATCAAGCCCAAGGTGCTGTTTGCCGATGAGCCAACTGGCTCGCTCGACAGCCTCAACTCGCAGCGTGTGATGGAACTATTTATCGCCACTGCCAAGCAATATGGTACCACGGTGATTATGGTGACTCACGAGCCAACCATTGCTGCCTATGCCGACCGCGAGATCATCGTGCGCGATGGGCAGATCTCGGGAGGGATGTAGCATGAGCATCAGTTGGTTATTACTAAAAAAATCGGGCCGGCAATCAATGATGCGTCTGGGCCTCACAGCAGCAGCTATCTCGCTTGGTATCGTTATGCTGTGCTATATGGCCGCTGGGCTCAATGGCTTGGTGGGCCGCCAAAACCGAGCGATCATCTCGAGTACTATCTCTGCAGCCCAGCTTACCCCCCAAAAGCCACAAGCGACTGGCCAAGAGCCGCTCAAAGCTAGCGGTGTCGAGCGGGGCAACAAAGATGAGTGGCGAGGCAAGACGATTAGCGTCATCTCGCTGCAGGGCACTGAGAAGTCCGCCAAATTTGCCAAGATGGACACGCCAAAGGCAGGTGAATACTACCTCTCCAAGGGCTTAGCAGCGGCGATTGCCCAGCACCCGGAGGATAAGATTCTTGAGCGCTTTGGTAACCTTACAACCAACCTTGGCACGCTGCCAGACGAGTACTCTGCGAGCCCTGATGACCTGTACTTGGTCAAGGGTGTGAGTGCGGAGGAGGTTGAGAAGAGCAACCAATATGCTAAGAAAAATGGGCAGCCTAACTCCTACGCCGACGTCTACATTACTGATGTCAATGGTAAAGCGCAGAGTGTCGCCTTCGATCCATTCTCGCTGATGATGCTGGTCGTGGGTGGATCGATCTTGCTCTTCCCAATCGTCACCTTCGTTGCTGTTGCTACGCAGCTGGGTGGGGCACAGCGCGAGAAGCGTTACGCCGCCCTGCGCTTAGTAGGTGCAACCAAGGGGCAAGTGGCCCGTGTGCTGCTACTCGAGTCGCTGCTGGCCTCACTGGTAGGTGTGGTGCTGGGTCTCGTTATCTTTACGCTGACGCAGAGTTCGCTTTATGGCTTCTCCTATGGCGACATGCGTTTCTGGCCAGCTGATCTTGCGCTGCAGTGGTACCAATATATTATCATCGTCGGTGTGACCCTTGGCCTGACGACGTATGTCAACTGGCGCCGGATGCGCAAGGCACAACTCTCACCACTGGGCGTCTCACGCTCAGCCGAAAAGACGAAGAAGCTGCGCGTGTGGCGCGTCATCCCCCTGGCATTTGGCCTCAGTATCTTTGGCTGGATGGCGTCGAAGCCTGGGCACGACTGGATAACCGAGCGGTCAAGTGAGAGCTCTATACCGACTTTCATTCTCCTGGCAGCCCTCCTCAGTGTAATGTTTGGCCTGGTGCTGGCTGGCGGCTGGCTAACGAATAAGATTGCTCGCATCGTGGCACGCTATGCACGCAGTGGCTCGGCCTTGATCGCGGGCAAGCGGATTGCCGTCCATTCGCAGGCTGTCTTCCGCAGTGTGAGCGGGGTCGTGCTGGCCCTCTTTGCGGGGAGCTTCTACCTCTCGGCGGTGAGTGGTATTGATGCCCTCAATGCTTCATCAGTAGCCAATAACGGTTACTCACAGCTGCGCAGCAATGCTGTAGCGATCACTTCGCAAGATCATACCTTGCAGCCGGATACCCAAAAGATCCTGAGCGAGCAGCCATACATTACCAATGTTGCGCCGATGTATCCTATTGCTGGTGACAATGGCCGCGTCCAAGCTCGTGCCATTCGCTGCAGCGACCTGGCTATCTACACCGAGCACAGCTGCCCCAGCGGTGCACAGGGTGATCACTATGCTTTGCTCGACTTCAACGGCGCCGTCGTCAAGAGTGTCTCACTCGCCGAGCAGCCAGTCAACACTAATGGCCCTAAGGATTATCTCCTCACCGTTGCCCATAATGATGATGTGGAGAAGGTGCGCGCCCTTGTCTATGCTCGCCAGACTCCGCAAGATTTCCTCTACATCCGCAGTGGGGACTTCGAGAAGCATCCGCAGATCAACCCTATCATCAAGAACTTCGCCGAGATGGCCTACGCTGGCATGGGTGTGACACTCTTCGTCGCAGTGGCAAGCTTGATCGTCTCGACGATTGGTGGATTGTTCGAGCGCCGCCGCTCGCTCTACACGCTGCGCCTCGGTGGCATGCGCCTGGGCCAGCTCAAGCGCCTCATCATGACGGAGTCGCTGGTGCCGCTGCTGAGTGTTTCGCTCCTCTCGTGCGCCATTGGGGTGTGGGTTGGTACCGTCTTCGTCACGACCTTCTCTGCCTCGCTTAAGCCAACGCTCTCGCCGCTGTACTTTGGTATCGTTGGTGGAGGATTACTCGCTGCCATCATCGGCATCTACCTGGTGCTACCCATGGTGCGCAAGCTCACCGACCCAGAGGCAAACCAAACAGAGTAGGGAGTATACACTCAGCACATCGCTTCCTCGCATAGCAAAACACCTCCTTTTGTGGGGGTGTTTTTGATACAAAAATAGAAAATTATCCCATGCTATTGACAAATGTAAAGTAACATACTAACATAGCAGCATATCCTCTCTTTATCAGAGGTGGATAGCAACTTTTTGTGGTGAGGAGTCGAACTCTCTCGACTTGCTGCTAGAGGAGCTGCCGAGCGCTATAGAGCGCCCAGCTCTCTGATAGCGCTACACCGGAGCGTGCGCAGCAATGGAGAGAGCTCGACACAGGGTTGAGCTCACTATCGCATCCAAATGGATGCAGAAAGGAGTCTATCATGGCTCTGTCAGCTAGTGCAATGCGCGAAGTCTCCGTCGCGTATTATGAATCTCCCGAACCTGCTGTAGAGGAGGTCGTTGAGGCTGTGGTTCTGGCGGCGCAAGCAGTAGCCAGACTAGGTAGGTGGCACACCACCTATACAGGCAGTGGGTTTATCTTTTTAGATAAACATGACAAGCTCAGCACAACTCAACAGGATATTGTCGACCAGTTAGCATCCTTGGGCTACAGCCCAAGAATCGAGTCTCTCGGTGAGGGTCTTAAAATCAGCTGGTAACCTCACCACACCCGCTCCCGGCGGAGGTATTGATGCGTCCATCTGGATGCTCTACCTCCGCGGGAGCGGACTACTCTTGGTAGACGAAAGCAATGCAGGATTGCTTTTTTTTATTTTTATACCTCGGTTGCGTTTGTTTGCTATCGACCTGCATCGCAAAACCTCAGCAATTATTACACCCCTCAATATTGCAAGAGCTAGGCAGCAGATCCCAGTGCCAAAGCTAGAGTGATCAATTACGGCTGGTTTTTGCTCTACCCGCCCATCGATTGCTATACTGGATGTATGACCCATCCACTCGACCCATCTACGCCAGACCAAACCCAAGCCGCTCAGCTAGCGCACCTCGCTGAGGAGATTATCGCCACCAAGCTCTGCCCCGAGCTGGCTGCCCAGGCCACGCAGCTGGTGCTGGGCGATGGCAATCCCAATGCCGACATCGTCTTTGTGGGGGAAGCGCCCGGTAAGAACGAAGACCTGCAGGGCAAGCCCTTTGTGGGGGCGGCAGGGAAGTTCCTGGACGAAATGCTCGCCGCGGCTGGCCTCGTGCGCAGTGATGTGTACATTACCAATATCGTTAAATACCGTCCGCCCAATAATCGCGACCCACTGCCGGAGGAGAAGCGCGCCTTTTGGCCGTACCTCATGCAGCAGCTCGATATTATCCAGCCAAAGGCGGTGCTGACGCTTGGGCGACACAGTGGTGGCGGGTTCATCCCCGACCTGCGCATTAGCCGCGACCATGGCCAGCCGCGCAAAGTGCGCTTGCACGAGCGAGAGTTCGTCGTCATTCCGCTCTACCACCCAGCCGCTGCGCTATACAACGGTGCCATGCGCCAGACGCTCATCGACGACTTCGTCCGGGCGGTGGCGTATGTACGGCAGGCGACCCAGGATAAATAATGAACATTCTGGAGATACATTCAGGTATATAATGCCTCATAATCAGTGGTAGAGGAAGCAGCAAGGGCTTTGCTATGCAAACGAAAAAGGTAAGCACCATCACAATACTTACCTTAGTGTGTATATTTGCAAGAGCTGGTTAGGCGGCCTTCGTCTTGCCAGCCTCTGGTGCGGTCACGCCGTAGCCTTTGCGCTCGAGGAGCTCTTGAGCGGTTTGGAGCTCGGTGGCGACTTTGGCTTGCTCGTCGGCTTGCTTTTTCTTGGTGTTGTAGTCGGCCGTGGCTTGAGCAGTGGCATCGGCTACATAGTCGTCGAGTGTGAGCTCTTCTTTGGGCTGAGGGCCAACGCGGGTGAGGCCAGCTGGGCCATAGGGGCCAAAGCTCGCACGGCCGAGGTCGCGCTCGATCAGCTCGAGGTTGGAGCTGGGCAACACCTGGAAGGGCTGGCCATTGTACGAGCCATTGACAGGCATGCGGCGATGCTCTAGCTCAGAAAAGATACGCGACACCTCCAGCGCGTGGCTGATGTAATCGCGTGCACTGGTGCCGAGCTGTGCCTCACCAATCTCGACGGCGGTCACGTGCTGCAGGGCCTTTTGCAGGGTGGCAAGCTTGCTCTTGGTTGTATCGAGCTCGCTCTGCGCGGTTGCTGACGTGGTGCGCTCGGCATCCTCAGCAGGCTTTTGCCGGTAGGCGCTGCTATCGCGGATGGCAGGGTCAGACTGGCGTGTGGCTTGTCTGCGGGCTGCTTGGGCTGGCCATGGCAGGCCAGCTGCTTCTGGTTTTGGCATTGTGTTTCCTCCTCACCTCATTGGTATAACACTTATACTTATACATGATACTACAAATCGCCCCATTGTCATAATTATGATATCGCTCATGCTTTAATAAAATAGGCTCATCTGAGGTAGGAGAATAGAGTGAGTGGAGAGAATGTGAGAGGCAGCAAAGAGGAGGAGGAGGGAGCTAGAGCGAGGGCATACCAGGGAAAGGCCCACAAATCCGCTATATCCATCGGTTCTACGCTATACTATAAGATAAGTACAGTAACAAGGAGAATATGATGGACAAAACAACAAACGGTGTGGCAGCATACTATTCGCGGTTTGGCTCGTGGGCGGGCTACAACATGGTGCTGGGCCGCTCGCAGCACGCTGGCTACTGGACGAGCGGGACAAAGAACGAGCGGCAGGCCCAAGCGAACTTCTTGCAGATGTTTGCCAAGGAGCTGCAGCTCAAGCCGACCGACCGTGTGCTCGATGCCGGCTCGGGCCAGGGCGTGATGGCGCGATACCTCGTCCAGGCCAATGGGGGGGGTGAGGTAATAGGCATTACCATCACGCCACGAGAGGTCAAGATATCTGAGAAGCTGTCGCGGCACATGAATCCTGCGCCGCGCTTTGTGCTGGGCGATTACTCGCACACCGATTTCTCAGACGAGTATTTCGATGTGGTGTATGTGAATGAGACACTATCGCACGCCAAGGATATGCGGGCCACGATGCAGGAGTTTTATCGCATCCTCAAGCCTGGTGGGCGTGTAGTGTTTGCTGATTATGAGGTCGATGCCCGCCATATGTCGGCCAGGCAGCAGCGCATGATGGACTTCTTGGAGCAGCATGCTGGTGGCTTTGGTGTGCGGCAGCAAAACCCTGGTGAGATATCGCAGGCATTGCAGCAGGCTGGCTTTGCGAATATAAGCGAGACGGACTGGACAGAGGCCGTTATGCCAACATACCATCGCTTGCGCTCGCTCGCCCGGCCATTGGCTTGGATTCAGCCCGATGCGAAGCTTGCGCCATTCTTCGTTAATGCCGTGATGGCATCGCATGGCTACAGCACGCTGTATGAGGCGGGGCTGTTCCGCTACTTGCTCTACAAAGGTACAAAGCCGCTGGCGCGCCGCGCAAAGTAGCACAAAAGCAAAGAAGAAAATGCTGGGCTGTCATTCATCAGCCCAGCAAAATATATGCTCGAGACCACAGAGGTAGCTTGATTTTTTAGGAGGATATATTCTGACGACAGGCTTGCAGAAGGGGATGATCTATGCTAATCTAGATAGTAGATATCCATTATCAACAATCAAAGAAAGGAGGAGTGAGGTGCTGCGCAGGGTGGGCTGCATAGCACCTCGCATATAAATTATGAGATTATCAGGAGCAGTCGAGCAGGCCTGCTGTATTGTGATTTTGCTGGCGCATCCAGACCTGCGATCACCAGTGACGAACCAGAGCTTGGCAAAGCAAATGGGGGTATCGCCAACGTATATTACTAAGGTAACGCGCAAGCTCGTAACAGCCCAGCTGATTACCTCGGCGAGGGGCGCGGGTGGTGGCTTTCGCCTGGCGCGGGCTAGTATGGAGCTGACGCTGTGGGATATCGTGGCGGCAGTCGAGGGGACGGAGAGCTTCGTCCAGTATCAAGGAGTCGCTGAGCGGATGTTTGCCCGCCAGGCGGATGATAGCAAGATCAAACGCGGTGAGGTGAGCATCCTTGGTGCCTTCGATCGGGCTCAGGCACGTTGGGCTGAGACGCTGCAGAGCGTGACGTTGCACGATATTATTCGGGAGTTAATGAACAATGGGTGAGAAAATAAAACAAGCTATCCAGCGTCGCCGCAGCGTGATGGTCCAGGCCGAATGGCGGCACTTGCTGCAGAGCAAAACACTACTGGTGGCAGTGATAGCAATAGCCTTTGTGCCAGTGATATATGCGGCGTTTTTCCTCAGCTCGGTGTGGGACCCGTATGGGCATACTGACCGACTGCCAATTGCCTTTGTGAATGAGGACAAGGGGGCGCAGATCAATGGTAAGGAGCTGCAGATCGGCCGGACAATGACAGAGTCTCTGCATAAGAGCAAGGCGCTTAAGTGGGAATTCGTCTCCAAGCAGCAAGCCGATGATGGCGTACGCCGTGGCTACTACTATGCAGTAGTGACGGTACCAAAGGATTTCTCACAGCGTGCGGCGTCACTTCGGCAGGACAAGCCACAGCAAGCAGTGGTGTCGTATCAGCTGACGCCAGCCAAAAACTACATTGGTGCAGTCATTAGCCGCCAAGCCGCGCAAAAAGTGAAGGAAACAGTAGCCGAGCAAGTGACCCAAACCTACCTCAAGGAGGTGGCAGCGGGCATTGGTGCAGTGGGTAATGGCATGGCGCAGGCTGGTGATGGTGCTGGGCGCTTACACCAGGGGTCGGCACGGCTCCAAGCGGGTCTTACTCACTATACCAATGGCGTTAGCCAACTGGCGAGCAAGCAGCAGACGCTGACAGCGGGCTTAGGGCGATTGCAGGCCGGTGCAGTGCAGGTCCAGCAAGGCACAGCGCAGCTGACTGGCCAACTGCCAACGGCGGCCCAAGTGGCCCAGCTAACGGCTGGTATGCAGCAGATCAAACAAGGGATGAATACACTCAACGCTCAGGTGGCTCAACCATCACCAGCGGTGGCGGCTCAGCAGGCGGCCGTAGTCCAAGATGCGCAGCGGGTGGTGGGTGCGCTCCAGGCAATGCAAACACCAGCCGCGTCGGCTGGGGCGATCCTCCAAAAGACTAGCGCCCAGGCGGCTGCATCCGGTGGTAGCACTACCATCACACTACCCGAGCTGCAGACCATAGCGAGTGCTCTGCAGCAGACCAAAGCCATTGCTGAGCAAACGCAGAGCTTGCTAGCCAACCTTGATACTCTCACTAAAACGCTTGCGACTCAGCAGCAAACACTCAAGAATGGTGTGGCGGCACTCAATACTGGCGTGGAGCAATTTGCCCCACAAGCCACCACTGCCTTTGCGGGTTACAACACGGTGCGGGCTGGTGGCGAGCGACTCCAGGCTGGTGCAGCACTGGTGGCGGGTAATCTCGCAACAGCTCAGCAGGGTAGTGGGCAACTGGCCCAGGGTGCAGCCACCTTGCAGCAGCACTCTAGCACGCTGGTGCAGGCAAGTAACCAGCTGGCGGATGGCTCGAGCACACTGGCGCACAAACTGCAGACTGGTGCTGCTCAGGTAAAGCTCCTGCCAACCAGCCCAGCGGCTCAGCAGCAGATGGCCGCACCTGTGGCGAGCAACGAGCACAGCACTGGCAGTGTGCCAAACTACGGCTACGCCATGGCACCATATATGCTCTCGCTAGCGCTCTTTGTTGGTGGGCTGGCTCTGACGACGATGTACCCAGTGCGCAAGACCTTCTCGCGCCAAGAAAATGCCTGGCACTGGTGGCTGGCTAAGATGTCAGTCTTGGGGCTGGCTGCACTGGTGCAAGCAACGATTATGATGCTGGTGCTGGTCTATGTGGTAGGCTTGCAGCCCGACCACCCGTGGCTATTTGTTGCCACAAGCTACCTTGCCTCGCTTGCCTTTATGTCGCTTATTACGCTGCTGGTGATGGTGCTGGATAACCCTGGCCGGCTGGTGGTAATGATCATCATGGTGCTCCAGCTGGCAGCGAGCGAAGGGATATTCCCTATCCAAACAGCCTCTAGTTTCTTCCAAGCCATCAACCCCTGGCTGCCCATGACGCACTCTATCATTGCCTATCGTCATGCAATCTCGGGCGGGGTAGATAGCGCGCTCTATACGCAGCACATGCTCATCTTGGCTGGCTTTGCGCTAGTGGCAAACGCGCTCCTCATCGGCTTCTTGGCCTGGCGTGGCACGCGGCAGTTTGCCCATACGACGGTAGATGGAGATTAATGTACTGCAAGGCATAGCACAGAGCCGGCTATCGAGGGGCAGCCGGCTTTTTGCTAGTGTGTATGGCTGGGTGATTTGCAATAGAGCGCAGCTCGCTCAGCGTAAATCGTTACAGAGAAACAACACTTGACAAATATAACAGATAAAAATATAGTATAAAGAATTATTTGGCAAATAGCAGGAAGAGATAATTGTAATGAATAGGCGCAAATATTTGATGAAAACAAGTGAAGTTAGTGGACTATTTCCAAAACAGAGCCAGCCAATTCTAAGTAGAGAAAATGCGCGCTTTACCTATGATAGCGAACAGGATATTGGCATTGAAGACCAGACGAGGTGGTCTAAAGTGACAAAGAAGGTGGCAGCCCTCGCTGTTTCTTCATTGGTTATTTTTGGTGCGGCGCATTGCAGCCACCAGATGACACCAGAAGCACCTGCTCCAAGCGAAGCAACTGCGACGGCTGAGCCGTTTGAGGGGCTACTCGTTGAGGGCGATTTCTCAAACAATTCTGATGACAACGAAATTGAGGTTCGATAAATTAGCAAATAAAACAATGTTACATATGTCATTGTGATAGGAAGTCTCTTGTTTAAGAAATGGTTTGAAATGGTAGTCGTGGTGTGCGATAATTATATGCTTGATGCAACGCATAGCACATACAGCGGTAAAACTAAACGCTAAATAAAGCAATTACAGGGTGGCTTTGACACACCTCACCATCATCTGCTATAATACAACCACTTATTGAGGCTCTTAGCCTGTCTCTTATTAGTAGAACCAGAATAATGTATTAGAAGGAGTGAGATACAATGGGTCAACGACGAGTGGCCACACCCCAGGCAGATGACGCCAAGAAGCGTCCACACGCAAGCAAACAACCAGCAATAACCAATACGGTGCTCAGCGCCACCACCACGCGCAAAGGCGAGGTCTTTCGGGCACAGCGGCGCACCAGCGAGGGGGTCAATGCCCAGGCCTCGCAGCATGTTATTAACGTGCCGGTCAATAAGTCGGTCTACAATGGCTATGGCGGCAAGCAGTTTACTCTCAACATGCAGCCCAAGCGGCCCCGTGCTCCGCGCCCAACGCTCAAGGTCATCCCGATTGGTGGGGTAGGCGAGATGGGCATTGGCAAGAATATGACAGCCATCGAGTACGACAATGATATTATCATCATCGACATGGGCTTCCTCTTCCCAGGTAGTGACTATCCAGGTATCAACTACATCATCCCCGATACGCAGTGGTTGGAGGAGAATAAGCACAAGATTCGGGCGCATATCTTTACCCACGGGCACCTCGACCATATCGGTGCCTTTCGGCATATCATCCCCAAGCTGCCTGCACCAGTCTATGGCACAGCCTTTACATTGGGTATGCTGCAGCGCACTATGGCCGAGACCGATGGTAGCTACGAGCCGGAGTATCATGAGCTCAAACCTGAGGAGCATGAGATCGTCCAGCTGTGCGACTCCTTTAGTGTGGAGCTGGTGCGGGTGAACCACTCCATTCCTGATTCGGCCGCAGTAGTGGTGCGCACGCCAGTGGGGAACATTCTCAGTAGTGGCGACTGGCGCATCGAGGAGAACCCGGTGGATGGCCGCAAGTTCGACTTCGAGCGCTTGCAAGATATTGCGCACACCGAGGGTTTTCTCCTCATGATGAACGAATCGACCAACTGCGAGAGCGCTGGCACTCACACCCACGGTGAGCACGACATCCAGCACAGCATGGGTGAGGTGATGGACAAGTGGGCCAAGAGCCGCATCATCATCAGTAGCTTCTCCAGCCAGCTGCACCGCATTCAGCTCATCCTCGAGGAAGCAGAGAAGCATGGGCGCAAGGTGGCCTTTGCTGGCTTTAGTATGATCCAGAATCTGGAGGTAGCACTGCGCACTGGTGCTATCAAAATCCCCAAAGATACGGTGGTCAAGATGGAAGACCTCGTTAAGTTGCCCGACCACAAGATTACCATCGTCTGTACGGGTAGCCAGGGAGAATTTAGTGCAGTCCTTAACCGCATGGCAACGGGGGCGCATAAGTTCGTCAAGATCAAGGGGAGTGATGTGGTGGTCTTTAGCTCCAACCCCATCCCAGGCAACGAGAAGTACGTCGTACGCACCGTGGATGGCCTGATGCGCGAAGGTGGCGATGTGGTGCAAAACGGCAAGACACACCTGACCGGTGTGGGGCCGCTCCACCTGTCTGGCCATGGTTATTATGATGACCACGTGCGGCTCATTAGTGCCGTCAAGCCCACATACTACTTGCCCAACCACGGCGAGTTCCACATGCTGGTGCACAATGCTCGCCTGGCCGAGAAGGAGTGTGGTATTCCACGCAGCCATATCTTTGTCTGCGATCCGGGGGATATTGTGGAGTTTACGACCGATGGCGCACACAAGATTGGGCGCATTCCGCACTCGGGCGGCACAATGTATGACGACGCTGGTGCAGTCGTGAGCGATGTCGTGCTGAAGGATCGCATCCATATGAGCCTCGAGGGGATGTTCGTTGTAGTGCTTACCGTCCAGCGCGGGACGGGTCGTCTTCTCACCAGTCCAGATATCATCAGTCGGGGCTTCATCTATCTGCGCGATAATGAAGAACTGATGGGGATGATCCGCGCCTACCTCAAGCAAAAAGCAGCGCGCAGCCTGGTGGGCTCGTATGACCTTGATGTCGTAAAGAAGGAAATCAAAGACGACATTGCCCGCGTTTTGTACGACCAGACACGCCGCATGCCCATTATTATCCCAGTCATCAACGAAGTGGGTGCACCACAGAAGGCGTCGAGTCGCACTGCCCGTGTGGGCCGTGAAGTCCCAGCTGGGCGCTCGCGTCAGAGCCTCGCTGCGCCGGCTCAGCCACACACGCCACCGCGCATTGCTAAGGGTGGTGCCGCTGCCAAAGCAGCTGCCATTGCCGCCCGCAAAACAGCCGGGGCATTACCCGCCACGACGGATGAGAAAGCACCGACTCGCCCAGCTAATACGCGCAAGCGCCGCCCGGCTAATAGCCGCACGACCGCCCGCAGCAAGCAGCCCAGCAACGACGCCTTCGCTAGCCTGCCGCGCAAAAAGTTCCCGCCACGGCAAGAGCCCGACACCGAGGTAGTCGTGCCAAAGGATCGCTCGGAACGCCGGAGCTACTAGAGCTTCACGATATCAAAAAACAAAAAAAGCCAGCGCTATATAGCTGGCTTTTTTGCTTGCAAACTGTGGCTACGTGTCCGACTTAACTCGCTGCTGCAGCTCGTGCACCATCTCCTCCAGGCGTTTGATACGCTGCTGCGCGCGCAAATATTCGGCGAGCACTACCAGCACAAAGGCAATCACCACAAAGGGTGCAATCATTGTTACTATATTCCATACCATCTGCTGCATACGACCTCCTTGTTTCTATTGTGACATAGAATGGACAAAATGGCGAGAGGGGTATCATATAGCAATAATCCGCGTGATAGTGAATAGGTCTCGAATACTAGTGAGTGCGCTGCGCCATGGCATCATCACCAATAACAGAACGCAAAGTAGGCGCGCTGCCGTCTTTTTTGGAGACTTGGTCGTAGGTGGATGTGTCGATCGGGATGGGCCAGTCGATACCCAGCTCTGGGTCGAGTGGTGTGAGTGATATACCGGGCATGCCAGGCTGCCACTCTTCATCAAAGCAGTAGAGGTACTGGGAGGGTTGCTCGCTTGTCGATTGAAAACCGTTGCAAACTCCTTGTGGAACAAACACCTGCACACCTTTTGTCAATGGGACAGTCACAACTGCGCCAACGGTGGGTGAATCGATCCGTGCGTCCACATAGACACCAAAGGCTTCGCCTGCCACTACTGCGACAAGTTTGTTCATTGCCTCGGCATGGAGGCCACGGATGGAGCCACGGTTTGTTTGTGTGGCATTGATCTGCTTCCAGGGGCCGAACTGCGGCAGTGGTGTGCTATCCATCGCCGATTGGCGGAACAGTTCGCGCACTGTGCCACGCTCGTCGGTTACTTGTTTCATGGTGATAATATAGAGCCCATCAATAGCCGTGGGCACAGTCTCAAATGGAGTAATGATTGGGTAAGATGGTTGCGTTGTCATACTACCCAGTATGGCATACCCTATACCGATTGCCTAATGTAGTAAATTATGCTACAATATACGCTATCAAACCAAGCATAAACAGAGTACAATAAAAAGGATATGGCTACAAAAAGAAAAACCACTCGCACTCGTTCGTCTACTCGCTCAAGCGCTGCTCGTCGGCGCAGCCCGAGTAAGAGCAAAGCCAAGCAAGCAGCCCCACAGCATACGTTGCCGGCGGGGTTTTGGGCGCAGGTGTCGGCGGTGCTGTTGCTGGCGTTTTCGGTGCTACTGGTGGTGTCGTGGTTTGGCTCGGGTGGGCCAATTCTCAAGTGGCTTGATGCGACGATGCTGCATATTATTGGCTATGCGGTGTATGTCGTCCCAGTGGTGGCGGTGTATGTGGCGGTGGCGATCTTTCGGGCAGAGAATAACCGCTTACCAGTAGCGCTAAAGCTTGCAGCGGTGCTGATGGTGTTATGGTTTGCGGGGCTATTTGGCCTGCTGCGGCGAGGCTCGGCAGCGACAGGTGGTGTGATGGGCGACCTCCTCAACCGTGCCATGCTGGCGCTGGTCGACCGGCCGGTGGGGGTCTTTGTGTATGTATTGTTGATCGGCTTGACGCTACTCTTCGTCTTGCGTGTCTCGCCCATGGCGCTGTGGCGTGGCCTGCAAAACATGGTGCGCAGCGAGGCTGAGGCAGACGATGCTGCTAACGTGGCAGTGGCTCGTCGCGCCGCCGATAGTCAAACACCAGACACCAGCAAAAAGGCCAAGCGCAATAAGGACGAGAAAACCCAAGACAAGCCTGCCGCCATGAGTGACTTCAAGCTCAACGCGGGCGTCCCAACCCTCTCCGGTGATGGCCCGGCCGAGCCAAAGTCAGACAAAAAACCACGGGCGACCTTGCGCGACAGCACACCGTCTACCTCTGTGGACAAAGCAGCCGAAGACCGGTCTGCCATGCTTGCCGTCAACGACCCCAACTGGCAGCCGCCCAGCCTGGAGCTACTGGAGAAGCGCCAGAGCCCGGCTGATGCCGGCGACATTGAGCAAAATGCCCACATTATCCAAGACACGCTGCACGAATTTAACATCAATGTCGAGATGGAGGGGGCAAACATTGGCCCGAAGGTAACGCAATATACGCTCAAGCCGCCCGTCGGCGTCAAGCTCAACCGCATCACTGCGCTAGAGACGAATATCGCGCTCAACCTCGCGGCGTCCAGCCTCCGCATTGAAGCGCCCATCCCCGGCAAGAAGGCCGTGGGCATTGAGGTGCCAAACCGCAAGGCGGCTGATGTGCGCCTGCGCGGGGTGTTGGACAGCCCCGAGTGGCAGCACGCCAAGGAGCCGTTGGCGTTTGCGATTGGTAAGGATATCTCGGGCCGGCCCTTCGTCGGTGAGCTCAATAAGATGCCGCACCTCTTGGTGGCGGGACAGACGGGCTCGGGTAAGTCGGTGATGATCAACACGCTCCTCACTAGCTTGCTCTACCGCAACAGCCCCAGCGAAATGAAGCTCATCCTCGTCGACCCCAAGCAGGTAGAGATGGCGCCATATGCCGATATTCCACACCTTCTTACCCCTGTTATTGTTGAGCCAGAGAAAACCATTAGTGCCCTCAAGTGGGCGGTCAATGAGATGGAGCGGCGCTACAGCTTGCTGGCTGAGGAGAAGGTGCGTGACATCAAGACGTATAACGAAAAGATCAAAACCCGCGGTAAGCAGATCGCCGTGGCCGATGAGCAAGGCCACATGCAAAAGGTCGACGAAGGCCGCATGCCGTATGTCGTCATTGTGGTGGACGAGCTAGCCGACCTGATGATGGTGGCAGCGCGCGATGTGGAGGCGCTGATCGTCCGCTTGGCCCAGAAGGCTCGAGCGGTTGGTATTCATCTAGTGCTGGCGACGCAGCGGCCAAGCGTGGATGTGATCACCGGCCTTATTAAGGCCAATGTGCCAGCCCGCATCGCCTTTACGGTGGCGAGCCAGGTAGATAGCCGCACTATTCTCGACCAAATCGGTGCCGAGAAGCTCCTTGGCCAGGGCGATATGCTGATGAAAACCGCTAGCATGCCCAAGCCCAAGCGTATCCAGGGTGCCTGGGTAATGGACGAAGAAGTCGCTAAGGTGACCGACCACCTGCGCATGCAGTCGGCACCGCAGTATAATGACGAGATCGTGAGCCAGCCTGTCCAGCTCAATGGCAAAGGTGGCATAGTGATGGATATGGACGGCAGTGGCGAAGGCAATGACGATATGTTCCGCGATGCCGTGCGGGTGGTAGTAGAGACCCGCAAAGCCTCAACCTCGCTCCTCCAGCGCAAGCTCCGCGTGGGCTATGCCCGAGCGGCTCGCATCATGGAAGAGATGGAAGAGCAAGGCATCATTGGCCCAGCCGACGGCTCACGCCCGCGCGATGTGCTGATCGGCAGCATGGATGAGCTGGGATAGGGCGGCGGACAGTGTGCCCGCAGACTCACCCCGCACAATACTCACCCAGCAGCCGCACAGTATGGTCGCTTTGCTCAATGGCACGCAGGGCGTGCTTGAGTGGAGCACCAGCGCTGTCGACGACGAGGAAGAATTTGTATTGCCAGGGCTGGCCAACGATAGGCTGAGACTGCAAGCTGCTGATATTGATGCCTGCCGCGGCGAAGATACGCAATACCTCAAGTAGTGCACCAGGCTGGTGATTGGTCGTGACGACGAGCGTGGCGCGGTTGGCACGGACTGGTGCGTGGCCTGGAGCGAGAACGATGAAGCGGGTGATGTTATCGTGGCTATCTTGGATGCTACGGCGCAGGATGGGTAGGTGATGGAGGGTAGCAGCAGCCTGGCCAGCGATGGCGGCTTTGTGCGGGTCGCCGGCTGCTTTGATATAGGCGACCGCTCCCGCTGTGTCGAAAAATTCATTCTGCACCGCATGGGGTAGCTCGGCGGCAAGAAAGCGCTGGCACTGCGCAAGTGCCACGGGGTGCGAATACACCTCGGTAATATCAGCTAGGCGAGCGCCAGGTAGTGTAATGAGCATCTGCTCAATGGCAAGACGTACCTCACCAATGATGGGTAGCGGGCATGCCTCGAGGTAGTGGTACGGCTCGTTGATCGTCCCGTAGAGTGTGTTTTCCACCGCTACAACGATACCCTCGGTTTGGCCAGTCGCATGCGCGTGGAAAACATCGCGAAACGTCGTGCACGGCACGATATCAACCTGCGGCCCAAACCACTGCTGCGCTGCCTGCTCATGAAACGACCTTGCTTGACCTTGGATGGCAATATGCATGAGATTAGTATAGCATGGGGTAGAAATAGCAGAGATTATTCAATCACTCTTAGCTTGGCACAGCGCATTTGCCTTCACGCACAGCACCATGCTATAATACCCACGAGTTTCCTCTTTTCGGGGTAGGGCGCTGGTGTGAGCGCGCCGCCTGGCGGAGAAGGTACAGACACGAGGCGGAGGTGCTGCTCCATAATCGTACATACAGATGCTGGGCTATGAGCCCAGTAGCAGGTACTCTAGACTCACCACACTACTGATCCAACAGTGGGGTGGGCTATAGAAGCCGAATAATAAGCAATAAGGAGAATTGCATGCCAACCATTAACCAATTGGTGCGCAAGCCACGCAAGACGGCGGCCCGGAAGTCGAAGTCGCCAGCGCTGGGGCGCATCCATAACGCACTCAAGGTGCGCTACTACGACCAAAATGCACCACTCAAGCGTGGTGTCTGCGTCAAGGTAACGACCAAGACCCCCAAGAAGCCAAACTCCGCGATGCGTAAAGTGGCTCGTGTGCGCCTCACCAACGGTCACGAAGTCTGGGCCTACATTGGCGGCGAAGGCCACAACCTGCAGGAGCACGCGGTGGTGCTCGTCCGCGGTGGCCGTGTGCCGGATCTCCCAGGTGTGCGCTACCACATCGTCCGTGGTGCGCTCGACCTGCAAGGGGTATCGAAGCGTAAGCAAGGCCGCAGCAAGTACGGCGCCAAGAAGGAGGGTAACTAACCATGCCTCGTAAAGTCACGAAAAAACTCCAGCGCACCATCAAGCCAGATCGCAAGTACCAGTCGGTGCTGGTGCAGCGCTTGATTAACAAATCGATGCTGGATGGCAAAAAGCAAGTTGCTGAACGGGCTGTCTATAGTGCGCTCGAGCAAGCCGCCCGCAGCCTCAAGAGCGAGGATCCACTGGAAGTGTTTGAGATCTGCATCAAGAACATTAGTCCTAGCTTTGAGGTAAAGAGCCGCCGCGTTGGTGGTGCCAACTACCAGATTCCATTCCCCATCCAGGGTCATCGCCAGCAGCACTTTGCCTTTATGTGGTTGGTGCAAGCGGCTCGCTCTAAGAGTGGTATGCCGTACAGCAAGCGCCTAGCAACAGAGATCGTTGATGCCTGCAACCAAACCGGCGTTGCCTTCAAGAAAAAGGAAGACACCCACAAGATGGCCGAGGCCAACCGCGCCTTTGCCCACTTTGCTCGCGGCTAAGTTCTGCAGCACAGCGTGCACAGCCGCCCGAGGTATATCCTTGGGCGGTTTTGCTATGGCTGCATAGTGAGTGACTGTGATAGTGGATGGTGTGCTGTGGTTTGCCGCAGAGCCTGGCATAACAGGGGTATGCTATGCATGTTGATTGGCCTTTGGTGGGGCATGAGAGGCCGTCTAGCATTGGTTTGGATAAGATCTAGACTCTAGGCTACACAGCAGAATCTGCATACAGCGCCTTAGGGCTGGGCAGCTTTGCTAGTGGCTACCTCTTTATCGCCAGAAGAGTTATTTCAGCGCTGGAGTGGCGTAGTATCATCATGCTGATATTTGCGCTACACACATGCAGCGACAGAGCAGGAGCAGGTAGGCAGTGAGGGTGTTATTTGTGAAGGAGAAAAACGCGTCATCAAGGCCAAAATGCTTGCGAAAAATATATAATTATCGTGCAAATAGCCACCACTGGTACGACAGGGGTGCATATGGGGAAAATAATACGAAAATAAGGCCAAAAATAGCTTTGCAGGCGCTGGTTTTGTGCTATAATGCAAGTTGATACGATTACTTACTACCACGCTGCCACGCGCCACAAAGCACGCAGCAGGGAGGAATCGGCAGAAAGGAGCCAATGCCGTTAACCAAAATCATAGTGCGGAGTATAAAAAACTATGAGTGAGTATACCAACGATAATACAAGAGAAGAGTCGTTTACTAAAAGCGGCAAACCGCCAGTGGGCGAAACAAAGCATTCGAAATACGACACAGTAAACGATGGACTTGTGTCGACGGTCGAGGAGTTTAATAATCGGTATGGTAAGCCGAATGCTTTTGAGCTGCCATCTGTTCAAGAGGTCCGAGGCTGGTTGCAGCGTGAGCTTGGGCCGCTGTTTGCGTTGTCGATGGCTGAGATGACAGATCAGCATATCGATACCATTCATAATAAATTATCCGAGCTGCGCGATGAGCTTGGCTTGGCAATTGGTGATGTCATTGAGATCAATGATGTCCCATATGTTGTGCCAATCGTTAATGATTTCAAAAGCCCTAAGGACGCTCAAGGCGATGTATCATCGCTGTATTCCGCAATTGAGTCGTCGCTATCCCACCAAGAAGCGGCGATTTCTTTAGGCGAGGACGATGGACCAAAAGAAGGGGTGATTGGCTCATTGATTGGGTTTTATGTTGGGAAGCGCCCAGACCAAGAGGTGATTGATAGTGCCCCTGTTGTGTATGGCATTATTCAGGGCGAGCCAGGCGAAGGCCCGCAGATGATCACAGACCAAGGTGATGTGATTGATGGCGAGCTTAGCACTGCAAGTGGTATTGTGCTGGTTCCGACTACAGAGTCGCAACGACTTGAGTATGGTGATGAACTTGGTTTGGTCCAAGGAGACTTCTCACTCGCTGCATAAAGGCTAGTTATAGACGAGAGAAAGCCAGTGTGATGAGCACTGGTTTTTCCTGTGCAAAAAATTTATGGTGATTGCAAAGAATAAAAAAGCGCACATGCTACGCTACTGAATTTTTAAGGGTCACGTGTATTGGTTGGTGTAATGTGCGCGTTGTAGTAAGAAAATGATGCAGCATTTATGCTATACGGGTATTTGTGTGCTATATGGATTCTCTTTGTGCATTATACATTGCTCGAAAACAAGTTAAATAATTTCTGAATATAATAAGAATATATTCAGAGTAGTAAATGGTAAATTAAGCGGGTATAGATGGGCTCATGTACTATACATAGGGTATGGTGATGAGCATTTTGTGTGCAAAGTGAGTCGATTACTTTATCGAATATATCTTTTTTGTATATGATGCTACACATAACACAAGCAAGGGGTAGTGAGAGAGTATGAATAATGCAAGAATTCGTTCATACAGTTTATTGCTGCTGCATTGATGAGAGTACGAGTGGGCGCGAAATAGGTGAACCATGAGTGCGGTATGAATTGAAATACAAAAAGTCAAAGATGAGAAAACGGCAAAGTATAATGCAGAGCGACGAGTACTTTTTGCAGCAGCTGAGACACTTTTGTAAAATGATTTACAAAAATATGGGTAAGCACTACATTATTAATAATTATCCTGCAGCAAAATATTATTTTTTTGTCCGTTCTGATTGGTGTGTGGTGCATATGTTGCGATATTTTTGCATACAGAAAGAGTGATAGAAAGTGTACTATTGCAAAAAATGATTTTTCAACGACTAGAGTAGCGAGCGGATACTACATACGTGACAAAAAATAATGGCGCATTGCGACGCTGCAATAAAAACGCTGATGTATTATTTGTTATTGATAAAAAATTAGTGATGCCGAGCAAAAACGTTCGTAATTTTGCAACATAATGCGCGTGCGAAATATTTTTTGCTACTATGTGACTGATGAATGATACAAAAATGGATTGTTTGGTAATAAATATAAAATGAGTATGATGGCAGTGTGCATATCTAGGTAAAAATTTGTGAGTGAGTATGTAAAAATTGACACAGCTAGATAGAAAGATAGAGGAGCAACGTACAATATGTGTGATGAAAATGAGGTGCATGTAGTAGCAGTGCAAAATTTTCACATTTTTGATTAGGGAAATCTGCAAAAATGAATGTAAGGTCGTGAGATGAAGTAGGGAGTGAGTTCGATTGAGTAAATGACTGTCTTGTTTTGGCTAAAATCTGTGCGGCGTGTGCAAACACAAGAGGCTTAGATGTGATATGAGAAGCGAATTAAGTAATGGGCCGCCTCGCTAAAGTTTATGAACGAAACATAATGATGTTCATAATAAAAATTTGGAGAATAATGAAACTCAGCCTGGCAAAGTAGTGCAAAAATATAATGCCAAGAAGCAATGATGGTTTGTGCGTGCCGAAAGAATGTGATAATTTTGATGAGGACGCATGACATACGAACTATGTATTGTGATGGTTGATTGGTTGTAAACTAAAAATGGTATTTTTTGCCATGGCGCGATGCAGCGATGAAGTACGTGGCGAAAATTTTCTGCATCATGAGGCATGCTGGCATACGTTTGAGATGAGCTGAGTGTGTGAAAATAGTAGAAAAATATTCAACGATAGGCTTGATAGCAAAATTTGCATAACCAAGCAGATGGGTGCGATGAGGGTTAGAAATCATAGGTATTGGTGAGCCAAAATATGTGGTAAGTGTGAGTAAACTTGTGGCTTAGACAATGCATTGTGAGGTAATGGTGATAGCTAGATTTGCGTCTGTGTCACGCCAATATGGTAAAGTAGCAAATTTTCATGATTGGTTGCATAATGCAAGGAAATGATGGTTGATAGTGAGATGGGCATAACCAATATAGTAAAGCATAAGGTGTATAGAGCTAGCTTGATTGTCTAGGGCGAAGTAAGAAAATGGATGGAGCGTGGTGGGTATGATCTAGTGGGTGGGTTAATATAGTGATATTTTCGTAATTTTGAGCGTAGGTGGTTAATTATGTATTGAGCGTGAGTGAATGTGCGATAAGCGCAAGCATCATATAATGGTCATGTTTATTACATCTGCACGATCTAGTGAGGTGCGATGTATGACTTATATAAAAAATAATGATGCGTCGTGGATGGCACAAATGGAGCTTTCAAAAATTTCACATTTTGCGCTATAGGTTATTTTATGATATAAAAATAAATAGCAAAATGCTGATGCAAATGTGCGATGTATGGAGGTAGGGCAGTTGGCTCTATATAAGCAATGTGCAAAAATGAGATGGGTGCAATAGAGCTATGGAGTGCCATAGGTGGCTCTGGCAAAAATGCACGAGAAAGTAGCGGAGCGATACTTCGCTTACGGCAGAAGCAATAGCGAAATAAGCACAAGCGAAAACTGGCTCGATATTTTTTGCACATACATCGCAGCATCAAAAAAGCTAAAAGAGCGAAAGGCAAAGTAATACATACACGACAAGTAAGGGTGGTTCATTTTTTCACATTTTGACGTATAATAAGTAATATTTTCTAAATATAATAGAGCTCAAAAGGTATTCTCGTATGCTTATACATAATAATATATGGGTATCATATATTATGTATAGCGATAGGGCGAAGCAAGCGAATCGTAGCGCTATACTATGATTATTTTTTTGAAAATGTGGGTGAAGTGTATGACTATACTGCACTGCCAGCTGGCTTATGGTGGGATGGGTGAGCGTGTGGGAAGAGAAGCACGGGTGTGCACCTAATAATATAAATAGCTGTGTGCATGGAGTAGTGCCAAGATAAATACAAAAAATGAAAAAGCAAAAAGTACAACACCTCCACACCCCTGTACCTCGCTAGACTTTGTATACTGTCTCGCGTATAATATAATGCGTTATTAACCTAAGTTTATCGTCCGGATAAACATCCATATGGATCCCAAAGGAGGTTTACATATGAAACAATATGAACTAACGGTTTTGATTCGGCCAGATCTAGAATCAAACCTTGAGGCACCACTTGCTAAGGTGCGTGAGCTGGTGCTCGGCGCTGGTGGCTCTATTACCAGCGAAGACAACTGGGGCAAGAAAAAGCTGCAGTATAGTATTAAGAAGGAAGACTTTGCGGTGTATGTCTACTTTGAGGTGGCGCTGCCTGCCGATGCACCACTAAAGATCAGCAATGCGCTGAATATTTCTGATGATGTGATCCGCTACTTGCTCGTCAAAGTGGACGAGAAGGGCCGCAAGCTGATGGCGGAGGCTAAAGCACGCGAAGCCAGCCGCCAAACAGAAGAGTAAAAATTACCACAACAACTCATAACCACAGTAAAGAATCGAGGAGGATGTATGGCTCGAGGATTTAGCAAAGTTATTTTGATGGGCAATTTGACGCGCGATATAGAGGTGCGCACCACAGCGAGCGGGCAGAACGTTGCGAATTTTACACTAGCAGTTACTCGCACGTGGCGCAACCAAAATGGCCAAAACCAAGACCAAACCAGCTTCATTAACTGCGTAGCCTGGGGGCGGACTGGCGAAACCATTGCGCAATATGTAAAGAAGGGTAGTCCGCTACTCGTCAGTGGTCGCCTCGACCAGCGCAGCTACGACGATAAGGATGGCAACAAGCGCTCTGTTGTAGAAGTAACAGTAGAGGATTTCACCTTCGTTGGTGGTGGACGTGCTGACGGAAATACAACACCAGCTGCAGCGCCAACTAACAGTGGTAGTAGTCAGGATGTTGTCATCGAAGATATCGACGACAAACCAATTGACCTATCAGAAATACCATTTTAACAACATACTAAAGGAGAACAAATAATGGCCAAGCGCATGCGCAAGGACACACCGGTCTATTTTGACTACAAAGATGCAAAGACATTGCAAAAGTTCATTAATATTTATGGGCAGATCGAGCCACGCAGTCGCACAGGGTTGTCGGATAAACAACAGCGACAGCTCGCCGTAGCGGTGAAGCGTGCTCGTCACTTGGCGTTGCTGCCATTTGTGGCGCAAGGTTAGGAACTTTTTCAGCGCAGTACCTCTGTGACTGCGTTGGCGGATGTTTCGAACGAAGCAGCAACTACTAAACAGGAGATAGGTGATGTACCAACCAACTGACCTCAAAAAAGGTGTGATTGTGCAGCTCGATGGCAAGCCGTATCGGGTTGTGGACTATAATCAGAAGGTAATGGGCCGGGGTGGCTCGATTGTGAATGTGCGGCTGAAGAACTTGATCGATGGGAGCGTGCTGCCCAAGACTTTCAAGGGGCAAGACAAGATTGAGCCCGCCGAGGTATCAACACAGAGCGTGCAGTACCTCTATAATGATGGTGATACGTTCTATTTTATGGAACCAACCAGCTTTGAGCAGTTTGAGCTCGCCACGGACCTCGTCGACAGCGCCAAGGACTATCTGAAGGAGGGGGATACACTAAGCCTGCAGTTCTTCGATGGTAAAGTGATCAATGTCGAGCTACCAAAAAACCTCTACCTTCAAGTCACCTACACCGAAGATGTTGTAAAAGGTGACACAACCAGCAGTGTGCTCAAAGATGCGACGCTGGAGACGGGCTTGGTAGTGAAGGTGCCAGCCTTTATTAAAACGGGCGACGTTATTTCTGTCGATACTGCAAGCGGAGAGTACCGCGAGCGCAAGAAATAGGGCCCTGAGAGCTCATGAGGGCCGCTCTCATCGCGTTTACATGCAAAAGTGAGGAATTGTAGGGATAACACATATACACCGCGAAAAGCGGTGTATTTTTTGTGCCGTGTGATGCTCAGGCTGGAGCATCCTAGAGATGTGATAAAAACAACGTAGAGTAGCAACGATTTTTGGCCAATTTTGAGCGCGAGCTTGCGGACACTCTGTATTTTTGCTGAGTAATAGGGGAAGAAAGAGGATGTAAATGATGTTGTAATAACTAACACATAAGGTTCGCTGTCAAGCTCGATAGGATTAAGCTATTATTGTAGAGAATGCAACAAAGCTTTCTGTGACGAAGATACTGCCAAAATATACAAGGCATTGTAAAAAATACAGAATATGAACAGGGAATACCGGGCGAACGTTCGAAGAATGAGCGTAGTAGGAAGCACAGCGATTAGGCAAAACGATGACATGTACACAACACAAAGGCGTGGTATCGTGATGTACAAACAACACCACGATAGTTAGAGGGATATAGTGAGCATAACAACGATGTAGTAAGATCAACGATTGTCTCGTGCGGTATGGAGCGCGCACACGTATGCTTGCACCCAGGATAAACATAGTAACCATAAGCATAAATGAATAAATTTCCGTTACAGACGCGCACTTACCTTTAGCAATATAATAACGCTTATGGCAATAGGGCATAATACAAAACGTACCAAAGTAAACATAAGCATTTTAAAAATAATGAACACAATTTTTTGTTGTGTAGCTGCGAAGCTACGCGTTTGGTTTGAGCACGCTCACGTAAAAAATGCCGCTAGCAGCATGATGCATGGAGCTGTTGCTGCGTGATAAAAAATGTGATCATTGTGCGACGCGTCTATTTTTTGGGTTTGAGTATTTTTGATTTTGCTTTTTTGTACACGTTTGTTGTGGCTGGCTGGAGTGTGTTTCATTTTTGATTTTTTGCAGGTTGGATGAAACATAGCAAGACGATATGTTGCTGCGAAGTATAGACTGCACGCATGAGCAGCTGATGATAAAAATAATCATTGTTTGTAGATTTGTGCAAAAATGAATTGATTATTATCGCAGCTAGAATTGCTCGCAGATGACTCATACAAATTTTGCAAAACACACATAAACGCAACATATAGCGCGATACATCTTGGCTCGTCTATGTGCTGCGAAGATGCGAAATATACCATGTGGCATACACAAATACTCACCCTTGGCTTGCAAAAATGTGATGCTGCAAAAAATCAATTTTTTGTTCAGGCGAGTGGGCTCGCTATGCGAAGCATCTGCTGCAGTGGCGTCGTGTTTTGCTATTCGTAGTGCTTGTGTGGCAAGATAAATGTGTAGTTCGTTGGTGATGTGGCGTAGCCATACGAGTGAGATATTTCGCTACCACGATGTTCACTTAATTTTTGTTATGTATACTATATGTCTGGCTGAGCTATCTTGCGTTTTGAATATCCTGCTCGCTTTCGGTAACGTGTGCGAATGAAGAATAGCATGCTGCAGTGCGCGATAGTTTGAGTGTGTTGTTAATGCAGGCTACTATAGCGCGCAAAGAAAAAGCGGATTTTCTTTATCATCAAAATTTGAAACATGACAGAAGCAAGCAGTATATCCGCGCGCAGCAGTCTCATTCAATCTCATCATTATCACGATCTACAGCCTCATGCATCGTGTAAAAATGCAGCAGGCCTATTAGCTTCACACCAACTAACTATCTATCCACTCGTGCAGTATAATAAGGACATGCAAAAACAACGACTAGACAAAGCAATGGTGGCGCGTGGCCATGCAGCAACACGCTCGGCGGCCGAAAATTGGATTCGCCTTGGCAAGGTATTGGTGGATGGTGCGGTGGCACACAAGCCGGGGATGTTTGTGGATGAGTCGACGCAGATAAAGCTGGTGGCGCACGAGCGCTATGTGTCGCGGGCGGGGCTCAAATTAGCCAGCGTCGCGCAGCGGCTTAATATTTCGTTTGATAATACTATCGTGCTTGATGTTGGTAGTAGCACCGGTGGATTTACCGACTATGCATTGCAGCATGGTGCGCGTATGGTGTATGCGGTGGACGTGGGGACGGAGCAGCTCCACCCCAGCCTACGTGGCGACCCGCGCATTGAGCTGCACGAAAAAACCGACATTCGCGATTTTGTGCCAGCCACCACGCCAGACATTATCGTCATTGATGTATCGTTCATTAGCCTGCGCAAAATTCTGCCGCACTTAGTGCGTATCAGCAGTCCGCGCACTAATATCATCGCAATGGTCAAGCCGCAGTTTGAGGCACAGCGGGCGCAGCTTACGCGCAGTGGCATCGTCAAAAATGACAGCGTGCGCCGCGCTATCCTGCGCGACTTCGAGCAGTGGGTGCGCACCCAGTGTGTGATTATCGACAAAGCCGACAGTAGCGTCAAGGGTGCGCATGGCAACCAAGAGCGGTTTTATCGATTGCAAAAAAGCAGGGTAGAACGACACCATAGTTGAGAAAACGAGTGCGGTTAATGAGAGAGTCGCGCAGCAGTTATTTAGATTGTATCGTGTGGCGATCTTGCGTTGTATCTACTCGTGCAAGTTTGCTGCATACAATAATGCCTTCGTATCGCCATATATTAATTATATATAGACAGATTTGGAAACAGCAAAGAATAGGCTGATGCGAGTGTCTTGGAGAGTCAACTATATAGTTATTGTAGAAATCTTTGACATAAGAGAAAAACGCATGATGAAGCAAACACTGTAGCTCGTGACGATACATACCATAAAATACACAACGCGCTCATCATAGCACAACACATAGCGCCATCACCACCGTCGGCCCATTGATGAGTATGCTCGCAATGGCATGTGCCGTCATTGGTACATACACGTTGCGCGTCATACTATATGCCAAGCTAAATGGCAGTGCCCACACCACGCCCAGTAGCACACCCCATGGCGCGACAAAGTGCTCTGCTGCAAACAACATAGCACTTAGTAGAGTGGTGCAGATGATTGCTGTGCGACTGGCCAGGCAGATCATCTGCTTGCGAAAAATTGTTTCTTCTACGATGGCGGGGAGAACGATAGTCGAGAGCGCGAAGAGTAGCAATTCGCCTGCCGTCTTGACTGGCATTGTAATGGCACCTGTGGCGAGGTGAGGAAAGGCTTGCTCGAGCACGCTCGTCGCACCAAACGCTCCTGCTGCGCAAACCAGCGTGATCACTACCTGCCGCCAAAAGTGCCACCCACCAGCGAGCGCACGACACCACTGGTGCATACTCACACTTTTTGTCGCGATGATGTAGCCAAGCAGCGCCACGGAAAAATGCTGTATTGCTATAAACATACAAGTGCCGCGGCAGGACAAAACACGAGACGATGAAAACAACCTCGAGTATGACCGGTATGGCAATGCGCTGCACATAATGATACATATACTACCAGTGTACTCTTTGCTATACCTTCTGAGAAGATTATAATAATAGTGTCTATACAAAAAACTCGCCACAAGCTCATGGCGAGTTAGCTCATGTTTCCTAGCTAGGATCACTTGCTTACATTAAATCGAAATTCTACCACATCACCTGGCTGCATGACATAGGCTTTGCCTTCGGTGCGGATCTTGCCGGCTTCGCGCGCTTTGGCCTCGGATCCTGCTGCCACGAGGTCGTCATAATCTACCACTTGCGCTGCGATGAAGCCTCGCTCGAAGTCAGTGTGGATGACCCCAGCCGCTTGTGGTGCTGTCCAGCCTTGATGGATCGTCCACGCGTGGACTTCCTTGGGTCCAGCGGTGAGGTAACTTTGTAAGCCGAGCGTATCGTACGCCGCCCGGATCAGCTGCGTCAGGCCAGCCTCGGGCACATCATAGCTTACCAGGAGCTCCAGCGCATCCTTCGCGTCGAGCCCCTTGAGCTCATCCTCTAGTGTGGCACAGATGAAGAGCGCCGTGCTGCCACGAGCTAGCGCCGCCAAGCGAGCTTTGGCCTCAGCATTGGCCAGGGTGGCTTCGTCGACATTAAAGACGTAGATGACTGGCTTGGCGGTGAGGAGGTGGAGGTCGGCGATTGCCTCATGAATAATATTTTTGTTCAGATGAACAGGGGTACCGGCGGCAAGATCGTCACGCAACTGCTGCAGATACTCGAGTGTACTGCGCGCCTTGGGGTTGGCCTTAGCTTCTTTGGCGAGGCGAGCCAGGCGGGTCTCGATAGTCTGAATGTCTGCCAGCATGAGCTCGGTGTTAATGATGTCGATATCGCGCTGCGGGTCGACAGTAGTATCGACGTGAACAATGTTGTCATTTGCAAAAGCGCGGACGATGTGGACGATCGCATCGCACTGGCGAATATGAGCGAGGAACTTATTGCCCAACCCCTCGCCGCTGGCAGCACCAGCCACTAGCCCGGCGATATCGACAAAGGTCACCGTGGCCGGCACAACCTTCTCGGCGTGGTACATATCAGCCAGCACTGCTAAACGCTCATCGGGCACAGGCACAATGCCAGTGTTGGGCTCGATGGTGGCAAAGGGGTAGTTGGCTGCCAAAATATCATTGTTGGTGAGGGCGTTGAAAAGGGTCGACTTGCCAACATTGGGCAGGCCAACGATACCAATAGATAGACTCATATATATAGTATAGCAGCGCAAGGGAGAAATCGGCAGGGGAGAAGAGGAAAATGCGAGGAAGGTGAGTGTGTTGTGACCTATATAATATATAAAGTAAGACTCTTTCGTCATTGGTGTGCTATTTTGCTTCATTACAAGATAAGCCCTGCGCTATCTCACGCTCACCCTCCTCACACTCCCTCCTCAGGAACACTACAAGGGTCGACACCTCCCAGGTATCGACCTCTTGCGTTGGGCTGAAAACCGGTCATTACGACCGGTTTTCACACTCCATCGGATGAAGTGGTGAGGAGGGAGAGCTAACGATATTTATGAGCTATATAAGGATATATGGCGATGTCTCTGCCTTGTGTCATGAACACAGTGCACAATTGTCCCAACTTTGCTATAATCATAAGCATGACATTTGTACACTTTTGCCGCCAATCACTGGTGCGTGCTGGCCTGATGGGGCTGCTGTGCGCTGTGGGGGTGAGTGCGGCGCTGGGCGGGCTGGTGGCAGCTCGGCCCAACAATGATGTAGAGGCGAAGTTGCCCGAGCTCTGCCGCAGTGGTAGCCCCTGTGCAGTGGTGTGGTTTTCGCAGCCTGGCGAGCGGGATTATTATAAGTCGGGTATATCGATTGACCACAACCAAACCGGCCTCGTCGATATCGTCATTCGTGGCTCGGGCTACTCGGGCAATCGCTCGGGTCCCTTCGACATTAGCTCGATGCACCTCGACCGCAACATGAACTGGAATTACAACCGCAATAGCCGCATCAAGAACGTCCAGTCGAGCGTGATGTACCGTGGGCGCGTCAGTGGCCAAAACCAATACACCAGCCAGGGTGGCGAAGTGCGGGCGCAGCTCGACATTGGCCAGTTTGATATCCCGGTGGGGCAGTCGCGTACGGTGGGGATTGGCCTGTATAGCTGTATCTCGACTGATGGCGGACGCACCCTGGCTGCCAGCGAGAATATTGCCTGTGGTACGAGTGATGTGAAGGTGACGATCACGCGGCGTATCCCACCCTGGACGATCAATGGCCAAAGCTATGTGGGCAAGCAGTGGCCTGGCACGCAAAATATGCAAAAATCCGTCCGAGCCTTTCCGGGTGAGCAAATTTACTGGGCGCACGACCTCCGTAACAACGGCCCCAACAGTGCAACCGTATCGGTGGGGATGGATGGTACTGGCTTTGCCAATAATTACAGTGGTGGGCATAGCCTGGCGCGCAATGTGACGGGCCGGCCTGGGCAGCTCTTTTATACGGTGTATCCAAGCGGCGGCACGACCGACCGCTATACCAGCTATCGTATCCAAACGAGTGATGTTGGCCGCACACTCTGCCAACGGATATCGTGGTCACCTGGCATTGCTGGTGACCCAGCGTGGCGGCGCAGCGACCCGGCGTGTGCTAGTGTGCACTCAGACTTCGAGCTCTATCCATCGGCCACGATCGACGGCAAGAAGCTTGCCACGCTGGAGGGTGGGAATATCGCGCCCAGCCGGATCGACGAATCCATCCACAACACTGGTGCAAGCACCGACAAAGACCGCACCGAGAGTGAAGCCGCGGCCTACCAGTTCATCGTGCGAGGGCAGCACCGCCAGCAGTTCCTTGGCAGCTTGAGCAGTATCTTCGACCGTGGGGCGGCAGTGGGCTACCCCTATGCTCTGGGTAGCTACAGTGGGAGTGACACAGCGTGCACCTGGCTGCGCGGCAAGCAGCCGATCGACTGCACCAACGAGCCCACCTTTCGTGAGAACAAAAAATATCTTGAGAGCCACACGCGCCTGAATGACACCAAAGATATCAACGCGGCCGATGCCAAGGTGGGGGATATGATTTGCCGCATCGTTGCTATCAAAGATTATAATTATAAACACACCGACGGCAACGAGCGTCGTATTTCCTCGCCCGCCTGCGTAACGGTAACGAAGCTACCATGGGTGCAGATCTGGGGTGGCGACTTGCGCGTCGGCAACGGCATTGGCGCGGCGAGTGGCAATGGCGATGCACAAATCGTTACTCTCAAGACGACTAAGGATGGTAACATGTATGGCAGTTGGGCTGAGTATGGCATGATGGCGCCGCAAAATGGCGGCAAAATCCTCTCTGCCACCGGTGGTGTATTGTCTGGCCGGCGAGGGTATGGTGGTGATTATGACCGCTCCAAGGATAGCCTTGCCTTTGCCAATACCACCACACCAGCTGGCCGCTGGGCACCGCCAAGCAATGTAAAGGTACCAAGCTTTGGCCGGGGCGCAGCGGCTGGTACATCCATCGACGTGGGGAGCTTTGCGGGCCATAATGTGCGCAGCGTTAATGGCGATGCCACCATCCACGGCACACTGCCCGGCAGTAGCACGCTGGTGGTGGAAGCAGGCGGCACGGTGACGATCGATGGCGACCTCAAGTACGGCGCGACCACTGTCGATGACGCCACCAAGCTTTCGCAGCTCGTCATCAAGGCTAAGAATATCGTCGTCCGGCATAATGTCAAAGAGGTCAATGCTTGGCTGATTGCTCAGCCAACCGGTGGCAGTGGGGGAGTCATCTCTACCTGCGACGAGATCCGTCACGTTGGTGCGTACTTTAATGGCCTCACTGCTGAGACCTGCAAAGAAAAGCTCACCATCAACGGTACCATCATGGCGCGTCAGCTCCAGCTGCGTCGCACCTTTGGTGCTGAGAAGGATAACCTCGCCGAAGCTGCTGAGGTGCTCAACCAACGCGCCGACGTCTTTATGTGGGGCTCGCGCTACAACAAAAACAACGACCTCCCCATCACCACCGCCACCACAACAGAAGCCGCACCGCGGTTTTAGCTGTGATGATTGGCTACAGGCTATAACAGGAGCAGGCTAGAAGCTGCTCCTATTATTGCGGTAGAAGATACCAGACTCAATATAGCAAAGCGTGAGTTATAGTTGCTCCAACTCTTGGCCGGGTCGGTTCTTGGCATCTTTCAGTTTTTGGCGCATCGCTGCTGGATCGAAGTTACCAGTAAATCCCATGATCATGTCGGTTATATCGGTATAGGACTTGATGACGTCTGGGTCATTTGTTGAGGCGCGAAGGCCGGTTGGTGATGATCCATCGAGCTCTAAGGTGAGCAGCGTCGAATGGCCATACTCCCATCCTGGGCGCCAATCGCCAGAAGTTGAGCGAGTGTCTAGCTTGACAAGGTCAGGTAGATACATAATAGTAAGTGATTGGGAGCCATAGCCTGGTGGGATAAAGTTTTTATCGCAGCTTTTCGTTGGTACCCAGACAACACGTTGGTCGTAATATGATATCTCTTCATCCTCAAATACTGCACCACTTGGCCCAATCGAGGCAAGCGATTGCTGTGTAATAGTCTCGTCTCTCCTGAGCTGTCCGCGCGGGAAAGTATAATCTCTTGGATGAGTAATTTCGTTGCCTTGTTCTAGATAGGTATAGAGCCATAATGCATATAGATCAGGTGGTGCAGGGTATGCCCCAGAACGCTCCAGGAATTGCCTGCGCATTTCCCAAGAACTTAGAGACTCACGCTGGAACTTGAGCATTTCTTCCTCGTGTCTCCGTTGCTCCTCTGCGAGTAGATCTGCCGCAGCTGCAAGCGCTCGCCGTGCTCGGCCGCCAGGCGGCGTATCACTTAATTCATTGGGGGGGTGATATTTGGTTCTCGAGAGAGTCGATCAAAGAATTTCATAATAACCTCATATATATCAGACAATGAGAGATATGTCAACTATCGATATTTTCCACCAACCCCCTTGCCTAAACCAATGTCGCTTATGTATAATAGATGAGTATGAAGTTTCAAAAAGGGTCGGGCGATTTCTTTGCACTCGATATCGGTACCAATGCCGTGCGGGTTTTGCAGCTAGCACCAGCTGGCGACGAGTGGGAGCTCGTGGCACATGGCTATGCGCCCGTTGACCGCCGTATTACTAGTAGCGATGCACCAGAGTCGCGCCGTCGCCTGGGCGAAGTCATTATGACTGCCGTGGGCCAGAGTGGCATCAAGACGAAGAATGTTGCGATTGGCCTGCCATCAAATAAGACCTTTACAACAGTGGTCGATGTGCCGCAAGTTTCCGATGCCGAGCTGCGCGCCACGATGAAATACCAAATTGACCAATATGTGCCGATGTCGGATGACGCCAAGGTAGACTGGGTGCTGCTGGGGCCATCGCTCCACGCGAGCGACCAGCAAGAGGTGCTGATTAGCAGTGTATCGAAGGGGTATAGCGAAGACCAGCTGGAGTTTATCGAGGGCCTGGGGCTGAATGTGATTGCTATCGAGCCCGACCCAATTGCCATGGTGCGGGCCTTTGCACCGCCGCAGCAAGCAGCAAATGGCGCCGCAGTGATGCTGATCGACATTGGTGAACTCTCGACCGATCTTGCCATTATCTATGGTGGAGCACCGCGCCTCGTCCGGACTATTCCGTCGGGTGTGAGCAGCTTCGTCAAGTCGGCAGTACAAAACCTCAGCGTCCAGGAAGACCAAGCCCGGCAGTTTATCCTCAAGTTTGGTCTAGCGGAGGATAAGCTCGATGGGCAGGTGGTGCGTGCCATCGAGGGTGCGCTGGATAACTTTGCGAGCGAGCTTATTAAATCGATCAAATTCTTCCAGACGCGCTACGCTAGCGCCCAGGTGTCGAGTATTACACTGACGGGCTTTGGCGAGATGATTCCACATCTCAGCGAGTATGTTGCGGCCAAGGTAGAGGTTCCGACCGCCCCTGGTAACCCCTGGCACGGTATCCATATGCCTCAGACGAGCCAAGAGCAATTGGCTAACGTCGCACCAGAGTTTGCCACAGCAGTGGGCCTAGCAAAGCGGAGGAACGACACATGATAGAGATTAACCTCATTCCTGATGTCAAGCGCGAATACCTGCATGCCCAGCGCATGCGCAATGGTGTGATATCGCTCTCTATTCTCGTGAGCATCATCGCTGGCGCAGCGGTGGCGCTGCTGGTGGTGTATGTTGGTACGCAGAGTGCCCGCGAGTGGCTGACCGACAACGAGATCAAAGACCAGTACGGCAAGATTAGTAGTGTTAAAGATGCCAACCAGATTGTCACCATCCAAAACCAACTAGCTCAGCTCTCCTCGATGCACAAGGATAAGAGTATCGACTCGCGGATCTTCGATGTGCTGAGTGCCATCAATCCTGCTGCGCCCAATGATGTGAAGATGTCGACCGTCAGCCTCGACCCATCCGAGACCAAGCTCTCTATTGAGGGGTCGGCTGCCAACAGCTTTGAGGCGACAGACAAGCTCAAGAAAATGATCCTCAACACCAAGCTGAGCTACACCGATGGCGATAACCGCGTCCAGACCGTCAAGCTGGCTGACGATGTGACGGTGAGCGACACCAGCTATGGCGAGGACGCCAGTGGGGCTAAGGTGCTGCGCTTCAAGCTGACCTTTACCTACCCCAAGGAACTTCTCGCTAATAGCTCTAAGAACCTGCGCATTGAAGCCCCAACCGGCAGCACCAATGTGACCGACTCGCGCTTGCATGTACCCGATAGCCTCTTTACGCCCAAGGCGACCAACAAGGAGAAGAACTAAATGAGTAAGAAAGACGCCGCCATCCACAAGCGCCAACAGATCGAGCAATCCAGCCGAGTGATGTTCCTCTGGGTGGCCGGAGCCTCAGTAATTGTGGGTTTCGCACTGGTGATATCGTGGTTTTTGGTGCAGCAAATTATCTTCAAGGAGCGGGTGCTTGGCGAGAAAAATAACACTGCTGCCGTACTCAAGAACAACAACGACGCAGTCGAGAAGCTACGTGGCGAGCTGAAGGTGCTCGAGACCAACTCACACCTCAATGCCAGCCGCATCAACAACGACGAGAAGGCTCTCCAGGTGGTGCTCGATGCTCTGCCAGCGGAGGATAATGCTCTGGCGCTGGGTGCATCGCTCCAGTCTAAGCTGGTCAATGGTGTGGCAGGCGTGTCACTCGATTCGCTTAATATCGACCAAACGGACGACAGCGAGTCGTCTGGCAGCACTGGCGCCGCCGCCAGCAATGGCAACTTGCAGTCCATTCACTTCACCATGGAGGTATCAGCCAGTAACCCCAACGCTCTGCGCGAGCTTTTGCAGCGCTTCGAGCGCTCCATCCGCGTGATCGAGATCGACCGCATGACCATTGAGCGGACTGATAGCAAAGTCGCCATGAAGATCTCGGCCCACGCTTACTACTCGCCAGCCAAAACCATCGAGCTAAAGAAAAAGGACATCAAACCATGAAGAAGACCGACATCGCAATGATTATCTTGATCGCTAGTATATCAGTGGTGGTGGCATTTTTTGTGGCGAGCAGTATCCCATTCTTGCAAATGCCGCAGCGTGGCACCAAGGTAGAGACGGTCGAGAAGCTCTCGGATACGATTGATGAGCCAGACAGTGCAGTGTTTAACAAGGAGGCGATCAACCCAGCGGTCGAGACGATCATTGGGCAATCGCAGCAGAAATAACAGAGGTAGCGTGTGGCACTGATGACAAGTGATATGCAAGAAAAACTCACCACACTCCTCGTCGACGAAGGGCTAATCACGCGCCAGCGCCTTGATGATGCTACCAAGCTGGCACGCGAAAGTGGCCGACCACTATTGACTGTGCTGACTGATGAGTCGGCGATCGATAACGAGCTGCTGACTCGAGCGATTGCCCATGTGTCTGGTGTGCCGTATGTCAATCTCACCAATACAATTGTCGACCAAGACATCCTCACGCTTTTGCCATCGGATATTGCCGAGCGCTTCATGGCGGTGCCACTGGCCGAGGTGCAGAACCGCTTGGCGGTGGCGATGATTGACGCCAACAACGTCCAAGCGGTCGACTACCTTGCCAACCGCGTTCAGCGCCCACTCAAGGTCTTTATGGCGTCGGAGGCTGGGGTGCGTCATGTGCTCGAGCAGTACCGCACCGACCTCAGCAGTGTCAATGTGGCCGCTCAAGTATCGCAGGCCGAGGCAGCCGCTGAAGCTCGGGGTGATATCAAGACAATCGTCCAAGACTCACCAATTAGCCGCGCCCTGAGTACTATTCTCGAATACGCCGTAAAGAGCCGTGCGAGCGATATCCACATTGAGCCGCTGGAGAAGTCGCTCAAGATCCGCTGCCGCGTCGATGGCGTACTGCGCGAAGTTATGCAATTACCCAAGAGCATCGAGCCGGCACTGGTAAGCCGGATCAAGATCCTATCTGAACTGAAGATCGATGAGCACCGCATCCCGCAGGATGGGCAATTTGCCGTCAAGGTGGCAGATAAGGAAGTTGACCTCCGTATTGCCATTAGCCCTGTGGTGTGGGGCGAGCAGGTGGTGATCCGCTTGCTGGACAAGACTGGCACATCTTTCGAGCTCGAGCAGATGGGCTATGCTGGGCGTGCCCTCCGGCTGATTCGCCAGGGGATTCACCGCCCCAATGGGATGATCCTCACTAGTGGCCCGACTGGTAGTGGTAAGTCAACCAGCCTCTATGCACTGATTAAAGAAATCAAGGACGATACCATCAACATCGTCACACTGGAAGACCCGGTGGAGTACAAAATGGAGGGAGTCAACCAAATCCAGGTCAATAGCGACGTTGGTCTTACCTTTGCTAATGGTCTGCGCAGTATTCTCCGCCAAGACCCTGATGTGGTGATGGTGGGGGAGATCCGCGACAACGAGACGGCCAATCTCGCCGTCCAGGCGGCACTGACGGGCCACCTTGTCTTTAGCACACTCCACACCAACTCGGCAGCGGGGGTGTTGCCGCGCTTGCTCGATATGCATATCGAGCCATTCCTCATTGCCAGCACTGTTAATACCATCATTGGCCAGCGTCTGGTGCGCCGGATTGGGCCGCAGCACGAGAATTATTGGTCGAACCCGCTCGAGACAGAGATGATCCTCAGTACTGTGGGGCACCTCTTGCCCAAGACCAAGGCAGAGGCAGCCAAAATTTCGGCCGACCTTGGCTATACCGACTTGCCGCTGGCTGGCCAAAAATCCTACCGCCTCGTGCGTGGGCGCGACACGGCCAACACACCACGGGGCTACAGCGGTCGAGCCGGACTCTTTGAGGTGATGGAAGTGACAGAGGAGATCCAGCAGCTCATTACCGCCCGAGCGTCGAGTACCGAGATCCAGAAGAAAGCTATCGAGCAAGGGATGATCACGATGCGCCAAGATGGCTACCTCAAGGCGCTGCAAGGGATTACTACCCTAGAGGAAGTCAACCGTGTCACATCAGACATAGCATAAGAAAGGAACCAACAACAACCATGGAAAATAGAGAATTACGCATAGAAGTCCTGCTCGAGGATGTGGTGCGCCGCCGCGCCTCAGACTTGCACATTCAGGTGGGGTTACCCCCCATGCTGCGCATCGATGGCGCGTTGACCCCTGTGGCGGGCTTTGGCCCACTAGACGAAGCGCAGGTGGAGCGGCTTGTTTTTGCCATTCTCGACCAAGACCAACAGCAGGTGCTGATGAAGGATAAAGAGTTTGACTTTAGCTTTGCCTTTGGTAATCTTGGGCGCTTCCGGGTGAATGCCTTTCATGAGCGGGGCAACTTGGCGGCTGCGCTGCGTTTGATCCCGAATGAAATCAAATCTGTGACCGAGCTCGGTATGCCGCCCGTCGTCATGACTTTTGCTGACTTCCCGCGTGGCCTGGTGCTGGTGACGGGGCCAACTGGTAGTGGTAAGTCGACCACACTGGCTGCTTTGATCGATAAGATCAACACTGAGAAGTCGCACCATATCATCACCATCGAAGACCCGATCGAGTTTACTCACAAGAGTAAGCGCTCGGTGGTCGTGCAGCGTGAGGTACACTATGACACCTACTCATTTAGCGCCGCGCTGCGCTCCAGCCTGCGCCAAGACCCAGACGTGGTGCTGATTGGTGAGATGCGCGATCTTGAGACGATTAGTGCTGCCATCACCATTGCCGAGACGGGGCACTTGGTGTTTGCTACCTTGCACACCAACAGTGCAGCACAGAGTATCGACCGCATGATCGACGTCTTCCCGCCGCACCAGCAGCCACAGATTCGGGCTCAGCTGGCCAATATCTTGATGGCAATCTGTAGCCAGCGCCTCGTGCCAGCCATCGGTGGTGGGCGAGTGGTGGCCGCTGAGGTCTTGGTAGCCAACCCAGCGGTACGCAACGTCATCCGCGAGGGCAAGAGTCACCAGCTTGATGCCATCATCCAGACTGGAGCAGACCAAGGCATGCAGACGATGGATCGCACACTGGTGAGCCTGGTCCAGAGTGGCACCGTGACGTACGATAGCGCCCGCGAGTTTGCGGTTGACCTCACCGAATTTGAGCGCTTAATGAGAGGATAATCGATGCGAAAGTTCAACTACGAAGCACGCGACAAAGCGACTGACACCATCATCAAATCTATCGTCCAGGCCGAGTCTGAGATGGCGGCGGCACGCGTTTTGACTGAGCAAGGCTTCGTTCCGCTCGACATCAAAGAAGTCGATGAGAGCGGTGGGCTCTTTGGCAGCCTGACGCGTCGTGTGACAACCAAGGACAAAGTGGTCTTTACTCGTCAGCTCGCAACACTAATCGGTGCGGGGCTACCTCTGTCGCAGAGCCTTCGTACGGTGCTTGAGCAGACAGAGAACAAGAAGTTACAAGAGATTATCCAAGAAATCATTGCCGATGTTGAGGGCGGTCGGCAGCTATCGGACTCCTTTGGCAAACACCCCGAGATCTTCGACAAAATCTACCTCTCACTCGTGACTGCTGGTGAGGCCTCTGGTACGCTCGACCAAGCGCTCAAGCGGGTTGCCTCCCAGCAAGAAAAGGACGCTGCCATGGTGAGCAAGATTCGCGGTGCTATGACGTATCCAGCCATTGTCCTGGCGGTGATCATGGGAGTGATGCTCTTTATGCTGCTCGTGGTGGTACCGCAGGTGGAGAAGCTATATAGCGATATGCACAAGACGCTGCCATTCCTCACTGCGGCACTAATCGCTGTGGCGAAGTTTACTGCGACCTTCTGGTGGGCGGAGCTGATTTTGCTGGTGGGTGCTATCTACTTCATCCGCCAATATGCCAAAACAGGACCTGGCACGCGCGCTTTCGACACGCTTAAGCTTAATATGCCCTTCGTCGGCAGTATGTTTCGCAAGCTTTACATGGCGCGCTTTACCCGTACTGGCCAGACGCTGCTTGCGACCGGTGTGCCTATGCTCGACATGCTCGACATTACCGCGACAGGGGTTAATAATACAATCATCGAGGCTTCTATTCGCCGGACTGCCGAGAAGGTCAAGGGTGGGCGAGCGCTGTCTGTCTCACTGAGCCGTGAGGATTACATTTTGCCAATGGTGCCGCAGATGATCAAGATTGGTGAGCAGTCGGGTAAGATTGACGAAATGATGGGCAAGACTGCCCAAGTCTACGAAGACGAGCTAGACGAAGAAATCCGCAACATCTCCACTGCCATCGAGCCCGTGCTGATGGTCGTCCTCGCCATCGTGGCTGGCGGCATGGTGGCAGCCATTCTCTTCCCGATATATAGCTTGGTAGGGCAGCTGACGTAGTGTAGTACTACCTAATAGAATTACTCTGTATGATTGCTAACGGATTGAGTTGCGTTAAATCTAATCAGGAAACGTATGGTCATGTAACTTTTTATGGTAATATGAGAGTGCACTATAGTCGGGGTTGGATGAGTGTCCATGCCTCGGCTTTTTTGTTGAGCGGCATTGTTCACACCAGAGGAGGGGGCATGCTATACTATACCCATGCCCTGGTAGCTCAACTGGATAGAGCGGCTCCGTCCTAAGGAGAAGGTTGTAGGTTCGATTCCTATCCGGGGTACCAATACTCTCGTATACGAACTAACTGCGCAGTACCTTTGCAAATGTTTGGTACCAATCTTCTGTTGCCTGTACAATCGTCTGATTCGTTTTCTCAAGATATTGCTTGACAAAATAATAGCCAAGTCGATAACCTGCCCAACGTGGTAATGTATTATCGCCAGTGAAGAATACGCGGGTGTAGTCGTAATCCATACTATTGAACGTATCTTTGAGTATTGCAATTATGCCATTGATCTCTTCTGTGCTTGTCTGTTGCATGGTACTGAGGAAATATTGTGTTGTAGGGCGCTGAGTTGTGGTCATTGCCGCTTCTTCTAGCACAACAGCGAGACCTTCGAGTATCATGCCGTCGAATAGCGTCTCTGCATACTCTGGAACCTTTTCCCAACGTAGTGAATGCGATAGCTCATGGCAGATTGTCTCGAACACAAAGTCTTCAGTGATCGCATGTTGCTGCTTGTCGATCGACAGCATGATAAGACGCGAATGGTACGTCCGCCCTGATATACCATCCTCAGCAATTGTCGGTAGCAGAAAAGACGGCGTTGCAATGATAAGATCAACCTCATAATCGAAATGAGCAAATATGCTGGAAACGAACGCTTCAGCCTGCTCGGTTGCGCGACGAAAAATAGCACATTCAGCAGTGGTGAAGGTGTGGTGTGCGTTGGTGATGTGGAGGTGAAGCTTTGTCATATGCGTTATATTATACACTGTAGTTTGTTGCTAGATTATTTTAAAATTACTATTAGTTTGTAGTACAAGGAGTGCTTCTAATCTGTTTGATAAGGGTATAGGGCTACCATGTCTGCACGCTTAGAGAGTAAGATCCCACAATGTCTTATATCTATTTTACTGGATGAGTAGTGAGGTTATTGTGCTCGCCATATAGCTATGGGTGTGTTTTTTGATAAGGTTAGATATATCAATATATGGTATAATTTCACTGTAATATTAGTTCAACAGGAGTAAAACTATGACCGAACTACCTCCACAAGAACCAACCCCAACTGAAGACGCAGTTGGCATCCCTGGCTATTTAGATGAGGCGTCTCTTGATACTCTCTATCGAGTTGGCGCAGATGAATATGATAGACTCTGTGATCAGCCAGGAGTTGATCGTAGAGATGGTGTTGGATTGTCGGAAAAAATTGCTGCAAATACTGGTGTTAGATTGAATGTCGCAGCCGCCGTTGTTGCTTTTGCAAATTCGGCCAGGCATAACAGCAATAAAGAATAGCCTGATAGTTGTATAGTACGCTGCTAAATGTGCTGACTTGCTATAGCAAAAACTCGCCAAGGTAACGGCGAGTTTTTTTGTTTTGCTTGAGTATCGTGTGATGGTAAGCGCAGAAGCGACGAAGCAAAGAATGCGGAGCTTTTACTGCCTCCCAAACCCACCAACAGCCTCTGCTGCCCATCGCACCCAGTCAGACATATCGTCCCAGCGGCTGCAGGCAGCGCCAACGAACATAGTGGCGGAGGAGAAGAGGGCGAATGAGACGACCCAAGCCATAAAGTCGGCTGGCGTGGTGCGCGTGCCACCACTCGTCCAACAGAGGTAGCAGAGCCAACCAAGCGCTCCCGCCGCAAGTACGCAGAGCGCTCGCACGATACCATGGCCAAGGCGACGCTGCCAGTCAGGTGCTGTGATTGGCTCGGTGGGGTCGACGGCCACTGGCGTTGGTACCTTTGGTGGTGGTGGCGCAGCTGGTGGGTGGTGCGGCGGTGGCACCGGTGGCGCTCCGGCACCAGCAGTGGTGCGGCGCTTGTGGATAAATCGCCCTGCCGTCACCATAGGCAAATGCTCCGCATATTATTCATGACCTCATTATACGCGGGGATTGTGGGGTAGTGTCAAGGGGGGTGAATAATTGAAGCTTTTGCTTCTTTTGCGTTTGCTCTACTCCCATCACTTCATCCGATGGAGTGTAAAAACAGACTGCAATAATCTGTTTTCAGCCCAGCGCAAGAGGTCGATGTCTGGGAGACGTCGACCCTTATAGTGTTCCGGAGGAGGGAGTGTGGGGAGGGTGAGCGTGAGATGTAGCAAGGATACTGCTGTAAGACGCTCACTGAACAAGAAAATATCTGGAGGCCAGCGACCAAGCAAGCGGACAAACTCTGTGGTATATTCTGGCCGGAACATTTTCGGTTCAGCGAGCGCCCTATAGCAGTCGGTAGCTAGGCTTGGCATCCAAGTGGTGTTAAGTTCGTGCTACAATAGACAGCAAGAAAAGCATAACAATCATCACACAAAAAGGCAGGGAGTAATGGCACGGACCAAGGCATTTAATGGGCAGCGCGAGGGTGAGGAGTTGCTGTTTGTCTTTCGGCGGCATATTATTGCCATGCGCAAGGGGTTCTATATGCTGCTGCTGCCGCTGGCGGTGGGGGCGATTCCACCACTGATTTGGCAAGACACATTGGAGCTGTTTCTCTTGCCAGTGGTGGGGTTGGGGCTCGGGCTTGTTGGCTTTTGCTATCATTTTTTGATGTGGCGCTACACCTACTACATCGTGACCAACCAGCGTATCCGCCAAGTGACGCAAAAAGGATTTTTTGGTACCGATGTGGTGGAGCTGAGCTTGGCAAAAATCCAAAATATCAGCTATAATATACCAGGATTCTCGGGTGAGGTGTTTCATTTTGGTACGATTGTGATCCAAACATTTGTGGGCGATCTCATCATCCGCAATGTCGATCATCCCGAGCAGATCTACAATCAGCTGCAAGATGCCGTCAGCGAGGCGGAGCGCGCAGCACAAGCAGCAGGAGTATCACCATGAAATTACCAAACAAAAAACCCAAACGCAGCCGTTATGGCACCCAAGCTACATCGGTCGCCCCAGCCACTGGCTTGAAGGATCGCCTGGCAGCGCTCAAGCCGAAGCGGGGGGGCAAGAAAGCGGGCAAATCCGCCAAAACAGAGGCGGGCGCAGCCAACCCCAACACTCCCAAGAAGTTCGAGCGCATCACCAACGAGACGGTAGCGGCGCACCGCGAAGAGATATTGGCTGGTGGACGCAAGTTCAAACATCCCGTCCAGGTGTCGCGCCGACGGGTGATTATCAATACGATCATTGTGGCCTTGGTAGCGGCCTTGCTGCTGGCGGCGGTGGCGTGGCAGCAGCTCTACATTGCCCAGAGCTCCAACAACCTCCTCTACCGCATGACGCAGATCTTTCCTGTGCCAGTGGCTAGTATTGATGGCGAGCTGGTGCGCTATAGCGACTACCTAGTGCAGTATCGGGGATCTAAGTATTATCTAGGCAAGTACGATGAGATCCGCATCGACAGTGATGATGGCCGTGAGCAGCTCAAGCACATCAAGCGTGAGTCGCTCAACCGGGCGCTGGTTGATACCTACGCTGCCAAGTTGGCACGCCAGCACAACATCACCGTGAGCGACCAAGACATTGATACCGTTATCGAGCAGCAGCGCAATACCGCCAATGGCAAGATTAGCCAAGAGACGTATGATGCATCGTCGCGCATGATGTATAACTGGTCGCCATCGGATTATCGCCAGGCGGTGCGGCGCAGCATTGTGCGGGCCCGAGTAGCCTTTGCGGTTGATAAAACGGCCGATGAGCTGCAGCGCAAAGCCGCGGGGTTGGTAGCGAGCAGCAATGGTGAGTTTGCCAAAATCGCGACCCAGCTTGGTGGCAGTGGCCGGAGCAAACCGCAGGTGGGGGATTCTGGCTTGATCAACCTTGCTAGTAGCTACAACGGCCTCGCAGTGAGCGAGATCGCTAAGCTCGAGCCTGGCAAACCCTCTGGTGCTATCAAGAGTACAACAGACAGTGGCTACTACTTCGTCAAAGTCAACGAAAAAAACGACAGCAAAATCCGCTTCACCTACCTCTACATCCCCCTCACCGAGCTCACTAAGCAAGTTGCCCAGCTCAAAAGCGACGGCAAAGTGCAAGAATACATCGACGTGCCGCAGAAATAGAGAGTATTTCGTCCGATGGCATGTGAAAACCGGTCGTAAATGACCGGTTTTTAGCCTTGGCGCTGGGAGGTCATACTTGGGAAGTGTCGATCCTTTTTGTATTCGGGAGGAAGGGAGCGATAGGTTGTAAGCGTGAGACAAAGTGGGCGTATTCGACTGATGTGTCGTGCCTATGGTTCTCAGCAGGAAATAGGCGAGGACAGGCCATTTTTAGCGCATTTTCTCTAGCAATTATGCCAAAAATACCAGTCATATAGCACCGTTTTGCCCCTCTCCCCACAGGCTTATCATCTTGTGCGAACAAAACCTAGACAATGCTGCCATTCTACGCTATGATAGCAGTAACGTAAGCATATTCGTACATTGGTACAAAGGAGAAGTATGAAACAACACCAAGCGAAACAAGAAGGGTTTACCATCATCGAGGTGATGCTGGTGCTGGCGATTGCCGCCTTGATATTCTTGATGGTCTTTGTGGCGCTACCTGCTCTGCAGCGGGGTCAGCGCGATACAGCACGCAAGAATGATGTGCAAAACATCGCTGCTGCTGTGACGCAATATACATCAAACAACCGCGGGAAGTTCCCCGACAGTAAGGGCCTCAAGGGTTATCTAGGCGACCTCTCGAACCTCGACAAAGAGAGCATCTCCGTCCAAGACAACGCGGGCAATGGCACCGTAACGCCTTCTACCGAGAGCGCCATCGTCGTCAAGGGTGTGCGCTGTGATGCCACCAACGCTGATGGTGCTACCCTCAAGAAGGGCACATCGAAGCAATTCGTCGTCGTCACCAAGCTCGAAGCGGGTGGCAACGGCGTGGCATATTGCCTCGAGTCGTAGTAGCCGAGCAGAAGATACACAAGAAGATGGCTGGCGCCAAAGGGGTGCCAGCCTCTTTTTATGATGAATGACACGGATTGCTGAATCATACTTGTGACGAAAATGTTCCGGCCAGATAATACACAGCATGTATCCGCTTGCTTGATTGCTGGCCTCCAGATATTTTCTTACACAAGTACGATTCAGCAGTTCATCATACAGAGGTGATACTGTGTGAGTATAACTCTACCCTAAAACGCCACGGTCTCATACTGACCTATTTTTAATGACGTTGGCTCTGCATCTCCACAGATTCTCACACATTATTGGAAGAAGTGGTGGGGAGGTGGGGCGGCATTAAGAAAATGAGATTTGTATATGCAAGGTACAGATAAATCCTGAGGCTCACACAACATGCGTGCCAAACAAGAAAATTTGTGAAGGTCAGTAAACGAGCGGGTGAGAGAATCTGCTGCATATTCTAGCCAGATGGTGTGTCTATACGAGCCTTCGGTAGCGCGTGATGATGTAGCACGTTTTTGCATATCTTTGCTATACTAGTGAGGTATGACGATCTTGATAGCAGGCGCACTGCTCCTTCTCGGCGTAGTGCTGGGTAGCTTTGCGGGCGCGCAAGTGTGGCGGGTGCGCGCGCGGCAACTGCGGACTGATAAGCAAACCGGCCACCCCTACGACAAACACGAATGGCGTCAACTGCGCGTCCTCTTGCAAGGTACAGTGCGAGACGACCGCTCGCGCTGCCTGCACTGTGGGCATGTGCTGGCGTGGTATGATCTACTGCCAGTCGTGAGCTGGCTGTCCACCGGTGGGCGCTGCCGCTATTGCCAGCAGTTCATTGGTTGGTTCGAGCTGGTGATGGAGCTGGTGTTGGGGGTGGGCCTGGCACTGTCGTACCTGGTGTGGCCGTGGGCACTGCCAGCCAGCAGCCTGCTCTTTGCTGTGTGGGTGGTGGTGGCCTTGGTGCTGATGATCCTCGCGGCGTATGACGCCAAGTGGCAGCTCCTGCCCGACCCGCTTAACTATGGCTTGATGGTATTGGGCGTACTCTTCGTGCTGGCGCGGATGACGACGCTGCACGATGTTGATCTTGTATCGCTCACGGGGGCGGTGGCGCTGCTGGCGGGGCTGTATGGCGGGCTGTATGCCATCTCGCGCGGGGCGTGGATTGGCTTTGGTGATGTGAAGCTCTGCGTGGGCTTGGCGCTGCTGCTGGGCGATTGGCGATTGGCCTTTATGACGCTGTTTTTCTCCAACATGCTGGGTTGTATCATCGTCCTGCCGGGCCTAGCGCGTGGCCAGCTCAATACGCGCTCGCAGGTGCCATTTGGGCCGCTGCTTATCATTGGCTGCGTTATCTCGCTCTTGTTTGGTGGGTCTATCTTGCGCGCGCTGGTGGCGCTGCCACTGGGCTTTTGAGGCTCAGGCTGGGTAGATTTGCTCCTTCTTGTAAACCTGATGTAATACTTGACAATCCAGAGAGAGAGAGAGAGTACTATAGGCATCATAAACACCTAACTCCAAGGAGATATGATGTCACGATATGACCAGCCACTTAATGGTGAGACAGGCCAAGCAAAGCCGTACGAGCCAACGCTACGAGACTTTCCAATGCCAAAGACTGAGGAATTCAGCAAAGGAGAGGATGCCAAGCGTGAGGAGCTGATAAAAGAGGCACTAGCAAAGGTCGAAACAAAGCTCGCTAACGAGCGCAAAGAGAACTACTGCAAAGATATTGTTGGGGAAATACAGCGGCTTGGCATAGTATTGGCAGAGAATGGCTTTGGTAGCCGACCTGAGGACAAGCATGTTGCCGTCACTAGTTATGCTGGCGGCGAGACTAGAGATTCGCGCGGGAACTTTGTGCAGTATGAGACAGCAGTTGTAGCGCGGGTTCTTCGTGAAGGTAGCCCTACTGGTGCTCTAAATCAATGGGCGACAGAGGATCAAATATTTAAGGGTAGTGAATGCAAAATCACTGATCCATACAACGAAGAGCAGTATAAGAATGCACAGCAAGAAGGTATCAATATTAGCGTTGTAACTGGCCCAGCAGTCGAAGTGTATTCCGATCGACCACTAACAGAGGAACGGAAGGATTACTACCGTGATTTTTACCCAGTAGGGACAGTACTGGTAACCTCTGCTGGCCAGTGTAATGATGAGGCAAAGGTGCTTCGTGTTGGTGGCAGGCTAGGTGATTCAACTAACCCAAAGGCGTACGAACTCGTCCTTGCTGCTATGCAAGATATTGAGGAAGAGCTGCCGGCTAGCAAAGAGACGCAGTAGGCAATAAAACCCTTTGAAGTGAACCAAGCAAAGACCAGCCCATGAGCGGCTGGTTTTTGCGCTCTATACCTAAGCTGTGCAGAGGTATTATCTCTCCCCAGAATCGCCCCATCGCCCTGTGCTGCTAATGCTGCTTGTGCTATACTAGAGAGGTTATGAGTATGCCAGTGAAGCCAGGGTTCACCATTATTGAGATGATGCTGTTTTTGGCGGTGAGTGGGGCAATGGCAGCCGGGATTATGGTAGGTGTGGGTGCGACGGTCAATGCCCAGCGCTACCGTGATGCCACCCATTCGCTGGTGAGTTTCTTCCAGGGGGAGTACGACCGGGTGGTGAATGTCCAGAATGATCACGACCGCAACCTTGGCTGCAGCACCAGCGGCATTAGCCAGAGTATTACTCCACAGGTGCCCGGCACGAGCGAGTGCACCATCATTGGGCGGTTCATTACCACTAGCCGCGATGGCCGGAGCCTCATCGCACGGACGATCTATGCCACGCGCGATGGCTCAGCTGCAGCAACGGATTATGAGGCGCTGACTCGCTCTGGGCTTGTCCAGTCAGACACCGCCAGCCAAACGACTACGTATGAACTAGCCTGGGAGACGGCGCTGCGGCAGGGTGCGCGTCACTCGTATTTGATCGTGCGCTCGCCCTCCAGTGGTGCCATCAAGACCTACATTGGTAACACAGACAACCCGATGACCGTTCTCTCGCCTGATAATGACGCCCAAAAAGGCGACACCAACCTCTGTATTGACCCCGATGGCTTGGTCTTTACTGGCATTAGTGGGGCAGTGATTGCCCGGGGTGGCAGCTCGGCCAGCAGTGTGAAGCTGATCGGTGGAGGGATAGGCCAATGCTAGGGCGTCGCCACGAGCGGGGTGATACGATCATCGAGGTGATGTTTGCCTTCGTGCTCTTTAGTATGGTGATTGTGGGGGCATTTATGATTATGAACCAAGGTATGGCGCTGGCGCAGCGCTCGCTGGAGGTAACGCAGGTGCGGCAGCAGATCGACTCGCAGGTGTTGCTGATTCGGACTGCTCAGCAGGCCGTCAACCAGCAGCTGTGGGAGACCATCAAAGGTAAGGTTGGTACGACCACGCCCATTACGCTGAGCGAGCTCGCCGAGAGCAACTGCCGTCTTACGCCAGACACACTACGGGGGCGCGGCGCGTTCTTTGTTGCGCCGCGGGCCGATGCTGCCTCGGGCAAGCAGGTCATCCGTCTCTTCGAGCCGACCAACGCGAGCTACCAGCCCGAACCGACAACCTACAGCAAGGTAGACTTTGGCAATGATCCGCGGGCGCAGGGGCTCTTCGTCCAGATCGTCAAGGCGGAGGGCGCCAACGCCAACCTCGCCTATGATGTGTATGTATCTGCCTGCTGGCCGACTGTAGCGAGCGATAAGCCAATGACGATTGGCACCGTAACGAGGTTATATGATGTGGCGCGCTAACAGGGGTAAAACACAGGGAGAGAAGCCGCGGCAGTACCTAGCACGGCAGGCTGCACAGCGCAAAGAGTCAGGATTTACCCTCATCGAGCTGCTGCTGGCGATGAGCTTCCTCTCGGTGCTACTCATTGCCATTACGACCTCCACGCTGCAGATCATCGGTCTGTATACAAAGGGGGTGACGCTCAAGTCGATCAACCTCGCGGGGCGCGATGTAGCCGATTCCTTCCGGCGCGATGCCTTGGCCTCGGCAGATGGGATCCGCTATGTGTCGCCAGACAAAGGTAGTGGGCTGGGGCGCCTGTGCTTTGGCACGATGTCGTATGTGTGGAGCCCAGCCGCCAAGCTACAGCAAGGCAGTGCCATCCGCTACCAAAACGACACACGCCAGGGTGATGTGCGCGGCGATATGATTGTCCTCGCCCGTGTGGCCGATGCTGGTGCGCAGTATTGCAACCCAACGGCTCGTGGCACGTACTCGACCGATGTATTTCTTAGCAAAGCAACGGAGCTGCTGGGCTCGCGTGAGGGGGATTTGGCGCTGCGCGATTTGCAGATCAATCCCGCTATCGAATCGACCGAAGGTACACATACCATCTATCGCCTCCGCTTCGTCATTGGGACAAACCAGCAAGATACGATCAACACTGCCAACCAGACCTGCAAGCCGCCCACGAACGACAGTGCTAATTATAACTTCTGCGCCATTAATATTTTTGAGACATTGATACAGGGGTAGGATGATGAGGTGGATACAACAGCAGAGCAACAAGCAGCAGCAGGCCGGCATGGTGTCGCTCTTTGTGGTGATGTTTTCGACCGTGCTGATTGCAGTGGTGACAGTGAGCTTCATCCGCCTGATGGTGCAGGAGCAGCAGCGCGCCAGCAACAACGACCTCTCGCAGAGTGCCTACGACTCGGCGGTCGCTGGAGTAGAGGATGGCAAGCGTGTCATTCGTGCGGCTCTCAAGGGTAATGAGCGGGCTCGCCGCGCCATTGAGCAGCAGCGTTGCAACACCGTGGCAGCAGCTGGTGTGGTGTCGTCCGTCAGTGGTGAGACGACCATTAAGACCAGTAGCGGCAGCAGCACACTCAACCAAGCCTACACCTGCGTCAAGATCGAGGCCAAGACTGAAGACGTCAAGCTTGACCTTGCAGAAGGGGAGTCGACTGTCATTCCGTTGGTTGGCGCAGATGCCTTTGATAGTGTGCAGATCGAGTGGATGCGCAAGAAAAACAGCGATAACGAAGTTGCCTCCATCGAGACGCCAACCTCTGGCGACCTCCGCTCATTGCCGCGCAAAGACCAGTGGAGCCCCAACGCGCCAGCTCTCATCCGGGCCCAGGCTGTCTTGCCCACCAAGACAAGTGTGAGCCTGAGCGAGCTCGACAGCGCCCAAGTCTCGACCAACTTCTTGCGCCCCAGCATCATCACCGACAATGCCAACCCACTCACCATCCAGCGCCCCGGCCTGCGCGCCAATAGCGATAGTGGCGCTCAGACGACCGTCAATGCCGTGCCGTGCTCCAATGCGCGCTACACCGGTGGTGGCTACGCCTGCCAAGCCGTCCTCCAGATGGCTGGTGGTGAGTCTGTGCCAGCTGGCTCGCGTGTGGCGTTCTTGCGCGTGACCAGCCTGTACAAAGCCTCGGCAGTCAAGATCTCGCTCAAACGAGCAACTAGCGTGACGAAGTTCGACACCGTCCAGCCCGAAATCGACTCCACCGGCCGGGCAGACACCATCTTTCGCCGCATCAAAAGCCGCGTCAATGTTGGCTTCAACACCAATGGTAGCTTTACCTTCCCGGAGCAGGGCGTCGACATCACCGGCAGCCTCTGTAAAAACTTCTACGTCACCAACGACGAAGCCGGGCCACTGGGCACGTCGTGTAATCCGTAGGAATGAGAATCTAAAATAGATAGGTCGCTATTATTTAGAATAGCGACCTATATTTATGTGTAAGAAGGGGATGTTATTTACGGCGCGTCCGGCCCAAAGTACTCGAAGTAGGCATTTTCTGCGTCGGTTATATCCTTCATTGCTGGAGACTCTATTGTGACGCTTACGGTATAACGGATGTCTGTATTATCATAAACTGTCTTGTCAATGAACCTGCCTATGGAGACACACGCCTTTGAAGGAAGGTACCAAGAATGGTGTAGTATTGTATCGTCCGAATCGTCCTTACCTCTACCAAATTTTGATTGCATAGACTTCACGCACGCAGAATATAGGTCATCAAGCTTATGTGCAAATTCTTTCTCCAATTCGCTAGGAATATTCGTTGTTAATGGTATCGTTATAGAGCTAAAATACTCCATTTTGTGATCGAAGAGAATGGATCCATCTCGCTCGCTACCAACTTGAACTGTGCTGACAAAGCCTCTGCCTTCAGGGCCAAGACGCCACCCCAATGAATCTCGCAGCTCGAACGACTGTTGTTTGGTCATCGGCCAGTCATGGTCCGCCCAAGCGAGGATTACTCTCATCGCTTCTTTGTGGTCAAACATTCTGATTACACTACCATCCGAGCCCCTGTGCTCAGTTGCTCGCGAAGGCTGGATGTTGTTACTTGGTGATGACATATTATTTATAGTTTCCTTTCTAGGGTTCCTACCCCTGTTCTCTCCCACTATGAAACTGCTCGAAGATGTCGCGCAGGTGTTGATCGGTGACGTGGGTGTAGACCTGTGTGGTGCTGATGTTGCTGTGGCCGAGCATGCTCTGGACACTGCGCAAATCGGCACCGTTCATTAATAGGTCGGTAGCGAAGCTGTGGCGCATAGTGTGGGGGCTGACGTGCTTAGTGATGCCAGCGAGGCGGGCATATTTGCCAATCATCGATTGCACACTGCGCGTCGTGAGGCGGCGGAAGTCGCCACTGGTGTTTGTGGCACCGTGGTTGCGACTATAGCTGATGAAGAGTGGGTCGAGCGAATCATGTCGGGCGCTGAGGTAGGTCTCGATCTGCTCGGCGGCACGGCTACTGACGAAGACCGGACGGTCTTTTTGGCCCTTACCACGCACCATGAACTCGCGGCGCTTGAGGTTGATGTGGTCGCGATTGAGATTGACGAGCTCCGAGACGCGCAGACCACTGGAGAAGAGCAGCTCGATGATGGCTTTGTCGCGCAAATTGGCTTCTTTGCCATCGCTTGGCACGGCATCAATCATCCGCTCTACTTCGTCATAATGGAGGAACGTGACTTGCCGTTTGTGTGTCTTGGGGAGCTCGATCTTGCTGGGCGAGAGGCTGGTGATGTCGCGCTTAGAGAGGTAGTTGAGAAAGCCGCGCAGCGCGATGAGGTGGTAACTCTGGGTAAGCATGCCGAGTTCCTCGCCATAGACGCTTTGGTAGCGGTTGAGCCAGAGGCGGTAGCGCCGCACCAACTCGGGCGTGATCTGATCGACCGTCAATTCAGCACCAGCAAACTCAACGAAGCGCTCGAGGTAGTGCTTGTAGTTCTCTGCTGTTTTGGATGATCGGCCGCGCTCCACCTCCATATATTCGATGAAGTCGATGATCAAATCTTGCATATAATAGTGCTGTGCCATTTGCCATAGTATACCACAATATATAGACAGAGAGGTAGAGCATCAGGTGTCGGCAGGGTTATCGTATCTGACCATATGATTATTTTGTCAGCAGCACCGTAGCCTACTGGATAAGAAAATATCTGGAGGCCAGCAATAATGTATGCGGGGATGCTCTATCGTCTAATCTGGCCGGAACATTTTCGATCCAGTAGGCTACGACGCAATACACCTTAGTTCTAGCGCTTCCCATTTTCGCGATCACTCACAATACGCTATAATACAAGCAAACCTAACAATTAAGGAGCTTTATGAGCGAAACAACAGCGGTGCCCAACAATAATAATGTGCAAAAGACCTTGGTCGTCTTCAAGCCAGACGCTGTGCAGCGGGGAATTGTCGGCGAGATTTTGACCCGTTTTGAGCGAGTGGGCCTCAAGATCGTGGCTGTCAAGATGATCGCTCCGACACGTGATCATTACTACCGCCACTACGAGGAGATTGGCAAGATGGTGTCGCGCCGTGGCAAGCACGCCTTTGGGGTGACGCTGGACTTTATGATGCAAGGGCCAGTTATTGCCATGGTGTTTGAGGGAGTAGAGGCTGTCAAGCTGGTGCGCAAGCTGGTGGGCCCCACCGAGCCAATGGCTGCCGAGATGGGGACGATCCGCGGCGACTACTCGCACATGAGCTTTGGCTATGCCAACGACGAAGACAAGGGTGTGCCCAACCTCATCCATGCTTCGGGCAATCCCGAGGAAGCTGAGCAAGAGATCAACCACTGGTTCTCAGATGACGAAATCTACGAGTACCATGCGTTGCACGAGAAGTTTACGCGCTAAGCGTTGGCATCGGACTACTGCAAAAACACCTCTCTCAGAGGTGTTTTTGTGATGTGTGAGGGTTGAGGTGAAGATGATGTGAGCTACAACAGGGGTTATTCGTGCACTAAATAAAAACACCCACTTGACGCACTGCAAGAGGGTATATCGTATCCAATACTGGCGCGCTCGACCGGATTCGAACCGGCGATCTTCTCCGTGACAGGGAGACGTGATAGGCCATCTTCACTACGAGCGCATAGGCTAGATCAATAGTAGCAGCAATTACCAAAAATCGCAAGAGGTTCACGAAAGGAATCGCAGGTTTTTTGCTTTTTCTAGCGCTAGCTCACCCTCCCCACACTTCATCCGATGGAGTGTGAAAACAGATTGTAATAATCTGTTTTCAGCCCAGCGCAAGAGGTCGGTATCTGGGAGATATCGACCCTTATAGTGTTCCGGAGGAGGGAGTGCGGGGAGGGTGAGCGTGAGAAGCAGTGAAAATTAGGTTATTACCCTGCAGCACAAGGTAGCTTCTACAGGCTATCCCTGCCGCGCTGCCTTCCATTTTCGCCTCGCCTCTAGTATAATATAGCGGTGATGCCGCTGTAGCTCAGTTGGTAGAGCGGCGCTTTCGTAAAGCGTAGGTCACCGGTTCGAGTCCGGTCAGCGGCTCCATTTGTTTATGACCAAAGAGAAAAAGGATTTTCTGCGCACCCCTCTCCGCACGATCGCGGCCGATCGGCCATTCTTTGCGGCGCTGATTGGCGTGTTTGTTGCGGGCATCATCTATATGCTGGTGATGGGCTTCACGCTGCAGGTGCGCGATGTGCAGGTTTATGTGCGCTACACCGCCTTTGGCGAGGCGCACTTTTATAAGAGTTATTGGTATTATTTGCTCAGTTTTGTGTTGTTTGGTGCGCTGGTGATGGTGATGCACATTGGCCTGATGGTTAAGCTATATAGCCTGCAGCGCCGCCAGACAGCGCTTTTTGTGGGGGCGGCAGCAGTATTGGTGCTGCTGGTTGCTGCCTCGTATGGATTAGCAGTAATGCACCTGGCGTATCGATAAATGAACCACAACGATCTCGAGCTGCCTATGGGCAAGCGCACCCTCCTCTACCGATTATTTGAAATTCTCCCAGCATTCTTAAGCTATGGGATGCTAATACTCTTCATCATTTTGTCTTTGGTTAATCCACTGTGGGCGTCTATCTACCTCCTCGTCTTGGTGATGAGTGTAATTGTCCGCTCGGTTGGCATTGCCTACCGTACACTGACAGGCCACCACCAGCTGGAGAAGGCGCAGAAGGTAGACTGGCGGCAGCGCCTGGAGCAGCTCGAAGACCCAGTAGCAAGCTATGCTGCCATCCAGCAGCAGCCATTGCCTAGGCGTCATCAGCGCGAATTTCACGCCCAAGAGCATCGCGAGAATCTCCGCCTCATGGCGGCCGACCCAGCGAGCTTCCCGCGGCCATCGCATCTTTACCAAGCAGTGATTGTAGCGGCGTACAACGAGTCGTATGATGTCTTGCAACCTACCATCGAGTCAGTTAAGAACACAACGTACAACAACAAACAGATCATCCTCGTTCTTGCTTACGAGGAGCGTGGTGGAGTGGATATTGCCCGCACAGCCGCTCGCCTCCAGCAGGAGTATGGCGATGTATTCTTCACCTTCCAGACTATCATGCACCCCAAGGATATGCCCGATGAGGTGATTGGTAAGGGTGGTAACATCACTTATGCTGGTAAGCAGCTCCAGCGCTATTGTGACGAGCAGGGGATTGCCTACAGTGATGTGATGATCACCACGCTCGACAGCGACAACCGTCCGTATCCATCATACTTCGACTATGTGGCGTATGAGTATATCGTTCACCCCGAGCGCAAGCGTTTGTCGTATCAGCCGATTGCACTATACTTTGGCAACATCTGGGATGCCCCAGCGCCAATGCGGGTGATTGCGACGGGTAACTCCTTCTGGACGATCATCAGCAGCATGCGCCCCCACACACTGCGCAACTTTGCCTCGCACTCACAGCCAATGGACGCGCTGGTGGAGATGAACTTTTGGAGCACGCGCAGCATTGTGGAAGATGGCCACCAGTACTGGCGCAGTTACTTCTACTTTGCGGGAGACTACAGTGTTTTGCCCATCCATGTGCCGATCTACCAAGATGCCGTGATGGACAACACCTTCTGGGGGACAGTGGTGGCGCAGTTTAAGCAGCTTCGGCGCTGGAGTTACGGCGCGTCGGATATCCCGTATGTCGCAATACGCACCTTTACGCGGCGGCGCAATGTGCCATTTGCCGAGGTGTTTGCCCGCTTCATGCGCTTGCTCGATGGGCATGTGACCCTGGCTGTGATGGCGTTTTTGGTGACCTTTGGTGGGTGGGTACCACTGTTGATAAACCAAGAATCATCACGCAGCTATGCGGTGCATATGTTGCCCGAGGTAATTAGTAATTTGCAGCGCTTCGCGATGATTGGTATCTTTATTACTGTCTTCTTGATGCTCAAGATGCTGCCACCTCGGCCCGAGCGCTACAAGCGTCGGCGCAGCTTTGCCATGGTGGCGCAGTGGATTCTTATGCCCGTCACATCCATTTGCTTTAGTGCGATTGGTGCCTTTAATGCGCAGACACACCTGGCGTTTGGTCGCTACCTCGACAAATTTGATGTAACCGTCAAGGCCACTACCGGATCGCGCGACCGCGCCAAAGCTGCCAAACAAGCCCAAAAAGCCGCCAAGAAGCAGCGTAAGAAAGAGTAGAATTCGCGCTTTTGTAGCGGTATATATAACCGGCCAGAGAATGGCCGGTTTTTGTATTGGCAGGGGATCGGGGTCTACGGTATCAGCCACCTTATACGCTCTGCTGTCCTTGGCGAGGGAGTTATAAGGATTACGTCTAGCGTGGTATTTCTCATGTTGACGGTGGTCTGGTGGGGCTTCGTGGCAGATTTATGCCCCGCTGAAGAGCGAGAGAGGGGGGGTGGTACTGAGGAGTAGGTAAGACTCTGGCGCTAGAAGGCCGTTTATCAGTGGTATTTCGTTCACATCTCTTGTGTGCACGAACCTCTTATGTCTCTGCTTTGTCTGTGGGGGTTCAATCGAGCGTATCGCTTTATTATTCTGCGAGAAGGGGGGCTGGCATGTGTGTTATTGCCGCCGCTGAGGCTGTTGATTTGCTAGCTCAGAGCGAGACTGTCTTGGGGTTATAGCGCCAAGAATCAGTGATTTGTAGGGCTCATAGTGGCAATACGAGTAAGGCACTCCGGCAGATTGTACAGAGGTCAGTTTATCAAAATAACTGTTATACTATAAAAATACCAAAATACAAACGAGAGTTATGCGTGCATTATATCACCAAACGCATATGATGCGCAGCAAAATGGCCATAAGCAATGTGGATAACTAGCAGTGTAGTGTGGATGAATAATAGGCAAGAAACCGCAGCTATGCCTGCTAGGTGGTGCTGTGAAAAGGGTGGGGCACTCAAAAACGTGGTGGCATGCCAGGTTTCTTTATGCTGCTCAGGATACGACAGCCTGGCGCAGGCGAACTCGTCATAGTTTAGCGACAGGATGTATGAGTGATGTGAATATATACACCAAATTTTCATTTGTTGGTGCTGGTTTTTGCTGCTTCATTCGTAGAGATAATGGAGAGGGGTGTACAGATAGCGTGTGATATTGATAAGCATATGTTTTATATTGCACAGTAGACGCGTGGGTTTGATGATGGCGTGAGTGATTTCTTGGGCTGGGCAGGTGGTCTAGGTGAGTGCAACACAGTGTGTGAATCTACCCACACTTTGTCATAATGAACTCGCAAATAGAGTGCAATACAGCTCGTCATTTTGCTTGTAATATGCAAATGATACGATGGGCTGAGAGGTTACAGTCATGGTTGATTGCGACGGCAACAAGGCGCTTGCGAGCGAATAATAGGTGGCGATGGACGCACGCCATTATGTGAATAATTTTTGTTATAGTTCAAAAAATGTGAATCTGCGGGAGTGAGATAGGCAGAGCTGAGAGGAGAAGTAGCTGCATCGAGCAGGGTAGATTACTTGCAATTTGCAACCAAAATATGCTACGTGTTTTTGCTATATATCAGTTTTTGTAAGAGTCTCTACCTCTGTATACCCATGGTGTTGTGGTAGTAGTCGACGAAGGTGCCGGTTTTTGCGGCAAGCATTATTTCTTGTTTGAGCAAATCTTTTTCGTGGGCGATGGTGGCACGATAGTCGTCGCTCACGGCAGCATGTGGGTCGGCACAGGTGCCCCAAAAGAGCAGCTCGACGAGCAGTGGCAAGAGCTGCCAGCTGTTGTCTGTTGGGCTATAAATGTATTGATTGCCTTGGAGTGGATCGCGTTGCTTATCAAGCAAGCCAGCCGATTCTAACCGCGCCAAGCGATCGGCCAAAATATTGCTCGCAATGCGCTCATCGCGTGCGAATTCGCGGAAGTAGCAGCGCCCAAAGAGCAGCACGTCACGCATGATAAGGAGTGTCCATTTGTCGCCAAAAAGGTCGAGGCTGTAGCTAATGGGGCAGGCTGAGCGTTTGTGAGCTGTTCGTGTCATGCCTTTAGCGTAGCATCAAGGCTTGCGTTTTGCAAGTTTGTGGTGTGGGCGGGGAGCGAAGCAATATTGGCGAGGCTTTGTCATAACAAAAAGCACTTACTGTAGTAGTAAGTGCTTTCGCGCCAGCGCACCTTACAGACCGACATGGTGCACTGGCAAATAGACCGAAATGGTGGGCAATAGAGGATTCGAACCTCTCACCTCTTCAACGTCAATGAAGCGCTCTAGCCAAATGAGCTAATCGCCCGACACGTGTATTGTAGCAGAAGATGCAGGGGAGGGCAAGGGTACATGGGACACATACCTGAACGTGCAAACTTATCATCTTCGCCCTCACAACAAACCCATCACACCGAAAATGTTCCGGCCAGATGAATCACAGAGCTTATCCGCCCCCACAGCCACTGGCCTCCAGATATTTTCTTGCGCGATGGGTTTGCCGTGAGACCGAAGTAGTTGGGAGAGGTTGAGGCTGACACTATTTGCACCCACCCCCACTCTCGTTATACAATAGACGGTAAGTGCTGACGGGGCCTCACCAGCCTCCCGAGCTTCGTGGGCTGTCGTGATGTGCGAGAACGTTGCGTCATGAGTGCTTGGCGGTAAGCGCCAAGAAGTCCGGTGGAACCGCCGTTTGCGTGCAAGCGGCCCGAGACATGCGAGATTGGTCGGATGGAGTATATCCGTGCCAGGGCGCATGTTTTTATTTTTATCAACATAATTTATATCCAAGGAGGAGCGAGTCGGCTTTTGGCTGCCAGTGTGCGGCGGAGGAGTTGATGAGCAAACAAAGCAATGAATAACGAGCAGCAAGCAATGCGCCACAGCTTGGCGCACATCATGGCGCAAGCCGTCCAGCATTTGTGGCCACAGGCGAAGTTTGGCGTGGGGCCAGCCATCGAGCAGGGGTTTTATTATGATATTGACCTTGGTGATGTGACGATATCTGAGGCAGATTTTGGCACAATCGAGAAGGAGATGCGACGCATTATTGCCCGCGATCTGCCCTTTACGCACCGCGATGTGCCGGTGGATGAGGCGATTGCCTGGGCGAAGGAGGCAGATCAGCCGTACAAGATTGAGCTGCTCAATGACCTGAAGCGCTCGGGGACGACCATTGCCAAAGAATTGGCTGGAGAGGCCCTTGGTAGCGCCGCAGAAGGCGAGAGCAAGGTAGAGACGGTATCACTCTACTCTCAGGGCGATTACACCGATCTGTGTCGTGGTGGGCACGTGGAGAGTACGGGCAAGGTGGGGGCCTTCAAGCTGCTGCGTGTGGCTGGTGCGTACTGGCGAGGCGACGAGACCCGGCCGCAGATGCAGCGGCTCTATGGCGTGGCCTTTGCAACGCAAGCAGAGCTTGATAGCTACCTACAGATGCGCGAAGAAGCCAAAAAGCGCGACCACCGCAAGCTTGGCAAGGAGCTCGACCTCTACACAATGTCACCACTGGTGGGGGTGGGCTTGCCGCTCTTTACACCGCGTGGCACGATCTTGCGCGATAAAGCAGCCCAGCTCTCCAACCAGCTGCGTGAGAAATACGGCTTTGCCAAAGTCTGGACACCACACATTACCAAGAAAGATTTGTATGAGACGAGTGGGCACTGGGCGAAGTTTGGCGATGAACTCTTTCTCGTGACGAGCCAAGAGACGAGCGACAAGATGGCCCTCAAGCCGATGAACTGCCCGCACCACACGCAGATTTTTGCCAGCCAGCCACGGAGCTACCGCGATATGCCGGTGCGCTACCTCGAGACGACGACCGACTACCGCGACGAAAAAACTGGCGAGCTGGGTGGCCTGAGCCGGGTGCGTTCGCTGACGCAGGATGATAGCCATGTGTTTTGCCGGCCGGATCAGATCGAGCAGGAGATGAGTAATTTGCTGGCTTGCGCCGAGGAGCTGTACCACATTGTGGGGATGAAGCTGCGTGTCCGCTTGAGCTATCGCGATGAGGGCGAGGGCTACCTTGGGGCGCCAGAATTGTGGCAATCGGCCCAGGCTCAGCTCAAGGCAGCTGTGATGGCCAAGCAGTTAGATTACTTTGAGCAGGAGGGCGAAGCGGCCTTTTATGGGCCGAAGATCGACTTCATGGCGACGGATGCGATTGGCCGCGAGCACCAGGTAGCGACGGTGCAGCTCGACTTCGTCCAGCCTGAGCGCTTTGGCCTCGAATATACCGATGAAGCGGGTGAGATGGCTCGGCCAGTGATGATTCATAGCGCGCTGCTGGGCTCGATTGAGCGCTTCCTGAGCGTCTTTATTGAGCACACGGCGGGGTGGTTCCCCTTCTGGATTGCGCCTGAGCAAGTTCGTATTCTCACAATTAACAACACCGTAGAAGACTATGTTGATGAAATCACATCGGTGCTCAAAACAGTGGTACTGATGCGTCCTATAAAATACAACGAGGTAAGATATACAACAGATATGCGCAATGAATCGCTTGGCAAAAAGATCCGCGAGGCTACTGTTGTAAAAATTCCGGTGCAGATTATCGTTGGCCCACGCGACAAAGCCAACCGCCAGGTAAGTGTGCGCACCCAGCAGGGTGAGACAACGGTGCCGCTGGATGAGCTAGCAGCGTACCTAGAGGGGCTGAGCTAATGCGCCGCCTGCGCATTGCTGTGGATGTCGACGACGTGCTGGCGGAGAATGCCGCTGGCATCGTCGCCTTTAGCAACCAGCGCTGGGGGACGCACCTGACGGTCGATGACTACGATGAGCACTGGGCCAAGATGTGGCAGGTGGATAATGCTGAAGTGGAGCGTCGCACTGCCGAGATTGTGAGCACGAGCCTAAGCGCGGGCTATGGGCACATTGGCGGCGCGCTGGAGGTGCTAGAGCGTTTGGCACAACACCATCATCTAATGATTGCAACGTCACGCTGCCTACAAGTAAAGGGTGATACAATAGCTTGGATCGACGAGCATTTTCCAGGTATCTTTGCGAGCACGGCGGTTTATTTCTCGGGTATTTGGGATGAGTTAACTAATGATTCGCACCGTGCCACGAAGGCAGAGTTGATGACGCAAATCAACGCCGATGTGCTGATCGACGACCAGCTCAAGCACTGCCAAGCGGTGGCAGCACATGGCCGCAACGCGCTGCTCTTTGGCGATTATGCCTGGAATCAAGCTGCAGTGCTGCCGGCGGGGGTGGTGCGCTGCACAAATTGGTACGATGTGGAGGTGGCAATTGAGCGACTTGCCAGTGACGACCCTGCGTGATGCCGTCTACAAACTGATGGCACAGCTGCCCGATGATACAGTGACGACCTATGGCGACCTGGCGGCCTTTGCTGGCCACCCATACGCCGCCCGGCGCGTGGGGGAGATTGCCCATGGTGGGCCAGAGGAGTTGCCATGGCATAGACTTGTGAATTGCAAGGGAGGCCTTGCGGTCGGCTTTCCGGGTGGGCAGGCGGTGCAACGGCAATTGCTCGAGCATGATGGGATCCAGTGTGATGATTCGTACCGCGTGGTTGATTTTGCACAGCGTCGCTGGCGGCCACTTGCTGCGTCACATAATAATCTGAAAGGTAGCTCGCATGCATACAAAAAATAACATACTACCTCTCGCATCCACTGCTCTGCCACTCATTGCCATCGTTGGGCCAACTGCTAGCGGCAAGACCAGCCTGGCGATTCGCCTCGCCAAGCAGTACGGTGGTGAGATTATTTGCGCCGATTCGCGCACCATCTACAAGGGTATGGATATTGGCACTGCCAAGCCCTCGCCGCACGAGCAAGCCCTTGTGCCACACTGGGGGCTAGACTTGGTGGAGCCAGGCCAGCGCTTCACAGTAGTGGATTTCCAGCGCTATGCTAATAAGCAGATTGCGGCTATTCGCCAGCGTGGGCACATTCCGTTTCTCGTCGGTGGGACGGGCCTGTATGTCGATGCAGTGTTGTATAAATTTCAATTTCCAACGGTGAACAAAAAGCTTATGCAGCAGTTACAGGGCGATTCTATAGAAACTTTGCACGAACATTGTCGAGTACACAACATAGAATTACCCAGTAATAAATACAACAAAAGGCATGTCATTAATACAATAGTGCGAGAAGGACAACAGTTACAGAGGTCAGCGCATGTTGATAAAAATACCTATGTTGTAGGTATTGCAACGCAACGTGATGTGCTGCGCAGGCGCATTGCCGAGCGGACAGAGCAGCTTTTTGCGCAGGGTGTTGTGCAAGAAGCGACGGAATTAGCGGCCCACTATGGCTGGGACAGTGAAGCAATGACAGGGAATATCTACCCAATTATACATAAATTACAACAGGGCGAGTATACGCTTGAGCAAGCCAAAGCGGCATTTTGCACAGCAGACTGGCGCCTGGCCAAGCGGCAGATGACCTGGCTGCGGCGCAACCCAGACATCATATGGCACAGCCTGGAGAATGCTGAGACGTACCTTGGTGAGGTGCTCGCGCAAGCGCACCAGATGTGATACCATAAATCTAGTTGGTGACCGTAATGATAGATGCACTGTTTGGATCAAAAACTCGTGTGAAATTACTCCACCTTTTCTTGAATAATCCAGGAAAGGCATTTTATGTGCGCGAGATTACGCGGCTAATTAATGAGCAGATTAATTCGGTGCGCCGCGAGCTGCTCAATATGCTGGAGGTGGGGATCATTACGAGCGACAGCGTAGATAACAAATTGTACTACGAAGTAAACCAGCAGTACGAATATTATCCACCACTGCGCGTCATCTTTGCCGACCAAAAAATTGCTCCAGCCAAGAACAAGTCGGGCTACCGGCCTGCTTGGCAAGATGCGATTATGCAGTTGCCGCGCTTGCGTGTGGCGATTGCGGCGGGGGCGTTGGTGAAAGGATCAGCCAGTACGATAGATCTGCTGCTCGTGGGTAACCTCTCGGCCGCCAAGGTGCGCAGCGTGGTGGCGGTTATCGAGCGGCAGGAGGGGCGCGAGCTGACGTATAGCATCCTGAGCTACGACGAGTTCTATTACCGGCTGAGCGTGCGCGATCGCTTCATTACCACCATCCTGACCAACAAGCATACCGTATTGGTAGACGTTGATAATATATTAAAAGAAGACGAAGGAGAGAATCATGCTTGATATCGAATACAAAGGCGGCAACACTGTCATCATCGCGACGAAGAAAACCACGCTTGCAGTTGACCCCAAGCTATCGCTGCTCGGCCTGAAGGACGCCAAGACGAAAGACGCAGTAGAGCTTGCGACTGAAGAGCGCTTTGCGGTGGCTAGCCCCGAGGCGCGCCTTATCATCGACCAGCCTGGCGAGTATGAAGTAGGTGACTACACCATTCGCGGGATTGCAGCCACGCGCCACATCGACACGCCAGAGAGTGAGCAGCTCTCTACGGTATATCGCATTGAGTGTGGTGATATTCGCATTGCGGTGATTGGTAATATCGCGCCAGAGCTGACAGACGCTCAGCTCGAGGCGCTGGGGGTGATCGACATTGTCATTATTCCGGTGGGTGGCTATGGCTACACGCTGGATGCGACAAGTGCCGCCGCTATTATTCGCAAGATCGAGCCACGGGTGGTGGTGCCCGTCCACTATGCTGATAGTGCGTTGCAGTACGAAGTACCGCAAGACACGGTGGAGGTCTTTGAGAAGGAGCTCGGTGCGCCAGTCGAACAAAAGCCCAAGCTCAAGATCAAAGCAGCAAGCAACCTGCCCGAAGTACTGACGGTGTTTGAGCTGGCTCGAAGCTAAGACTAGTATACACCAAGCGCAACCAGCCTCATAGAGAGGCTGGTTTTTTTATGATATATCTTTACTCCGTTTTTCTCCTCGCTGCTTTATCTGGTGGGGTATGAAGATTAGTTGTAGCCAGCACGAGTGTTGGTGGATCGATGAGCAAGATGGGGCCAGTCTCTATAGGTTTCTCAAGAAATGAGTGCGAGACAGTGACGAGGATTGTGAGATTCATAGTGAAATCATTGTCATAACGTAGTCGATTTGACACAGCACACTAAATTCGATACACTTCGAAATATCACTATTATTTCGATTTATATCGAAGAAAGGAACGGTTTTATGGAACAACAATCAACCACGCCGTGGGGTAAGATTGCGGTGCTAGCGCTGGGAGCCTTCGTGATTGGGGCGGATGGCTTCATGCTGGCAGCGGTATTGCCACAAGTGGCGCAGCAGCTGGGGGTGTCGCTGGGGCAGACTGGCTTCTTGGTAACGGTGTTTGCGTGGGTGTATGCACTGGCAGCACCACTGTGTGGCATGCTTATGGGGCGGCGCAATCGGCGGTCGACCTTGGTGCTAGCACTGGCGATATTTGCAATTGGTAATGGAGTGGCAGCGCTCGCGTCGTCATTTGTGTGGATGATGGTAGCCCGAGTGATGGCAGCATGGGGCTCGGCTATGATGATGCCAACGGCGATGGCTTTGGCAACCAGCCTTGCCCCGGCCAAGCATCGTGGTAAGGCAATCTCCGTCGTTACAACAGGCATGACGATGGCAACGGTGCTCGCTGTGCCGCTAGGCTCGGTTATGGGGGAGCGCTATGGCTACCATACGCTGTTTTGGGCGATGGCAGTGGCTGCGGTGCTGGTGTTGTGCGGCATTGTGCTGGGCATTCGGGCACGTGAGGCGCAGCCAGCGCAGCAGGTGCCAACCGTTCGGGCATTGGTGGCGGGCCTGGCGAATCGCCACGTCGCACTAACGCTATTAGTAACGGTAGTGATATTTGTCGCTGGTACCAGCGTGATTTCGTATCTGAGTGCGGTGGTGCAGCAGGCGGGTCTGCACGAATACTTTAGCTGGATTTTGCTCATCTTTGGTGTGGGCTCACTCCTGGGTGGTGTGCTAGGCGGCTGGCTGACCGATCGTTTTGCCCATATTTGGCTGGCCCGCTGGGCAATGCTTGCCTTTGCGTTGGCGCTTGCTTTGCTTGGTGTGGCGGCTGGGATGCCAGGTGCGCTTGGTCTCGTTGGTGGCAGTGTGCTATTATGGACGGCCAGTGCGTGGATTGCCACGATTGCTCAGCAATACCGCGTCATTGCGCTTGCTCCAGAACGGGCTCAGCTGAATCTTTCACTCAATTCATCTAGTATTTACATTGGTCAAGGCTTTGGTGGTATGCTAGGCAGTGCGATTATTAGTAGCCAGCCAGCGCAGGCGATTCCGCTCATAGCGGCCGGTGTAGTAGTGCTTGCCTTGGCAATGACCAGCAGGTATGAGACAATACAAAGGAAATGACATCCCAACAAAACACCCCAACTGACGCACTCGCACCAGAGCATATCTTTGCCGCTCTGTCCGATCCGCTGCGGCTGCGGATTGTCCGTCGCTTGGCTGCGGAGGGGCGGCTGGGCTGCAGCCAGATCGATCATAATCTCTCACTCTCGACTGTCTCGCACCACTGCAAAGTCCTGCGCGAAGCAGGCATTGTCACGAGCGAAGCGGTTGGCACCCAGCGTGTATTGGTGCTGCGGCCAGAGTTTGCTCGGCAGTTCGCTGGCGTGCTCGCGACAATTGCTGAGTTAGATAAAGCGAAGTAACCACTAAAATATCCCCTATGAAAGGAAGGGGATATTTTTACAGTTATCGTTTGCTCTGGGCGACTACGCCGCAGCCTTGGCCTTTGTCTTGGCGCTGGTGAGCAGGCCCTTTTTCTTGAGGGTACGGATCGCCTTGGTCGAGAGAACCATGGTGACCTTTTGCCCATCTACAACGAAGGTCTTTTTCTGAAGGTTTGGTTTGAAGACTCGCTTGGTGCGTCGCAACGAGAAGCTCACATTGTTGCCGAATTGCTTGCCCTTGCCAGTCAGTTCACATCGTGCTGCCATATTCTTATTCCACTTATAACTTATATTATTACAATCTGTATTAGTATACGCTGCCAAGGGGGCAATGTCAAGGTGGAGTGCTGAGGCATCTTGCCGTATCGCAAGCCTCCAGATATTTTCTTGAGTGGTTTATGTAGTAGGGGTGTAGGGGGTGTTTTTGGGTTCCGTGTCTATGATATTATGAGCCAAATACCTCATCAATGATGGCTTGTGGGTCATCGATGGGGAGCCGCTGCGTATCGCTACCAGTATGCCGCAGGAGGTTGATTCGCACACTGCTAGGCGAGGCAAAGACCATGATGTGCCGGTCTGAGCCATCTGCATTGCGAGATTGCCAGCTAGCGGTTGCGTAGTCTGGCTGCTCTGCTTGCACCAGTGCACACACCTGTGCGAGGGTGGTTGGTTGTGGCAGCGGCTGGTCGATAAAGACGTTCCAACTGATGCTATTGTGGCCAGTGTGGCGTGTGGCATCAAGTGTTGTTTGATGAGAATCAACAGTGGTAACAACGGTTGTACTCTCTACATCATTGTAATATTTACTGTATTTTCGCATTGATGCTGGTAATTCTATCGTGTCCTCGTCTGCTGGTTGGAGTGTGCTGGCAAGGCTGAGCGCGCGCTGTGCGATATCCTCGAGTACATGGCGGCATTGCGTAGGCTCGGTGATCTCGATATGGTCGATCGGCTTGGTGTCGGTATGGTAGGTGATTATAGACATAGTACCAGTATATATGACGCTACATAGCAAGGCAAAGCCTTGGGCACAGCGAGTGGTGATGGTACAATAAAGAAATGCATATTGATATCGCTCACCTCACTATCGTCCTTGTTGTTATTCTTATCTCAATGACACTGCACGAGGCGATGCATGGCTTTGTGGCGTACTGGCTGGGCGATGATACGGCCAAGGAGCAGGGGCGTTTGACGCTCAATCCGGTGCATCATATCGATCCATTCTTGACCATCCTCTTGCCGCTGAGCTTGGCATTGCTGGGCCTACCAGTGTTTGGTGGGGCCAAGCCAGTACCATACAACCCCGAGCGAGTGCGTGGTGACGAGTGGGGCGCAGCGCTGGTGGGGCTCGCTGGACCACTGACGAACTTTGTCATTGCCTTCATCTGTTTTGGTCTATATGCGACGATCGCTGGGCCAGCAGTGCAGCCGCTGCTTGCGACGGCGGTGAGTGTGAATCTTGGTTTCTTTGTCTTTAATATGCTGCCTATCCCACCGCTCGATGGTTCGCGTGTGCTGTATGCTTTGGCACCGGAGTTTGTGCGCCGCGGCATGGAGGTGGTGGAGCAGTACGGCGTGATGCTGGTCTTTGTGCTGGTATTGGTCGGTAGCTCGGCTATTGGCAATGTGATGATGGCGGCCATCAGGGGTATCTTGCAGCTTTTCTCGCTGGTGTTTGGTGTGTCGCTTGGTTAGGAGTAGGAATTAAGCCTTTTACCTGGCTTGGTACAGGGTTTAGGTTGTAGGCTAGCTTGGTGGGAGATTGAATGAGGTTGTCTCTCGTACAAAGGTGAGAGTCTGTTATGAGCACTAGCAGAGTTTTAACATCCAATACAAGAGGTGCTAATATTCAGCGGATATTGACTTGTTTAGCACTAAGGAAGAGGGTATGAGGATCTCATAATACCGCAAATGTGACGCCGCTTACCATTCTGTGGTATACTAAGAGTGTCCCAGACAAATATCGGGCGTGTATGATTTTCCTAACATCATATGATAGGGATTCCAACATTCACCGTACCCGTGGGTATGGATGAGGAAACCCACCTTGCATCATGCAGGGGAATATCAAGCGCCCGGGGTGAGTCTGGGATTTTTTGATGGTTGAAGGCTAAGAGTATCACACAGCTCCTCTTCATCATTCCCTCCGATAGAACGCTATAAGGGTCGATACTCCCCAAGTATCGACCTCTTGCCGCCAAGGCTGCTAATCGGTTATTACAACCGATTAGCACACTCCATCAGATGAAGTGATGGAGAGGGCCCTGCACTGAAGATGAAGGTTTTGACATCCACGTATCATAAATCCCTTATGCTATAATAGGGAGGCAGTCTATTAGATGATCGCTTGCCTTTGGCAAGAGGAAAGTCCGGGCAGCACAGGATACGACAGTCGCTAACGGCGACCGGGGGCAACCCTAGGGAAAGTGCCACAGAAACGATACCGCTCCGCAACACCAATACTCGTGCGCAGTAGCGCTCGAGTAGCGGGGTAAGGGTGAAAGGAGTGAGGTAAGAGCTCACAGCGCTGCATGGTGACATGCCGCGGAGGTAAACCCTGTCGGCTGCAAGGAGATAGCCACGGATGAGTGATCCGCTTGTGGCTATCGCTAACCGCTCGATTTGCAGAGCAATTTGCAAACTAGATAGATGATCATCCACGACAGAACCCGGCTTATCGATAGGCTGCTTTATGGTATGATGTGTTAGCTCCAACTTTGGAGCTTTGTTATTTTCTCAACCTCCTCGCCGAACAAGAAAATATTCTAGAAGGCCAGCAACTGTGGTGACGGATAAGCTCTGTGATTCATCTGGCCGGAACATTTTCGGTGCGATGAGGAGGCTGCAGAAATGAAATGGTACAGGAGAAATACTATACTCCAGCAAGTTGCTGCTCATCTACAAATAAATACACACCTCTGTGACGGAGGTGTGTATTCTTCACAACGTCGTATAAATTGCTACACTACTTGCGAGTAACCTGCTTCACGACAGCAGCAAAAGCCTGTGGCTCGTTGACGGCGAGCTCGGCGAGAACCTTGCGGTCGAGCGCCACACCAGCAGCCTTGATGTCGGCAATCAGGCGGCCATAGGTGGTGCCATTTTGCCGGGCGGCAGCGTTGATGCGGGTGATCCACAACTGGCGCAGGTCGCGCTTGCGGTTGCGGCGGTCGCGGTAGGCGTATTGCAGAGCCCGGATTACCCCTTGCTTGGCAAGGCGGAAGCTCCGGGTGCGATTGTGTTGCATTCCTTTGGCGGCTCGCAGCATCTTGGCGTGGCGAGCGTGGGCGGTTGTTCCTCGTTTGACGCGCATATGTTAGACTCCTAAGGCTCGTTTAGCATTTTTGGCCATACCACCGGTGATGGTAGCAGGGGTGTTGATATTGCGCTTGCGCGATTTGCTCTTCTTGGAGAGCATGTGGTTCCCGAAGGCACGCCGACGGGTCAGTTTGCCGGTACTGGTTAGCTTAATGCGCTTAGCAGTGCCCTTGTGGGTCTTGAGTTTTGGCATTACTTACTCCTTATTACGATGCTGAGGTTGCGCCCAGCCATCAGTGGTTTTTGCTCGACAATCGCTTCGTCCTCAAGGGCGGAGACAACCTGGCTAATTAAATTATAGCCAAGCTCACGATGCGCCATCTCGCGGCCGCGGAAGAAGATCAAAACCTTGACCTTGTGCCCCTCAGCCAGGAATTTGCGAATCTTGCGTAGCTTGATCTCAAGATCATTAGCGCCAATCTTTAGGCCAAAACGCATCTGCTTGAGCTCATTGGCTTTGTTGCTTCGCCTATTGCGCTGCTGCTCCTTCATCTTTTGGTACTGATATTTGCCCCAATCGATGATCTTCACAACGGGTGGGTTAGCATTGGGCGAAAACTCCACCAAGTCTACGCCAGCTTGCCGCGCCTTATCCAGTGCTGCTTGCCGGCTCATGATGCCAAGTTGTTCGCCGCTTTCGCCAATGACGCGCAGCTCTCGTGCACGGATGGCTTCGTTGATGCGGGTGGTTGATTTGATTGTGCTCTCCTTTGCTTGAGCTTAAAACGAATTGACTCCCCAAAAGTTTACCAGATGTCGCCGCAAAAGGCAAATAAAATATACCGTGGTTTGGTGATTTTTTGCGGCGATTACTCTGTGAGAGACGCTATGGGTGGGGCGCTATGAGCATGAGAGTTCCTTATCTTCGCGAGATTATTGATAAGGAGCTTCACGCTCTATCGGATGGGAATCTACAGAGGGTGAATGCGGAAAACGATACGTGGTGAAGAGATGAGCGGCTAATTGTCCTGCGCTTGCAGCGCCCGAGCACAGGCAATTGCCTGCGTGATTGTCTCTTCGAGTGTTTTGCCTGGCTGCCGCCCAGTGTGCTCGGTGTAGAGCGCGTCAAGGTAGCGCGTCTTGGGTGCGCCCTCTGGATGACCGTAGACGACCTTGGCCGGGTTCTTGCCGATATGAAGGCCAAATTCTACATTGGTGGTAAAGGCGGGCATACCCAGTGTGGGTAGCGACCGGTCGATCACCCGCGGCACCCAAAAGAGCACCACCGTTGCTGCGTCGAGTGCTTCCCACTCCCACCGTGCTTGCTTGAGGAGATCGAGCTCGCGCTGGGGCGAGGCATCGTGGTTCTCTGGCGCGTAGACGATCCCCTCGTAGCCCAGCCTCGCAAAGATCCGCACCGCCTCGGGCCGCCACGACGCAGAGATGAGCTGCTGCGACGCTTCGTCGAAGCGTGGTGTGGGGCCAGCGAGGAAAATCGCTGACTGGCCTGGAGTAGGGTGGAGGAGGGGTTGGTCGGAGTAGTTTGCTTGCATGGCTCTAGTATGGCTGGTTGGTGAGGGGTTTGTCAAATGTTGTGAGTTGCACCTTATTGCCAAGTTCTCGCCGATATACAGAAAAAACAGAGGTAGAATGTGATGTAAGATACACGACGATATTTTTACAACGTTTTGATGGGCGCTGGTTGTCGATATTGCAACGCCTCGGAGACGTGAGCAATGGTGATGTGCGGCGCTTCGTCAAGATCGGCAATGGTCTGGGCTACCTTGATGACTTTGAAGTAACCGCGTGGGCTGAGGCCAAGCTTGGTGCTGGCGGCATCAAGGAACTGCTTGACCTCTGGCGAGAGTGGGATAGAGCGCCGCACCTGGGCCGAGCTGAGGCGGCTATTGCGCATAGCGCTGCCACTGTAGCGGGTGGCTTGAGCGCGGATGGCGGTGGAGATGGCGGCTATCGCATGGCGCTGCTCGTGATCGGTAGTGGTGCGGTGTGAGAGCAATTGCTCGGTGGGGATGCGATTGACGGGGATGATCATATCAATCCGATCCATCAGTGGCCCAGACAGGCGCTTCTGGTAGGCGATGATCTGTGTGCTGCTGCAGGTACAGGCGTGCGTTGGGTCGCCGTAGTAGCCACAGGGGCAGGGGTTCATGGTGGCCACCAGCATAAAATCAGCTGGGTAGGTGGCGCGCCCGCGCGCCCGGGTGACCGTCACTGTAGTGTCCTCAAGTGGCTGGCGCAGCACCTCAAGCGTCGTGCGCGGATATTCGGGCAGCTCATCAAGGAAGAGTACGCCCAGGTGGGCTAAGCTCACCTCGCCAGGCTGCGGCACCGACCCACCGCCAATCAATGATGCGCGGCTTGCTGTGTGGTGCGGCGCCCGAAATGGCCGCGCTTGGACGCTTTGGTCGAGCGAGAGACCAGCCAGGCTATGCAGCTTCGTCACCGCTAGCTGTTCATCTGGAGTCAGGGGCGGCAAGAGGCTGGGCAGCGTCTTGGCAAGCATCGACTTGCCGGTGCCGGGCGGCCCGGTGAAGAGGATGTTGTGGTGGCCCGCTGCGGCGATGGTGAGGGCGCGCTTGGCTTGGGCCTGGCCGTAGATATCGTCGAGCAGGGGCGATGACGCAGGTGTTGTTGGTTTATCATCAGTGGGTGGTGGCTGGTAGATTGGTAGCAGTTTTTCGCCCTTGAGATGGAGAAAGAGTGTTGTAAGATCTGGTACACCATAGAGCGTGACCCCTGATACAAGCGAGGCTTGGGCGAGATTATCCACAGGCAAATAGACGGTGTTGTAATTATTATCACGAGCTGCTTCGGCAATGGTAATGGCACCTTTGACTGGGCGGAGTGTGCCATCAAGTGCTAGCTCACCAGCAAAGACCGCCCCAGCCACTTGCTCGGGCCGGAGCTGGCCGCTGCTGGTGAGGAGGGCAAGGGCAATCGGCAGGTCGTAGTGTGTGCCATCCTTGGGTAGCTCGGCCGGTGCGAGGTTGATGGTGATGCGCTGGGCTGGATATTCCAGCAGGGAGTTGGTGATGGCACTGCGCACTCGTTCGCGTGCTTCATCGATGGCTTTGTTGCCCAGGCCAACGATCTGCAGGGCGGGCAGGCCCTTTGTCATGTCGCTCTCTACGTCAATCATATGGCCAGCGAACCCTACGGGCGCAACCGACCTGATTTTTGCGACTTTGTTCATGCTGTTTATAGTTAAGCATATTGGTGGGGTCTGTGCAAATTGTTTTTGTTCTGGAGGGAGGTATGGGGAGGGTGAGCATGAGTATGAGAGTGTATAAGGAGATAGTATTTGTCTATACAAATATAAGCAACGAATATAAGCAACGAAAATGACGCTGCCAGGGGAGGAGAGATCGCTAGCTTTCTAGAATGTTCTTGTGCGCCGATAGGCCAACTTGATGCTCAAGCGCTCGAGCGAGGATATATAGGCAAAACCATGCTATAATAGACACAAGACGTGGGGCTGATATAGCGTTCGACGTTTGGACTTTGTCATTGTATTCTGCGAATCGGATATGCACGACACGCATAGATATAACTGCAAAAAATAAAGTTGCAGCAGCACTCCGCAGTGTTGAGGAGATCTTCGCTCCCAATACCGCGGCTGCACTCGCCGCTTAGTCTGGCGATCGCTATGAGGTGCATGGCAACAGGGCATCTCATAGTGTCATAGCTATGTTGCTTGCTCTCCTGGTGGCAGCGGCACGAGGAGAGGACATATACCGCGCAACGATAGGCTGTATTTTTGGTTTGTTTCTGATCGGCCTCGCGTTGTCAAACACGCAAACAAACCTACATTCGTAGACGAATACGAGGGCACCAAGCGGACCCGGGGGCAGTACCCGGCAGCTCCACCAGATAGGAAATGATTGCTCACCGAGGGTGGGCGATTTTTATTGTGCAAAAACTTGGTGAGCCATATGCGTACAAACCACAAACAATGCTGCGAAGTATCGCCAAGGACTCCGCGCTAGCCAAGCTCTCTCACCAAAAAAACAACCACCTGCGAGTAGTGGTTGTTTTTGGATGTGGAGTTTTCGTATGTTTGTTTATTTTTGGCCTCTGCATAATTTTTTTATTCAGAAGCTACCCTTATGATATGGGAGAAAACCGCTTGTGTCAACGATTTTTGGCAATATTTTTGCGTAAAAAATACCACATCGAACAGACACCCTGGTTGGCCTCATATCGCCCAAAACTTGTGTCATAAACACAACACTAATCAGCGAATCCAACAGAGGTGGCATGCATCACTCAGCCAAAAACGAACAAAAAATTATTGCACTATATACAACAAAAACGCCTGTGCACAACTCTCGAAAGCACAGAGGTGCGAGAGGTGGGTGCGCCGCCAATGTTCGCGTGGGCGAGAAAGAGAGTGGCGAGGCAATGTTTTGCGATAGTTCGCACGATGACGATAGTGCTCATGCTTGTATATTGGTGCGATGTATAGCGCTGTCGTGAGATGATGCAAGCGCTGCCAAAGTTTTGCAGCATAGAGCCCAAACTGATTGACTTACTATACCGCTTGTGCTAACGTAGAAGTAAGCTTTGACAAACACAAATACCCAAGAAAAATAAACGGAAAAGCTTACCCTACTATTAACCCAACATGGTGTCGCCATTGGCGCACACCAGGCAGCGGCAGAGTGCAGCATAGTGCTGAGCTTTGGCACTGCCTGCGCTCCGCCAATACTATAGAGAGTACCCCCCCAAGTAGAAGTACTTTTGTCATCGTTGGCGTCGACGCGTGGTGGCCTCGTTCTATATGGCGTATGCCAGAGGCGCACCACTCATGCTCCACACTGTGGAGCACCTCTAGCCCGTAGTGGCTGCCGGGCGTCCTAATTATATATCTATAGAGGACGCTGCAAGCGCGTTGCTTTGTGCGGCTGCTCGGGCTTCTCACCAGGCGGATTGCTTGGTATAGTGATAGATATGTCTCGAAGAATCCTGCTTGCAAGTATGAGCATAGCTGCAGCGGTGCTGCTAGCGATTGTGCTGCAGACTACCACACCAGCGACGATTCACCCCCTGGGGATCGTGTTGGTCTTTGTGCTGTGCTATGTGGTAATGCTGGGGTTGCTAACGTACCTGCTGGCGGGTATTGCAGCAGCGCTGCGGCGTTGGTTGCCCGAGGCGCAGCGACGAGCAGTGACGCTCAGCTTTCGGCGCTGCTATTATTTTGGCTCGGTGCTGGCGCTAGCCCCAGTGCTGCTGATTGGGGCGCGCTCGGTGGGGCGTGGTGGCTGGTACGAGCTGACACTAGTCTTTGCATTTGAGGCAATTGCATGTTTTTATGTGGCAAAACGGTGAAGAGGCGCGTATACTAGGCAGAGGAGGATACTTCTATGCCACGAAAAAAATCAACCCCAGCAGCGCCCACCGCGCCAGAGACACAAGCGACATCATCTCCAAAGAGGCGTGCCACACAGCGCACCAAGCAAAAATCACAACAGTCACGACCTGTTGCGAAGAAGACAACAAAGGCAGATACGACCTCTGTTGCACCAGCCAACGCACCAGCAAATAGCGAATCACAGACTGTCGTAGATAATACATCACCAAGCCACATAGACACGCCACCATCGCCAGCTACCTCTGTTAAACACGCCACAGCCCGCCGCCGGCCAGTGCTCGAGGCGTTTATTGCAGCGGGGGCAGCAGGGATTATGCCATATGCACTGTTAGTAGGGTTACAAGCTGCGGTTATGATTGGGCTCGGTAGTCATATACCTTCTAGGAAGACCACAGGCTACCTTTTATTTTTATGGAGTGTTAGCTTGATAGTGCAGTACTTCATGACTTTGCGTCAGTTGGGCCGGTCGGACCATTATTGGCAGCGGCTTGTTGCCTTGATTCTCCTGTCGGGTAATCCTGGGTTGTTGATTGTGGGTGTGTGGCTATATTATGGATTTTTTGCTGTTCCTGGCCAAAGACCCGCTTTTTGGCTGTATGATGTAGCAGTGGAGGTGAGCGTAATTATTAGTATACTTGGCTCGCTCTACCTCTGGTATCTCTTGCTTGGCACCAAACGCGAGATTGCACCGCTTACCAACCGTACAGTGTCTAGTGTGACATTTGGGCGTCTGGCGAAGCGTCGGCGGGTGGGCTTGAGTTTAATCGCTGTGGCGCCTATTTTGCCACTGATTTTCCTCATGATCTTGATGGTCACAACGTCAATACTCCATATACTGCAGCTTAACTCTATATCATATGCCATCTCTGAGGTTGTTATTCAGCCAGAGTGGATGAATGAAGTCGTGTATATGACGCCGAGTGTGTTGGCGTTGGTCATTGGTATGGTGCTTGTGGCAAACAGCCAGCGCGAATAACTTAAGCACCAAAACCACCGTCTAACAGAGGAGAACCACCCCATGCCAACGCAATCCATCGCTACAACTACCGCAAAACATCATAGCCACACAGCCACATCTGATGCGTCTGCACCGCTGCGCCGCCCATTGCTTGAGGCATGGGTGATTGCTGGTGCGGTTGGGACAATTGCCAGTGCAGCGGTGCTGTGTATGCACAGTGTCACACTCGTGAGTAGTCAGGCTACTGGGGAGCAGGCATTTGGGTGGCTATTGGTTGTTTGGAGTATTAGTGTGCTGGTGCAGGGCTATCTTGTGCTGCGGCAGTCGCACCGCACCGATCGGTACTGGCAGAGGATTGCGGCGCTGAGTTTGCTGGCAATCAATGCTGTGTTTATGACCGGCTCGACGCTGTATGCTTTTTGGGTGCTGCAGAATCCACTTAAGGTGGGCGTACAGAGTAATGAGATGATCATCGTTAGCGATGTGCTCAGCCTGGTCGGCTCACTCTACCTCTGGTATCTCCTGCTTGGCACGCAGCCAGCCTTGCCAGTGCGGTCTAAAGATGATGGAGATTGCACAACGAAAAACCAGATGATGAAGCGCAAAGTTGGCTTCTGGCTGATGGTTGGGCCAGTCATACCACTGGCAATGATGCATGGCGTGTTGCTGTTTGTGCTGCTCTGCGCGCATGGGCATGACCTGGATCTCTTTACTTCTGATGTAGTGAAGTGGCTGGGTACGATGAGTGCTGTGCGGGGAGGTGTCTTGTTCGTCATATCGGCTGCGATATATGGCGGCATTACGTGGGTCGTGATTGCGCCGATAGCGTTTATCAGTGGTCTATGGCTCGTTGCGACGAGCAAATATGAATAAAAGCCGCTAGTATGCAGACTATTCTACCCCTGTTATTTTCGCTGCCTCGGCGATTATGATACAATAAGGTGCGTGTAATGTAACCCGAATGACCTAATAGTGAGGGAAATGAATGAACAAACAAGTAGATAATGGATCGTATGACGGTTCGCAAATTCAGGTGCTCGAGGGTCTCGAGCCAGTCCGCAAGCGCCCGGGGATGTATATCGGTAGCACGGGCTATGATGGCGTGCACCACTTGATTAAGGAGATTGCTGATAACTCCATCGATGAAGCGATTGCCGGCTATGCCTCGCGCGTCGATGTACGTATCTTGGCCGATGGTGGCTTGATGGTGACCGACAACGGGCGTGGTATCCCGGTAGATAAGCACCCCAAGACTGGCCTCAGCACGCTCGAGACAGTGCTGACGGTGCTGCACGCTGGTGGTAAGTTTGGTGGCGGTGGCTACAAGGTGTCGTCTGGTTTGCACGGTGTGGGCTCGAGCGTAGTGAATGCGCTGTCCAGCCGTCTCGTGGCTGAGGTGGTGCGCAAAGGACGCCTCTATCGGATTGAATTTGAGCGTGGCCATACTACTGTACCGCTCAAGAATAAGGGCAAAACCGACCGGCCTGACGGTACGACGATTATCTTCTATCCCGACCCAACCATATTCAAAGAGACAGTCGACTTCGACTATAAGTGGGTGGTACACTACCTTCGCCACCAAGCTTACCTCACGAAAGGCGTCTACACCACTGTGTATGATGAGCGCACCAAGCAGCGCCAGGCCTTTTATTTCGAGGGAGGAATTCGCAGTTATGTCAAGAACCTTAACGTTGGTAAAGATGTGCTGAGCGACGATGTCTTTTATGTGGAGAAGCAGGTCGAGGACTCGATGATCGAGGTGGCGGTGCAATACAACGATACCTACGTCGAAACCGTCCGGCCCTTCGCCAACAACGTGCTTACCCCTGATGGCGGGACACACCTGGTGGGCTTTCGCGCAGCGATGACCCGCGTCATCAATGACTACGCGCGCAAGAACGGTCTCCTCAAAGAGAAGGATGACAACCTCTCGGGCGATGACATCCGCGAGGGGCTTACTGCCGTTATCCTCGTCAAGCTGCCCGACCCGCAGTTTGAGGGCCAGACTAAGAATAAGCTGGGCAACCCTGAGGTGCGGCGCTATGTCGACCAAGTAATGAGCGAGTATTTCTCGTACTATCTAGAAGAAAATCCGGCGGTGGCTAAGAAGATTGTTGGCAAAGCAACGCTGGCTGCCCGAGCTCGCAAGGCTGCCCGAGCGGCGCGCGATACCGTGATCCGCAAAGGGGCGCTCGATGGCGCAAGCTTGCCAGGCAAGCTGGCCGACTGTTCCAGCAAAAATCCCGAAGAGTGTGAGCTCTACATCGTGGAGGGTGACTCGGCTGGTGGCTCGGCCAAGACTGGGCGCGACAGTCGTACCCAGGCCATCTTGCCACTGCGTGGTAAGGTACTTAACACCGAGCGTGCCCGCCTCGACAAAATGTACGCCAACCGTGAGATCCTCAGCCTCATCAAGGGCATGGGCGTGGGGATTGGTGACACCTTCGACATCAAGGGGCTGCGCTATAACCGTATTATCATCATGACTGATGCCGACGTGGACGGTAGCCACATTGCCACACTGCTCATGACCTTCTTCTTCCGTTATATGCAGCCAGTTGTGGAGGCAGGGCATATCTATTTGGCCAAGCCACCTCTGTTTAAGCTCCGTCTCTCGGGCAACAAGCAAGAATATATCTATAACGAAGAAGCGCTCGAGGCCTACTACGACGAGCAGATTGCAGCGCGCAAGGCTCGTGGGGTAGAGATAGACCCAAGCGAGCCCCGCATCAAGCAAGCTGGCCTGAGCGAGTCTGCCCTGCAGCGCTACAAGGGTCTGGGTGAGATGGATGCCGACCAGCTATGGGAGACGACGATGAACCCCGAGCACCGTGTGCTGGTGCAGGTTCAGCTGGAGGATGCTGAGCGTGCCGACGCAATCTTTACCAAGCTAATGGGCAACGAAGTAAGCGTCCGCAAGAACTTCATCCAGGCCAACGCTGCGAAGGTCAGCCTAGAGGAGCTTGATATCTAATCTATGAACGAGGAACATACAATGCAGCCAGAAGATAACCAACCAACCACCCCAGCTACCGTGCCCGACCAGAGCCACTCGCGCAGTGTAGAGGTACGCACCGTCGAGGACGTGATGGAGGATAACTTCCTGCGCTACTCGATGTCGGTCATTGTTGACCGCGCGCTGCCCGATGTACGTGATGGCATGAAGCCCGTCCACCGCCGCATCGTCTATGTGATGGACAAAATGGGCATTGGCCCGACATCCAAGACGATCAAGAGTGCTCAGATCGTTGGTGAGGTGATGGGTAAATACCACCCACACGGCGATAGCTCCATCTACGATGCCATGGTGCGTATGGCTCAAGACTGGGTTGAGCGCTATCCATTGGTACAGGGGCAGGGGAACTTTGGCTCGATGGACGGTGATCCGCCTGCTGCAATGCGCTACACCGAGGCAAAAATGACGCGTGTGTCGGAGGCGCTCCTAGCAGATATCGATAAAGAAACCGTTCCATTTCGCGATACCTACGATGCCACGCGCCAAGAGCCGACTGTCTTGCCGGCCAAGCTACCCAACCTGCTGCTCAACGGCCAGGTTGGCATTGCCGTTGGTATGGCAACGAACATCCCCACCCACAACCTTGGTGAGGTGGTCGATGCAACAGTCGAGCTCATCAACAACCCTGATGCCACGCTGGATGACCTCATGCAGCACATTAAGGGGCCGGACTTTCCAACTGGTGCCGTGGTCTACGGTGGCACGCCAATGCGCCAGGCCTACGCTACTGGTCGTGGTAGCGTGACGATGCGCGCCGTGGCAGCCATTGAGGAGACGAAGAAGCGTGGGCGCTACCGCATCGTCATCACAGAGATGCCCTATGGTGTGAATAAAGCAACACTGATTGAGAAAATTGCCGACCTCGTCCACGAGAAGAAACTTACCTCCATTAGCTATCTGGGTGATGAATCGGCTCGGGGTAATGTGCGCGTCGTTATCGACCTCAAAAAGGATGCCTATCCCAAGAAGGTGCTCAACCAACTGTACAAGCTCACCGCGCTGCAGACCAACTTCCACTACAACATGCTGGCGCTTGTGCCCAGCAGCGAGAACGCGATGCGGCTCCAGCCACGGGTGCTTGGCCTGCACGATATTCTCGGTGAGTTTATCACGCATCGGCGCATTGTGGTGCGTCGCCGCACCGAGTATGAGCTCAAGAAGGCCAGGGCACGAGCGCACATTCTTGAAGGGCTCAAGATCGCGCTTGATAACATCGATGAGGTCGTCAAGCTAATCCGGGCAAGTAAGAATTACAACGATGCTTTACAGGGGTTGATGGAGCGTTTTGCGCTCAGCGAGATCCAGGGTAAGGCGATTCTTGCCATGCAGCTGCGCAAGCTGACTGGCCTTGATCGCCAAGAGATCGAAGACGAGCTGCGCTATCTGCACGAGCTCATCAAGCAGCTAGAGGCCATCCTGGCCGACGAGAATGAGATCCTGCGCCTTATCAAAGAGGAACTGCTCGAGATGAAAGAAAAGTACGGTGACGAGCGCCGCACCAAGATCATCAACCATGAGCTAGGCAAATTCAGCGACGAAGAGCTCATCCCTGAGGAAGAGACCGTTGTTATTCTCACAGCAGAGAATTACATCAAGCGTACTTTAGTGAGTGAATACCGCCGCCAAAACAGAGGTGGCAAGGGCAAGCGTGGCATGTCTACCAAGGAAGAAGATGGCATCGACCAACTCATTCCGGCCAACACCCACGACTGGCTGCTCTTCTTTACCAACAAGGGTCGGGTCTTCCGCCTCAAGGCGTACGAAGTGCCTGCTGCTAGCCTCGCAGCCAAGGGTGTTGCGGCGGTCAACTTGCTTCAGCTCCAGCCTGAAGAGAAAATTACATCAATTATCAACCACGCTAAAGATGCAAGCGATGATGGCTACCTCTTTATGGCGACAACCAAGGGTACTGTGAAAAAGACAACACTACGCGACTACGCCAACATCCGTACCAATGGTCTCATTACCATCAAACTCGATGATGGCGATGAGCTGCGCTGGATCAAACAGACCAATGGCGATAATGATGTAATAATCTCAACATCAGCTGGCCAAGCCGTGCGCTTTAGCGAGACAGAGTGCCGACCAATGGGCCGTGTCGCTCGCGGTGTGCGCGGTGTGCGCCTCCGCCCCGATGATACGGTGGTGGGGATGGACATCGTCACCAGTAGCGACCAGCAATTGCTCGTCATCAGCCAAAACGGCTATGGCAAGATTACTAAAGCGGCTAACTTCCCCTGCCACAAGCGGGGCGGCGTCGGCATCAAGGCAGCGGTTGTCACCACCAAGACTGGGCCGATTATCACTGTACAGACTCTCGAGCCCGATGCCACCGAGGCACTCCTCATTAGCCAAAATGGCCAAACCATCCGTGTAGCACTCCACGACATCCCAACGCTTGGTCGCACCACCCAGGGTGTGCGTGTGATGCGTCTTGCCGAGGGGGATACCGTCTCATCGATCGGTATTGTGCGCGAAAAAGACGAGGATAAGGAGGCATAACTATGCCATGGTACCTCTCGCCATATATTGTGGCCATCGCCATCAGCTGGGCAATTGCTCACGTCATTAAGTTTGCAATTGCCCACGCCAAAGGCAAGGTGCTGGACTTCACCCATCAGCTCTTCATCTCTGGTGGCATGCCGAGCTCGCATGCCGCTACATCATTGTCTGTCTGGACAGTGCTGGTGCTGCAGCAGGGGTTGCAGTCGCCACTGGTTGGTGTGACAACGCTGCTCGTGCTGATTATTTGCTACGATGCTGTCAAGGTGCGGCGCTCGTCGGGCGAGCAGGGTATTGCTATCCAGCAAGTCATCAAGAAGACTGGGGTCGATGTCACATTGCCGCGGGCTGCACAGGGGCACACACCACTCGAGATCTTCGTTGGGTCGCTGCTTGGCGTGCTTGTGGGCGTAGTTGTATTTTTTGCGACAAAATAATCGCAAAAAAGTGTTGACCATCCGCAAAAAATACGCTATGATGGTTTCAGTCTGGTTGAGGGAACGAAAACAAGGGCCAACAACGAGACGTTTTGTATCTTAACAATTTAGTTGTGCAATAATCATCGTCAGTCTATTTTTGAGTTATAGACGCTTCCCAACAGGGAAGCATCTTTTATGAAAAGTACATCTTTTCTTTTTATGGAGAGTTTGATCCTGGCTCAGGATGAACGCTGGCGGCGTGCCTAACAC